>JAETOP010000010.1 GCA_021771675.1 Oscillospiraceae bacterium | reverse complement strand
ACTCGCACACACGCAGCCTGGAATGTATTTTCCGCCACGCACATGTCGCGGCGGAAAATGATCTGATTTTATTCGCCGCTGCGGCGGCGAACTCTGCGAGGCCTTTTTCGACACGCCGAAAGCACCCCGAAGGGTGCTTTGGAAAAATCATTATAAATGAATAAATTGATGCTTCAAATGCGAGCTTTCAATTTCATCCGATACTGTGCATAGTGGGTACTGAGAAGGCAGTCAATCACTCACTCTTTTGGGATCAGATATGTCGTTCGGACGTAGTAGTGCTTCACACAATTTTCTCTGTAACCCCGGAAAACCTCTACCCGCCGGATTATCCCCAAAAATCATCTAAACTGCCGCTTTCCTCATTAACTCCGGAATCGTCCGTATCTCCATCATCTGCCGGGAAATCAAAATCTTCATCACCCCAATTTATATCCGTCTCAAAGTCGGACGGAATCAGATAATCCATGCACACCCAGCCCACATCGGTTTTTCCCCAGGTTCTTCCCTCGGCATCCGTCTGATCGTAAATCACCAGCTCCTCACCGCCGGGAATCCGCCGGAGAGACTGGTAGGATGTTCCTGCACCGCTGCGGACATTTACCAGTCCGGCCGAGGGGGACACCATGTAATACTTCCCCGACGCATCATCAGAAAAATCATCCAGGAGCGCATCTTCTTCAAAAGTTACATAATTGGTACAAATCCATCCGCCGGATATGTGGCCCCAGTGCAGCCCTTCTGCGACCAGCTGCTCCGTAATTACAACCGGCTCCCCATTATAGATTCGGCGAACACTTCGGGAAGAAGTGCTTGGGTTTTCCCGGACATTCAGCCCTCCCTCCGCATTTGAAACATACCCTCTGACGGCTCGCTTTTCCTCCGCAGTTTGAGGGAGCGTCTCTGCCGGCTCTGAATACGTTAAAACTGCTCCGGCCAACCCTCCGGTGAACGATTCCACACTGGCGCCGGCAATGAGTTTTCCGTCATGATAAATTTCAACCGGCGTACGGTACATGCTTCCAGCCTCCCAATAGGCGGGCTCCCCCTGGGTGATCTGCGTGTCCAGATTCTCCGGTACACCCAGCTCAGCGCTGATTTTCCGCAGTTGTTCCTCCGAGAGCTTCCCTGGGCGAGAGGGCACAACAGAAGTTTCTTTCATGGCAGCGGAGTCCGCACCGCCCTGATCCGGAATATTACCGTCCGACTCTGCATCCTCAAAAAAATTCGCTTCCTGCGCCTTGCTCTCTGCGTCACCATGGACTGCCTCGTCAGTACCCTTTGCCCAAGGGATTGTCTCCTCGGAAAAAAGGGTGATGACGGGCTTATCCTCCCTGGCAGCGTCTGTGAGAATAACTCCAATCATGCTGCCAATTACAGCAGCGCCCAGCAGAAGCGTGGTTGCCAAAAGGACAGATGGAAGATGCGCCCTCTGCCGCTGTGCCACGGCCCTCCCGCAGACGGGGCAAAATTTTGCCCCTGTCCTCAACTGATTTCTACATCCTGGACATCTCATTGCGTTCTTCCTCCTCCGTCAGCTTTGGCAGGTTAACAGTATTCCAAAATTTCTTTTGCCCGAACTTCCGTGATGATTTCCAGGAAAAGGGCATTGACCTGGCCAACATAAAACAGAACTCCGGCCAATACAATTACCATCGCGCAGAATAGAATCATGATACTCGTCATTTTGATGCACTCCTTTTTCTGTTCTTTCTTATCCGAACGAGAAGCGGCTTCGTCGTTCTTTCTGACAACAGTCTAGCATGAGAAGTTGATGGATTTTGCAGGTAAAGTTTTGTTGGCTGAAAAAATTTCCCGGGATGCCGCAAATTCGGCATCCCGGGAAAAAAGCGTGTTTAATTGCCTTTGTTTGGTTGCCACTTGATCGGGAGTGGTCACAAAATTAAGGGCCCATGGTAACATCTTGCATGTTGATCCACCCCAGGTCAGTCCTCCCCCAAGTTTCAGTGCCCTCTATAGAGGTCTCGTAAATTACAACCTGAGAGGAAACCATCACCTTGGAAATCAAGGTACTGCCGGAGGTTGGTTCGCTGCGTATGCGAGTAAAAGCACTGTCAATCGTACCAATCTTACCGGAACCAGCCGAGCCAATTCCAGTGATACTCAAATAGGGTGTGCAAACCCACCCCAGGTCGGTACGTCCCCAGCCTAGTCCACCTTCCAGTTTGCTTTCATATATGACAACGTTCTCACCATTCTTTACAGAACCAATTACTGAACAGCCCAAACCGGCCCCACTGCGGATTTCGGTGTCCTCGTTGGCATAACCAACAGCGATGACGCCGGTAGGGATAGATGTGATTGTTGTTTCTTCTGTCAAAATGGATGTTATCCGTTTCAGAGCACAGTAAGGTAGCATAATCCGGGGCCATTTTTGCCTGTCCTGTGCTTCCTCGCTGGTAGTGCCCGCTGACACTGTAGTTCCGTCTGATTTCAGGCCAACAGTATGCCCCAATCCTGCCGTGATGGCAACAATATCCCTCCACTCACCAACATTACACTGAAGGCTTAGATTGCGTCCGACTGCAACAACAGTGCCATCAGCTTTTAGCCCTACTGTATGACGGCTACCTGCGCTGACAGCAACAACATCTGTCCAATTACTAACAGCACACTGACCATAATCATTATTTCCTACTGCGATAACGGTGCCATCAGCTTTTAGCCCTACTGTATGGTGCCCGCCTGCGCAAACAGCTACAATATCGATCCAGTTGCCTACATCACATTGACCACAGGAATTGTCTCCTGTAGCAACGACAGTACCATCAACTTTTAGGCCCACTGTATGCAATCCACTTGTGCTGACAGCAGTGATATGCCGCCAGGAACCAACGCTACATTGTCCATAACTATTATCCCCTGTAGTGACAACAGTGCCATTGGCTTTCAGCCCTACTACATTGCCGCCTCCTGTACAGACGGATACAATATCCGTCCAGTTGCTTACATCGTCTTTTAAGGTGTTGTTTACTGAGGTTAGGGTGTTGCTTTCCACAATTAAGCTGTTGGTTCCTACAGCAATAACGGTATGGTCTTTTTTCAATCCCGCTACATTATAATGTCCTACGCTGACTGCGATGATGTTTGCCCAATCGTCCAAATCACTCCGGTCATAGTATCCCTCTCCTGCAGTGGAGACAGTACCATCAGTTTTTAGTCCTACTGTGAAATATGTCCCTGCACTGATAGTATCCTGCACTGCTACCTTGCTCCAGAGCTCAAAGCTATGCTCCTTTTCCCCCAAGGCATAGAACGCCATGGCAGCTTCTGCTGTTTTCCCGTCTTCCTCCAGTTGTTCCGCTGCTGCATATTCTGCCATCCGCTGGGCCTCTGTAATTTGCGATTCACTGTCTTGATACCCATTTAAGGCTTCAAAGGCAGAAATTGCCTCTTCATACTTGCCTGATTCCAGAAGCGCCGTCGCTTTTTCATAATCCACAGCGAGCTGGGCATTCTCCATTTGTTCAGCGCTATCCTGATAGTTTCCCAGTGCTTCAAAGGCACTGACTGCCTGGTCATATTTTCCCTCTTCCATAAGAGTCTTTGCCGTCTCGTAATCCACTGCAAGTTGGGCATTCTCCATCTGCTTAGCGCTGTCCTTGTAGTCTCCCAGCGCTTCAAAGGCGCTGACCGCCTGGTCGTATTTTCCCTCTTCCATAAAGGCCTTTGCAGAGGAATACTGAACATATCTCCCAATCTTCGGCCCGGCAAACATACCAGCTCCGGCGCACAGAATCATCGCCACCAGGAGAACCGGAAATATTTTTGCTTTTTTCTTCTTTTTGCGCTTCGGCTCTTTCAAATAGGAGCCACCGGTGGTTCTCTCCGGCCGGGCAGGGGCAGTCTCGAAAGATTCCGAGCCTCGGGCGGGCTGTGTTTCAAAGGCTTTCTTTGGAACAGCATCCGGCCTGGCGGGGATGGTTTCAAAGCGCTCAGCAGCCTGCTGCCGGGGCTCCGGCACAGCCATATGGTTGGCTGGCTTTTCCTTCCGGCTCACCCAATCCAGAGCTTTCAGGAAATCCTCTGCGCTCTGATACCGGTCCTCCGGCCGGAATGCACAGGCTTTCAAAATCACCCGGGCCAGGGCTGGGCTCACTTCCGTGGGTTCCGTCATCGGCGCCCCGGACAGCCGCAGGGAGACTTCTTTTCCGGTGACATAGGTAGAGGCGGCGAAAGGGAGGCGGTTGCGGTTACTCAGCTCATAGAGCACAAGCCCCAGGCTGTAAATGTCCACCCGCTTGTCGTAGCTGCCTGTCATCTGCTCCGAGGGCCAATATTCATAGGTTCCAATGCCGGTGCTGGCCACCGCACCGGGACAGGCATCCAGAACCCGGGACACGCCGAAGTCGCCCAGCTTGTAATCCCCGTCCTTATTCCTGAAAATATTCTCCGGCTTCACATCTCGGTGGAGAATATTCTTGCCGTGGCAGCGAATCAGCGCTGTACAAATGTCTCTGCCGACCTTCAAAGTCTCTGCTTCGGTGAAGTTTTTTCCGCGCCGGAGTTCGCTTCGCAAATCGGTCAACAGCTCCATCCGAATCAGCAGGTCCCGGCCAAAGCAGTCCTCCTCCGACCAATCCACGAAGGTGTGATCCAGGTAGTCTACAATATTGGTATTGCCCCGCAGCTCGTCCATGAGCCGGACTTCCTGCTCGGCACTGCGGCTGCACTCCTCCCGAGCTACTTCGTATTCCTTCTTGTGGAAATCGGGTATCTCGTCAAAGCTGCCCCGCTCTTCAATCAGATTGACGATTTTCAGTGCGCAGGCACCCCAGGAGGAATCACTGCGCTGCAGCCGGAACACCGCCGTCTTTCCTCCCGAGCCGGAACCCAGAAACTCTTTGATTTGCCAGTGGTCGAAAACCTTGCCGTATTGCCGGCTTCGGGATTCAATGGACATATCGATCACTCTTTTCTCTCTGATGCTAACCATCTTATCACATATTTCAGCTCTGCGCTAGAGGAAAGCGTACAATAAATGATAAATCTTCTAAAAAACCGCCCCGTCTCCGAAAAGGCGGGGCGGCAGGATGGATACCTATTACGTCAAGGTATAGTTGGACGCAGTGTAGACCGACATCGCACTATTCTTTTGACAAAGATCGGCCCAAGTATAGTGATTGTACATGATCGTATTCCGACCATCGGTATTAGCTTCAAACACGTAAATGCCGCCGTCATCAGCACTGAAAAGAATCATGGAGTGCGGGCCGCCATGGGATCTTCTCATCTGCACAAAGTCTCCGGTGCGGGCGCTCTTAAACAGGGAGCAAACGTTCTGCTCATTCATATCCGTGACGGTTCCCACAAGACTGACGCCATTTACGGAGTTCAGGGTGTAATTGTTGTCCTGGGTGCTTCCGACATTAACTCCAAAGCACATTTTGAAAAGGTTTCTGGCATAACCCTTGCACTGTTCCTTTGCATTGGTGCCGGAAAAGGTGTGCCCAACCTCCAGGTCGGTACTGTCATTTAATCGGAGATTGCCCCTTGTGATAGAACGCAGACGCATCCCAACATCAAGCTGAGAGGAACTGCCAGAATTACTGGGAGCCACATAGCCGCTTCCGGAACTGCCAATAATAATGTTGTCATAGTCCGAGGCTTTTACAAAAGCGACTTTGTACGCCCGGGAGCCGGATGCAGCAGTGTACATCACCAGGGTATACCCGCTTTTGGTACTGCCCAGCTTGTAGACTTTGTCCCCGCTTGCCACATAGCCGGATCGGCTGCTGGTGGATGGGGTCTTGTAAGTGGTGGCCTTTCCCCGGCTGGTAACCTGCTCATTTGGCGCACTAACACCGAAGATTGAGGAGGTTTTTACATATCCTGTCTTGGAGCCTTTGGACGTCGGATAGGACAGGTAAGTATAGCTGCCTGTGATCTCATAGATTTTCAAGGTGTCGCCTCCGGCGATATAGGCGTTGTATGCTCTGCCGGAAGCGCCGGGGGTCGCGAGTCCACTGTCCAGGTACACGGTCGTCTTTCCCGGCGACACATATTCACAGTAGTTGCTCGCAGACAGCCAGGGCCAGCTGACGTCCGCAGAAGCGGGCAAGCCGAGAATGGGGAATGCGCTCAGCGTCAGGACGAGGGCCAGTACCAGAGAGAGGACTCTTTTCAACGTAGTGTCTTTCATAAGTATTCTCCTTTTCATATTGTTCAGAGCACGGTCTGCGCTCTTTCTGGCTATAGAATACAACATGATTCGGAATGTTTTCGCAGGTAAAGTTTCCTTTTGAAGTACATGAAGATGGGGCGCCTCAAAAGGCGTCCCCATCTTCGTATGGTATAAGTTCTTTTGTGGTATACCCGGTACGCCGCTTAAATATAAGCGTCAGCGACCCGAATCATTTTTTACCCGTGTGCACTCAAATGTACCGTCCGTCGTATCAATGCGGAACAATTGGTCTGTATTGGATGCAAAAGTAAGCTCCACAAAGCGGTCAAATGTTTTAAGCTCCATTGGCCAATAGAAATCCGGGTCCAGCTTGTCTATCCGGCACAGCGTATTTCCATCACCATCGATTGCATAGAAGTCGGGGCCTTCATAGCCGCTGAGGTACAAAATTCCATTGTTATCCACTTCCCCGATGGGACATGCCCCGCCAAAATCGACGTTCCTCCACAACACTTTTCCGCTTGAAATATCCAGGGCCACAATCTGCCCATCTTCACAGAAATAGTATCGATCGCCATGCTGGAGTATCTCACTGACCTTTGGCAGCTGCGTGCTGTTCCGGTAAATATCCGACTTATAAGACCACAGCAGCTGCCCAGCAGTATCCCGTCCAAAAATATACGCATAGTTGCTGCCTTCATTGTTTACAAAATCGAACTGAACATTGGCAACTGCTGATGGGGTGGATTCGGTTGGGATGGCCGGAGCGTCTGCTTCATTGTCTTCCGGCGCTGTTTCTGTGCTGATCCACATGACCGGCCGTACGCCGGCATCCCGCCGTGTTACCTCTCTTCCTTCGGAACTGGCATCGCCGCCACAGGTAA
This sequence comes from Oscillospiraceae bacterium, assembly GCA_021771675.1. Next base: position 48,374 of record JAETOP010000010.1, on the reverse strand, counting down.
CGTAGGTAACATGGTCTCCCAAAAAGCTGTTTGTCCGCAGCCACCACCAGCTTGTGAGGCTATTGGGATCACGGTATGCCCCCTCTGCCATTGCATAGGCAGTTGGAGAAGCTTTTCTGGCAGAATTTGTGTGAAAAAATCCCTTCACCTCTTCTTGACTCAGCACGAATACCCGGTCTTTTGTTGCCCTGCCGCTGCTTGTTCCAGCGGTAGAATGGGCCAGGTTTTCGTTTTCCACGGAAAGAATCCGGGTTTGTTCTTCCTGAGAGAATGCGGTATCAAAAAAATCCCCGTTCAACCATTTCCGCAGAGAGGAATTCTCCCATGTAACAGATTCCAGTGTTGAATTGTATGGCTGACTGTCGATGCAAAATCGGCTAATAATCAGAATGCGATCCTCCTTTTGACTCAGGACAATCCACTCAATATCCTCCAGGCCGTCCCAGCTGTTATTGTTCTGTTCGTAGGCGCCAAAGGTAATTATATCTCCGAGCTGATGGCTCTCAGCACTGACTTGCCCGGCGAGCAGAGTCAATGCGGCCGCCAGCAGAAAGAAGAGCACTGCGCTTCTCCATGTCCGCTTTCTTGTGATGTTCATTTTATTCGCTCCTTATCCCGTTGCTGCATCCCATACGTATATTTTCGCTGTTTCAGCTGTGGAAAATGAAAATTTCTAGGTAGCCTGATTTATCAGCTCATTTCAGCGGCCGCTTTTGCCTGACGTGCCCTCTGGACCTGCGCCCGACTGTCCCGGTAGTCCCCAAGGGCGTCAAAGGCCACAATGGCTCGGTCATACTCCCCATCTGCCAGCAGGCTGCACGCTTTGGTATAGCGGATTTCCAGAATCCGGCCAGCGCTGTCCCCGTATCCATTCAGTGACTCAAAGGCCGCAATCGCCTGATCGTAGTACCCCGCCTGGAAGAGCTTTTCGGCAGCAAGGTAATCCGCTTCCAGCCCGGCGTTCTCTGCCGGTTTTGTATCATTTGCGGAGGGTAGGGCAGAAGTTTTCAGGTTCGTCCAACTGCTGACGTTGCACTGGCCATAACTGTTCCATCCCACGGCTGCCACTGAGCCATCGGACTTTAACCCTACGGTGTGATTATATCCCGCACTGATGGCTGCAATGTCTGTCCAGCCACTGACATTGCACTGGCCTGCTGCATTTTCTCCTACGGACACCACCGTGCCGTCGGCTTTCAGGCCTACGGTGTGGGAATCGCCTGCACTGATGGCTACAATGTCTGTCCAGCTACTGACATTACACCGGCCCTGTTCATTAAATCCTACGGCCACCACCGTGCCATCGGCTTTCAGGCCTACGGTGTGATAAGTACCTGCGCTGATGGCTGCAATGTCTGTCCAACTACTGGTGTTGCACTGGCCCTGCCCATTATATCCTACGGCAGCCACCGTTCCATCAGCTTTCAGGCCTATGGTTTGGTAAGCACCCGCACTGATGGCTGCAATGTCTGTCCAACTACTGACATTGCACTGGCCATATGCATTACTGCCAACTGCCACAACTGTACCGTCGGCTTTCAGGCCTACGGTGTGGTAAGCAGCCGAACTGATGGCCACAACGTCCGTCCAGCCGTCCACGTCACACTGACCAGCACTATTTTCTCCCACAGCCACCACCGTGCCGTCGGCTTTTAGGCCTACGGTATGCCCCGCTCCTGCGCTGATAGCTATAATATCTTTCCATCCGTCAACGCTGCACTTACCATTCCCATTGTACCCTACAGCCACCACTGTACCATTAGATTTTAAGCCTACCGTGGAGGAAACGCTTGCGCTGATGAAATCATCTGCACTCACCTGCCTCCAAAGCGCAAAGCTGCGTGTTCTTTCACCCAGCGCATAAAACGCTATGGCAGCTTCTGCAATTTTTCCACTGCTCTCCAGTTCTTCCGCCGCAGCATACTCCACCATCCGATGCGCTTTTACGAGTTGTTCTCCGCTGTCCCGGTATCCATCCAGCGCTTCAAAGGCTTTGATTGCCTGGTCATATTTGCCCGATTCCATAAGAGCCTTTGCGGAAGAATACTGAGTGGATATCCGAATCTTCGACCCGGCAAATATTCCACCCGCACTGCACAGCACCACCGCCGCCAGAAGAATGGGGAATAATTTTCCCTTTTTCTTCCGGTGCTTCGGCTCTTTCAAATAAGAGCCGCTGGTGGTTCTCTCCGGTTGGGCCGGAATGGTCTCGAAAGATTCCGAGCCTCGGGCGGGCTGCGTTTCAAAGGCTTTCTTTGGAACAGCATCCGGCCTGGCCGGGACGGTTTCAAAGCGGGCAGAGGCCTGCAGCCGGGGCTCCGGCGCAACCATATGGTTCGCTGGCTTTTCCTTCCCGCTAAGCCAATCCAGGGCTTTCAGGAATTCCTCTGCACTCTGGTACCGATCCTCCGGGCGGAAGGCACAGGCTTTCAAAATTACCCGGGACAGGGCCGGGCTTACTTCCGTGGGTTCCTTCATCGGTGCCCCGGAGAGCCGCAGGGAGACTTCCTTTCCTGTGACATAGGTAGAGGCGGCGAAGGGAAGCCGGTTGCGGTTACTCAGCTCATAGAGCACAAGCCCCAGGCTGTAAATGTCTACCCGCTTGTCGTAGCTGCCTGTCATCTGCTCCGAGGGCCAATATTCATAAGTACCGATGCCTGTGCTGGCCACCGCTCCCGGCCTGGCATCCAGCACCCGGGACACGCCGAAATCTCCCAGCTTATAAGCCCCGTCCTTGTTTCGGAAAATGTTTTCCGGCTTCACATCCCGGTGAAGAATATTTTTATTATGGCAGAGGATTAAAGCTGTGCAAATGTCCCGGCCAATTTTCAGGACCTCCGCTTCAGGGAATATTCTACCTTCCCGCAGCTCACTGCGCAGGTCTTTTAGCAGCTCCATCCGAATCAGCAGGTCCCGGCCGAAGCAGTCCTCTTCCGCCCAATCCACGAAGGTGTGATCCAGATAGTCCACAATATTGGTATTGCCCCGCAGCTCATCCATAAGCCACACTTCCTGCTCGGCACTGCGGCTGCATTCCTCCCGAGCTGCTTCGTATTCCTTCTTGTGGAAATCGGACATCTCGTCGAAGCGGCCCCGCTCTTCAATCAGATTCACAATTTTTAAAGCGCTGACGCCCCGGGAAGAATCCACTCGGGTCAGGCGGAACACCGCTGTCTTGCCTTGCGAGCCACCCCCAATGCAGTCTCTAATCTGCCAGTGGTCAAATACCTTGCCATATTGCCTGCTTCTGGACTCAATAGACATGGAATTATACCCCTCTCTTTCCATTCTATGGTAATAATTATTATCCTACACCAAGCTCCCCTTGTCAACCGAAGTTTTGAGCTCTCACCATTTTTCCCTAATTCCCCCTGCCGTTTCCCTATTATAGCAGGGGTTCAATGGCTCTTATCAACCAAAGTTTTCTCAAGACACATAAAATTTATGAGGTACTCTTGATATTGGCTCCGATGCCGAATATAATGAAAGAAACTTTGCCTGAAAAACATGCATTTCAGCTCTGTATAATGGGCATCAGAAGGAGCGTGATTGAAATGCAATCCAAATTAACAAAATCTCTCGCAATCATTTTCGTGGCGGCAGTGCTGTGTTCCCTCTTTTCAGGGTGCGCAAAAAAGGAGCCCTCCCCCGCAGATACCATTGAGGCGCTGGAAAAAGCAATTAACCACGTGGATACGGAAGCCTTTTTAAGCTGCTTGGACAGCTCCTGGGCCCAACAGCTTCACACAATCCTGGCGCTGACCGTTGGTGAGAGCGGTATTTCCGTGGAGGATTTCTTCTCTGCTGTTCAGTTTATGCTTCCCATCATGCCGCTGGCCAGCAAAGGGTCCATTCAGGCAAAGGACCTGCCCCGCATCGAATTGACAGCCGATGAAGTTGAACAAAATGAAACAGAAGCCACAGTGCACCTATCCGGCGTACTCAACTTGGCCGGCAATCAGCAGCATTTCTCCGCCTCAGTCAGCATGGAACTGGAGGATGGCAGATGGGTGATTTGCGGCATTCAATGAATTGGAGAACGATATGCCCTTTTTCTGGAAGAATTGGATAAAACGGTTTTGCACAGGCGAAAAGCCCGCAGATACGTCTGCGCCCTCAGGAGTGAACTGCAGCAAAAGCGAAAAAAGTACCTGCCAAATGTATTTTTCCGGCAGTGCGGTAAGTGATGTGGGCTGTGTCCGGGAAAACAACGAGGACAATTACCTGTTGGAGCTGCACATAAACGAGGAATCTGCTGACCACAGTGCATTTTCAGTCTCCATGTCCAACCAATCCAGACATTGGCATCTGGCCGGGGTGTTCGACGGCATGGGCGGCGGAGAGCAGGGAGAGCTGGCTTCCCAAAAAACGGCCCAGATTTTTCAGGAGGTGCTCTCCCGCTTCAGCGAAAGCACGGGGAAAGCCGATGTGGATAAGATACTCGGGGGAGCTTTTCTGGAAGCAAACAATGCAATCGTCGCCCTTCAGTGCAAGAGTAATATTTTCGGGACAACTGGCACAGTTGTATGTACCGACAACCGGGAATTTAAAATTTTCCATCTGGGAGACAGCCGGGCTTATCTGCTGCGGGATGAGAAACTGTTTCAGCTGACGAGAGATCAGACTCTTGCCCAAATGAAAATGGATGCCGGGCTTTACGACAAGGATGCCCCCAACGCCGAGGCTGACAAGCACAAGCTTACGGAATATATTGGCAGGGATCAGACCCGGGAAAATCTGCATCCCGTGGAAAGTGAATGGATTCCAATTCAAAAAGCAGACCGTCTGCTGCTTTGCAGCGACGGGCTCTACGACATGTGCAGCGATGGCGAAATAGAACAGGTACTTCAAAAACATGACAATGTGGAATCCCAGAGCAAACGGCTGGTGGAGGCCGCGCACCGTAATGGCGGCGCGGACAATATCACTTGTGTGATTCTCGCTTTTCTCTGATTCCTTGTAATTTGTAAAGGGGCGATTACAGATGAGTACCTATGATACCGGGAAAATCACAAACTTTCTGGAGCACTGTGAAGATATTGAGGATTTTAAGAGTATCCTGCTGCCCAAGCTGCAAAATCAGCGGCTGATGTGGCAGGAGAAAATACAACAGATTTTGTCCGACACAGAGCTCTCTGTCAAGCAGCTTGCGTCGCTCTGCAAGGTCAGCGAACCAGCTGTTCGCAAGTGGAAAAACGGTGCCCTTCCACAGAGCAGAGACATGTTTCTTCGGATTGGCTTCGCCGCCGGTTACGGCATCGAGGAAATGAATAATTTCCTGAAACGATACGGCAGGTGCCCTCAGCTGTACGTAAAAACCCTGGAGGACAGCGTCTGCATGTTCGTCCTTCGCTCCGATACCCTGCCCCACAGCTACGACTGTTATCTGGAAATCTTAGAGTATATCAAAGGGGCGCTCCAGGCCGTTACACCAACTGCGCAGGATTCCTATGACACCAGCAGAATGTCGGAGCGCTTTACCACTTTGAGCAGCATGGAGGAAATGATTTCCTTTATTCAATTGAATCTGGGCACCTTCAGGGAATCCTACCAGAGGCTGTACAGCTACATAATGGCATTTGTGAGAATCAACCTCCAGGACATAGGCGATGACCAATATGTCAGCTTTCACTCTATGGCCTCCGAATCCGGCTGGTCCTCCTCATTGCGCCACTGCATTACGGAGATTAGGAACAAGCGCTGGTTTCCTCTGCGCCACAAGATCATTTCCCTGGGACTGCACCTGAATATGGATTTGGATGACATGAATAAAATGCTCACCTACGCTCAGATGGAGCCTCTCTATTCCAAGAACCCCGTGGAGGCAGCAGTGATTTTCGCCCTGGAAGAGGCAAAGCTCAATGATATGATTTTCCAGGACGGTTCGGATGAACTCTGCCTGTTTGTGAAAGACATTCTGACCCAGCTAGAGCTGGCAGATTCCGAATATCTGATTGACGATCTTTAAGGAAGAAGAGGTTGCAACGTGGAAACACAAAGATATGAAGCCAGGAACGCCGGTGCCCAGCTGATTATTATGGAGAATCAGCAAATCCGCACCTGCTCCCTGGACGAACGCCCCCAGTGGGCCATTGGGCGGTACGACCCCTCCGGCAGCAACGCCCCGGACATCCCGCTCACCTCCAAAATTGCCAGCCGGGAGCACGGATGGCTGATGAATATTGAAGGGCAATGGTTCTTCGTGGATAACCCCAAGAATCTGAACGGTACCTTCCACAACGGGAAGAAAATCCCCCGTCCCCTGGCCGGAAAGAAGAAAAGCACCCCTTTGGAAAACGGGGACATCCTGCGCATTGACAACGAGGATTTGAACCATGTCAACAAGGACGGGGTACTAATGATGTTCTCCACCACCGCCATCAAGGGGCAGTGGACCAGCTTCCCACTGCCAAACCAAGGCTGTGTGATCATCGGTCGGAACGATGGCTGTGACATTGCGGAACCTTTCCCGTACCTTTCTGCTAAACACGCAAAAATCTCCTATCTCAATGGAACATATTATCTGTCCGACTGCGGCAGTAAGGCTGGAACCTTCCTGAACGGGGCCCAAGTTACCGGCGCCGTTGCTCTGCGGGAGAAGGACTGCATCAGCCTGTGTGACCGCAGCTATTTCTTTCTGGGTGACCAGCTGCTCTATGCCAAATGTGACCGGCAAAGGGAGCAGCGCCTTCTGTACATGACCGCCCCCAGTGAGCGGCCCGTGGTGCTGCGGGCGGATATCGAATGCAAGCGGGTGAAAAACAACAGCGGCACCGGCATGAAGGAACTGCTGCGGGACATCCATCTGGAAATCCGGGAGGGCACCCTTGTGGCGCTGCTGGGTACCGCAGGCGCAGGGAAATCCACCGTGATGAACTGCCTGAATGGAATGGATTTAGAGGGCGTTCACGGCACAGTGCTCTACCGAAATGTTGACCTGATGAAAAATTTTGAGCGGATGAAATACCTGATCGGCAGCGTGCCCCAGAAGAAGACCTTCCACCGCTTCTTCACCCCGGAGCGGGAATTCACCTATGCCGCCCGGAAGCGGCTGCCCGCAGATATGACGGACCGGGAAATCAGAGAACGGGTGGATCAGACTCTGGAAATACTGAGCATGACCGGTGTTCGCAACAATCGGAACTACAAGCTCAGCGGCGGGGAACAGACCAGAGTAAACGTGGGCATCGAGCTGGTGGCAGACCGGGATCTTCTGTGCCTGGACGAGCCCGATCAGGGACTGAGTCCCAACTATAAGCATGAGCTTTTTGAGATCATGCGGAATCTGGCCCACAAAAACGGGAAAAGTGTGCTGACCATCATCCATGATGTTTCCGAGATCGATATCTTTGACCAGGTCATCATGCTGGCCAAGGTAGACGGTGTGGGGCGGCTGGCGTTTTCCGGCACCCCCAAGGAAGCAAGGGAATTCTTCGGCGTGGACATCCGGGACGCCTATGCGCTGCTGGAACGGGATCCTAAGAAATATGTGAGGTGAGCGTTATGAGAGGAAAAAGAATCTCCCCTCTGAGAGAACTGGGGCTGCTGATCAGCGAGGGCTGGTGGGTGCTTTTGGGCGAGACCCGGAATCTGGTCATTTCTCTGCTGTTTCCCCTGATTGCCGCGGCGGTCACCGTCTGGATTGCGGGTGAGGATATGTTTCTCAATTGTGAGAGCACAAAATCCGCCTGTTTTATCATCGTCTGCGCAGCCATCTGGGGCGGGTTATTCAATTCCATTCAAGTCATTGTAAAAGAGAGGGACATTGTAAAGCGGGATTATGTCAGCGGCGCGCTGCGTATTGGCTGCTACACCGCCTCCCGGGCGATCCTGCAGCTGATTCTGTGCGCCATTCAGAGCGGGGTTCTGTGCCTGAGCTTTTGGGGAGTGAAATTCATCTACGGCAACAGCCTGCCCACTGATGGATTGGTTTTCCCCTCCGTCATGATCGAGTATTATCTCACGGTGTTTCTGGTTATGTATGCGGCAGACACCATGGGACTGATGATTTCCTGCTTTGTCAAAAGTGAGCAGCTTGCCAGCCAGCTGTCGCCCTACATTCTGATCGTCCAGCTCCTGTTCTCCGGCGTGCTGTTTGCCATGGAGGGGGCTGCCTCCAATGTCTCCGCCCTCATGCTCAGCCGCTGGGGCATGGAAGCCTTAGGCAGCATCAGTGACCTGAATGCTCTGCCACTGCGATTGCAGGAGGAATTTCCAATGATTCCACATGAGATGGATGCTGCTTTTGAATTTACCTCTGAACATCTTTGGAGGGTCTGGCTTATTCTGGCGGCATTTGTAATTGTGCCGCTGGTAATCGGCAATTATGCCCTGTACAGTGTCAAGAAAGACAGCCGGGGATAGCGTGATCATATTGGGAAAGAAGCATTAAGAAATCTCTGAATAGATCAGCGCTGCAAAAGGGCCTCTGAACATAGTACAATAACGTCATCAAAAATGATGGAGCGCAGGATGAAGCAGGAAATATTTACCGACATTGAATACAGCTTCCGCAAGAAGAAAACCAAGCCGGAGAAATTTCTGGAAATTAGGGATGAGTTCATTTCATGGGGTGAATAGGTAGGTATTATTGCGCCCAGCTATTCCAAGGGAAGGCGTGGCTGTCCACCTATAGGCGTTGAGAAAATGTTATGGATGTATCTGCTCCATATCTGGTTCAACCTGTCCGACCCGGTGACCGAGGATGCTATCTATGACAGCTATGCCATGCGGAAATTCGCAGGCATTGACTTCATGACGGAGTCTGTGTCAGATGAAACAACCTTGTGTAATTTCCACCATCTGCCGGAAGCACATGGCTTGAACAAGCTGTTTTTCGATGCAGTCAACTGTGTTATGGTGCAAACCGGCCACATGATGAAGGAAGGCACCATTGTGGACGCAACCATCATCAATGCTCCCAGCTCCACGAAGAACGCTGAGAAAGCCCGTGATCCTGAAATGCACCAGACGAAAAAGGGCAATGAGTGGAAATTCGGGGTGAAATGCCATATCGGCGTGGATGCTGGCAGCGGCCTGGTTCACACAATTACCGTCACAGCAGCAAATGAGCACGACATTACACAGACAGCGAATCTGCTCCGGGAGGATGACGAGGTAGTCTATGGGGATTCCGGGTACCTTGGCGTTGAAAAACGTTCCGAAATTGCAAATAACGAGCATTTTTTCCAAGTCGATTTTTGCATTAACCGCCACCCCAGCAGTCTCACCAAAGTCAGCAACAAGGCAATCGATTAAGATTGACCTAAGGAAACTCTGAATAAATCGTCTGCGGTTGAGCGGCGAATCTTTTGCCCCATCCGTTCAGTTCTGAAATTGAGAAATACACAAAGTATTCCTTCAATTTCAGAACTTTCGGCTGAACCAAAATCTTCTGCCGTCAGCTCTTGCCGATTTAATCAGAGCTTCCCTATCCAAGTTTGGCAATCAGAGAAGCAGTGGGCAACGCCTTGATTCATCAAGATTTTTCTATTCCCGGAACAGGACCGGTGGTGGAGATTTTTGATGGAAGAATTGAAATCACCAATCCCGGAACACCCATGGTGGACATTAAGCGTATAGTAGACAATCCACCCAGATCTCGGAACGAGAAGCTGGCAGAGTTGATGCGCCGTCTGCGGATTTGTGAGGAATTGGGAACGGGCTGGGATAAAATCGTGATTTCCTGTGAGCTTCAGATGCTGCCTGCTCCTAGAATTGATCTGTATGAGGAAAATACAAAGGTCACTCTGTATGCAAAAATGCCGTTTGCCAGTCTTTCTGCAGAGGACAAACTTTGGGCGTGCTATCTCCACGCTTGTGTTAAGCAGGTTCAGAATGAGCAGCTGACGAATACTTCTCTCAGGGAACGCTTCGGTTTGAATCCGTCTTCTGCCGGAAGTGTATCCCGGCTTATTAAAGAAGCAGTGAACCTGAAGTTGATCAAGCCTCTTGATCCGGATACAGCACCTCGATATATGCGTTATATCCCTTACTGGGCCTGATTATTTGCGTTTAACTTGTCGGTAACTTGCAGGTGGCAATAGGATCTTTAATATATGCCAGAAAAAGTTTGAGGAACACCGCATTTGCAGCCATATCCATACTGTTTGATGGGCAAATTTAACTTGCCGATAATTTGCTGAGGTAACATCAGATACCGAAAAACAGCACGCCTGTTTCGAGTTTTGGACAGGCGTGCTGCTCTTTGTGCGCCCGGTGAGCGCACATTTTAATGGGTGAAAGTCCCGAAGCCGCCCGGCAGTGGGCAATGTCATTAAGTTAAGAAAAGCTGGACTTCACAGGAATGTGAGGTTCAGTTTTTTGTAATATTTTTCGAAAAACACTTGATAAACAGGTGAAAATGTGCAGCCTTTTTGCTATCCGCAGATAGCAAAAAGGCCCTTGTAATTAGGAGTGTCCCCACCCTAAATTACAAGGAGGCCCGTAAAATGTTAGACAGAATTAAGTTGGTAAAGCGGAAAATGGATGAAGTCTTAGACCAGCTTTGCAAAGTATCCTGGATGTTTTCCGTACAGTCGGGAAAGGATTTTTCGAGGAACCGGAAGCTTTCTTTCCCAAAGATTGTTTCATTTCTGTTAGCTATGGAGGGAGGAACCCTGACAACTGAATTGCTAAAGCATTTTGGCTGTTCACCAGACACCATATCCGCTTCCGCTCTTGTTCAGCAGAGAAAGAAACTTGCACCGGAGACATTCCCTGCACTATTCGATTTATTTGTGCGCAAAACCCAGCCGCTTAAGTTATATAAGGGCTTTCGTCTGCTTGCTGCGGATGGTTACGATATCCGAATTCCAAGCAATCCAGAGCATACCGCTTCTCACTACCCCGGCACAAACGGTCAAGCTTCCTATAACATTCTCCATCTGGATGCTATTTATGATTTACTACAATGTACCTATCAGGATGCTTCTTTAGCTGGAGATAGAGATGCCAATGAGCGGAGTGTACTTTGCCAAATGATCGACCATTCTTCCATCCCAAATGCGCTTATTATTGCTGACAGAGGCTGCGAAAGCTACAATGTTATGGCTCATATACAGCAGAAAAGCTGGAAGTTCCTTATTCGCATTCAGGATTCCGTAATCTCCAGAGGAATCGCTGCCGGTTTAACTTTACCTGACCAAGGCGAATTTGATATCCCTATCGATCTGTCATTAACAACGAGATCTACGAATGAGGTCATGCAGTTGTGCAAGGACAAAAACAGGTATCGATATATTCCTTCTTCTTTAGTTTTTGATTTTCTGCCAAAGAAGAATAGCAAACACGATCCCACCATCTTCTTCATGCTGCACTTTCGTATTGTCCGATTCAAAATCGCCGAAGACACCTATGAACCGTTCTTACAAATCTCACCCCATTGACTTTCCCCCAGAAAGAACTGAAGAAACTCTATAATATGCGCTGGGGAATCGAAACTTCTTTCTGGGAACTCAAATATACTGTTGGGTCGCTCCATTTCCACGCAAAAAAGATGGAGTACATATACCAGGAGGTCTTTGCCAGGCTCATCATGTACAACTTTACTGAACTGATTACCTCGCCCGTAATCTCTCATAAAGCCGACTGCAAATATGCCTATAAGGCAAATTTCACTGTCGCTGTCCATGTTTGCAGACAATTCTTTCTTGGTAATGTGTCTCCACCCGATGTTGAAGCTGTCATTCTCAGGCATATTTCTCCAATTCGACCCGGCAGAAGCAGACCTCGAAATATGACCGTTAAGCACGCGGTTAGCTTCCTCTATAGAGTAGCATAAATCCACTGATTTGAAAAGCTTTTTTAAGCGGATTGTCCAATCCGCTTTGTTGCCATGCCCTTTTCGCAGAAAGACAGCATACAGCTTGCTTTCGCTTCGCTGTGTGCTGTCTTTGCGGAATCGCTGGGCCGGTACTTAATTGCTAACTAAGTGACATTGCCCAAAGGGGAGGATAAAAGATTATGCGGCATTCTGGGCAAGCCAGAGGTAGTTGGCCTCCCGGGCCTGCTTTTCGGCGCTCAGATAGTTCTTGGACTGCCGCAGCCCCTCACCGGTGATGTCCATGGTACGCTGCCAGGAATCGGTGCACTGGGCCAGGGTGCTTTCGTTGATGCCGAACAGCTCCGCCCACTCTCCCCGGCGGCTGTCGTCCAGGGGAAGCACTTCATAGCGGGTGATGGTGGCGCTGTCCCGGACCACGGTGCTTCCATTGGCATCGATGGCACGAACCCAGGTGGGAATCAGGTTCACATCTTCCAAATACACAGTGCCGTCGGAATACTTGGAGAAGGTGATGGAGAACAGCACACCGTCCTCGGTATGGGCCGTGGAAATGGAGGAGATCTTCCCCAGCCGCTGGTTGGACACGGTGTTGCCCATGGAGTACAGGCAGACGGTGCGGTGATTGGGGTCAACAGTGCTTTCCAGCAGCTCTATGGGCTCCACCACATGGGGGTGGCCGCCGATGATTACGTCCACGCCCATGTCGCACAGCTTCTGGGCGATCTCCTTCTGGCTGGCATTGGCCTCCAGCTTATACTCCTGGCCCCAGTGGAGGTAGACCACGATGGCCTCGGCCCCATCGGCACGCATCAGCTCCATCTGGGTTTCCAGATGATTGTACAGAGAGCTGGGGTCGCTGTGGCGGAAGCAGTTGATGATGTCATAGCCGTTTGACTGCATGGGGTTATAATTCAGAGCAGGAGGATTGCCCGGGCCGGTGGAATCCTCGTAGGTGTAGCAGATCATGCCAATGTTGATGCCATTGATGTTCTGCACCGCATACTTGGGCTCCTCGCCGGAGAGCATGGTGCCCAGGTTGGCAAGGCCCTTCTCCCGCACGGTGCGTACTGTCCGCTCAAACCCCGCCTGCTGGCTGTCGTAGCTGTGGTTGCTGGCGGTGAGGAGCATGTCGAAGCCTGCGTTTTTGGCGGCGTCCACCAGCTCATCCGGGCAGTTGAACATGGGGTTGCCCTGGTAGGGCTTGGCGGTACCGGCCAGGGTGGTTTCCAGGTTGGCCACGGCATAGTCCGCAGCGCTGACGTACTCGGTGATGTAGGGGAAGATGTAGCTGAAATCGTAGCTGCCGTCGCTCTGCCGGGCATCGGTAATCAGCTGACCGTGCATCAGCAGGTCCCCGGTGGAGAGAATGGTGGCGGTGGACACCACATGCTCCGGTTCCGGAGGGAGGGTGGTGGGCGGCTGAGTGGTAGGGGGCTCGGTCGTGGGGGGCTCCGTGTAGAGCGGCTCGGTGGGCACTGTGGCGGGAGCCGTGGGCTCCTGGGGCGCGGTAGCCAGGTCAATGCACAGCCAGACAAGGGCCCCAATGGCAATGATGAGGATGACAATCAGGGCGATCAGCACCTTGCGGAGCCCATCTCCCCGGCGTTTTCTTTTGGACATGAGGTTTCCTCCTGAGAAGACAGCAGGGATTCTGCTCTATTTTTCACCTATCATAATATGTTCCCCCATTTGTGTCAAGCTTGGGGGGAATACGTTCATATTCTGTTCATACAGTTTTCCTCTCGCTGTGGTATGATTGCTCTGAAAATAGATACATGCGGGAGGCTTTTCCAAATGACAAGACGGGAATTTGAGGTAACGGACAGGGATGCCATCCGGGGCATTCTGGACAGGAGCAAGGTGCTCCGCCTGGGACTGATCGATGAGGGGCTGCCCTATGTGGTGCCCATGAATTACGGCTACCGGCTGGAGGATGGGAAGCTTACCCTCTATCTTCACAGTGCAGTAAAGGGGTACAAGCTGGATGTGATTGCCAAAAACAGCGTCTGCTGTTTCGAGATGGACTGCGATGTGTCAGCCTTCCAGGGGAAGCTCCCCTGCCAGTACGGCATCACCTACCATTCCCTCATGGGCCGGGGCCAGGTGCATCTGGTGGAGGACATCCGGGAAAAGGAGCAGGCCATGACCCTACTAATGAAGACCCAGACCGGCAAGGATTTTGAATTCAACGAGCGGCTGGTCTCCATCGTCAGCGTTCTGCGCATCGACGTTGATACGTACACCGCCAAGCACCGCCCCCGGCCCGGGGAGATGTGAGATATAAGATATGGGATACAAGATATGAGATAATTAGGAATTGAGAGGATAACCGCCCACCTGCGCTCCCGTAGGTGCGGGGAAATCTGTTATCCTCCTAATCCCTAATTCCTAACTGTCCTGCGTCTACTTCCGTGAAAAGCTCCCGATCCGTTCCTCGGCCCAGGAGTACTGCTGCATGTATTCTCCCTGATAGGCCCGGACGGCGTAGGGGACGTTGTTCAGATAGTCGTAGTAGTCGCATTCCAGCAGAGCGGGGTTGATGTTGTAGCCGCTGCGGGTGCGGACAAAAACATCCGATTCTCCCACCGCCTCCAGTGCGTTGGACAGATCCATCACCAGATGGCGCAAATAGTCCTTCTGCCGCTTGTCGCTGGTTTCGTCCTCCCAGAGCCGGGCGCAGATTTCGCCGGAATTGACCCGGGCGCCGTTTCGGTCGATGAGGAAGGCAAACAGCTCCTTGGTCTTGCTCCGCTTGAAGGTCAGGGGCTTCCCGTCGTAAAACACCTCGAAATTTCCGAAGCAGTGAACCACCAGCTTTTTGCCGGTTTGGGGCTTGGGCATGGGATAGCGCAGATTTTCCAGCTCCACCCGGATGGCCTCCTGGCTGGCGGGCTTGGAAAGATACCCGCTGGCGTGGAGGGCATAGGCGCAGATGGCATAATCCAGGTAGCCGGTGACGAAGATCAGATTGGTTTTCGGGTTGCGCTCTTTCAGGTACTTTCCCAGTTCGATGCCGTTGATGCAGCCCAGCTCAATGTCCAGGAAGGCCACGTCACAGGTGTTTTCACCGGCCCAGTCCAGTGCGGCGACGGGGTTGAAAAAATCCACCACCTCCGCCTGGGGCACCACGGCCCGGATGTTCCGGGTCAGCAGGTTCAGGGCGCTGCGTTCATCATCTACGGCGAGAATTTTCATAATGGGGTTCCTCCTCTTTGCTGCGAATAGTGATCTCCACGATGGTTCCCACCCCCGGTATACTGCGGACGGTCAGGCTGCCGTGGCAGAGAATGGACAGCCGGGTTCGGACATTGTTCAGACCCACATGGTTTCTGGTGGAGTCGGGGGAGACAGAGGTGTCGAAGCCCACCCCGTTGTCCTCCACCAGGATGGAATAGTATTCCGCAATTTTCTTGGTAACGATCCGGACGGTGCCGCCCTCCGGCCGTTTGCTCAGCCCGTGGCGGATGGCATTCTCTGCCAGGGGCTGAAGGGTGAGCAGGGGCACCTTGAAGTCCGTGGTGCCGATTTCGTATTCCACGTTCAGCCGGGGCCCGAACCGACGCTTTTCCAGTTTCAGGTAGTTTTGGAGGAATTCCATGTCCTCATCAAAGCTCACCAGGAAATTTCCGGACAGGGCGGAGATTTTGTAGTGCAGGTAGTCAGAAAGCTCCTGGAGCGCTGCCTTTGCTTCCCGGGGGTCGGTGTCGCACAGATCCATTACCGCCGCCATAGAATTAAAGAGAAAATGGGGCTGGATTTGGGAGAGAACCAAGGCCGCCCGGGTGGCTTGCAGCTCCAGCTCCTGCTGGGCAAATTTCTGATTTTGCTCGGAATAGAAGTTGGAGGAGAGCACCAAAATGGACAGCAGCGGGGCGAGGCTCACCAGGGGGATCGCATCGAAGAAGGGCTGCGCCGCAATGGCGGCGATGTGCATCAGGCAGAAAAAAGCCAAGGTAAATCGCTTTCTCCACCGTATCTGCTGATGGATAAGAATCTGATTCAGGCAGGCGCCCATGACCAGGCAGTAATAGACGCACAGCACCCAAAAGCCCTTTCCGTAGCAGCCGGCCCCCGGCCTGGGCGGGCTTAAAAAGAAGAGCTTGTGCCAGGGGTCTGCGAGCAAGAGCAGCCCCATGACAATGCTGGATACTGTGATGATCCGGGTGCTGTCCTGCCATTGCTCCGGCATCATCTCCAACTCTGATCGCAGATAGAATACAAAGCTCAGTATCATGGCGCAGCCAAGAACCAGCTTGAGGGCGAATACCGCATTCAGCAGGTCTGACGGGTGGCTATTGTAGATGCAGGTCGCCAGATCCGCCGCCGCCACTCCGATGAACAGCGCCATCAGGGTACGAAGCCGCGTCTCTTTGCCGCATTTTTGAGTGGAATGAAAACCAATGCTGAAAAAGATGAAAATCATCCCCAAAATACCGGCGAGGTCTACGGCGATATTCAGAGAAAGCTGTTTGTCCATTTCTGCATTCCTCCTGGAAATTCAAGCGGTATCTATTATAGCACAAATTCTGCCGCTGCTCAATGAATTCTTATTCATAAAGGGAAAACATTTTGCCCACCGCCATTGGTGTGCAAGGCTGGATCAAAGCAATAAGCATATCTTAAAAAACATTTTTTGGAAATAACCACAGGCGCAGTGTATCCGGTTGAGCCGTTAAAAAGGCGTTCTGGAACCATAATTAAGCTGGCAGGGAAAAAATAAAATCGTTTTGCCTGCCGGTTTGTCGAATTTTGTCATATTTGTGTCATGGGGTACCTGCTATACTAAGCTGGTCGTATTGTGACAAGTGTATACAAGGGAGGGTCAGTAAAATGGAAGATTTATCTGGACATGTTTTTGGTGGATTGCAGGTGATCGGACCTGATAGTCAGGAAGATGATTGCTGGCTCTGCCGGTGCGGCTGTGGGAATCAGGTTACCGTTTCCACCCAGGATCTGCTGAGCGGGACGACTCGCTCCTGCGGCTGCGGCCGAAAGCGGCTCCACTGCGGGGACATCACCGGTATGCGTTCCGGACGTCTGGTGGCGGTGCGGCCCACCGACCAGCGGCGGCGCAGCAGCTTTCTTTGGCTGTGCAAATGTGACTGCGGCGGAGAGATTCTGGCAGAGCCCTATAAAATCCGGAACAAGGTGATTTCCAGCTGCGGCTGTATCCGCACGGAAAAGAAGATCAAGGACATCACCGGCCAGCGCTTTGGGCGGCTGGTGGCTTTGGAGCGCCTGGACAAAAAGCGGGGCAGCAGCTTCCTGTGGCACTGCCAGTGCGACTGCGGCAACACCGTGGATACCAGCGCCAACTCCCTGCTTTCCGGCAATACCAGAAGCTGCGGCTGTCTGCGGGTCGAGGCCATCAAGCGTACCAATGCCAAATACGGCTCGGTGGCAAAGCGGATGCGTCTGGTGGACGGCACCTGCGTCGACCGCATTGAGCGCAGCCGCCTGCAAAAGAACAACACCAGCGGCTATACCGGCGTCCAGGCCCGGGGCGATAAGTGGATCGCCGTGCTCACCTTCAAAAAGGAGGTTCACTATCTGGGTATTTTTGAAACCCAGGAGGAGGCCATCCAGGCGAGAAAGGATGCGGAAAAGCGCTATTTCGGTGAATTCCTGAACCAGTATTACGAGGGTAAGGAAAACCAGGATAAATCGAAGGAATGACCATATCCCCTGCGTTTATGCAACGCAGGGGATGTTTTTATCCAATTCAGCACCTGAAAAATTTTCCCATTTCCCGGTGGGCGGACTCCACCTGGTCGTGGAGCTCCCGGGCGGACATGCGAAGAACGCCGCTGCGGAAGGAGGACAGCTGCACCAGAGCATCCGAGGAGGCCACATACACGGCGTAGCTGTTCCCGATTTCCGCCGCCAGCTCCTCGATATACCGGTCGGCGGTCTGGCCCTCTTTGGTATACACCACCTGGATGTTGTGGAACTGGCTTTTTTCTCCCGGGTTTCCCTTCTGCTTGTAGCCGTCAAATACCAGAATCAGGCGGCATTTGGTGAACCCGGCGAAGCTGGACAGGCTGTCGCACAGCTGCCGCCGGGCGGCGTCCAGGTCGAATTTCGCCTGCTTTGCCAGAGCGTCCCAGGCGAAGATGATGTTGTAGCCGTCCACAATGATACAGCGCTGCTTTGGCTGCTTAATGGTAATTTCCCCGGTGGCGGGACGGGTGGCGGGGGCGGCATATGATCTGCGGCGGATGGGGCCGAATTCCCGCTCCATAATCCGCTCCAGCTCCTTGTCGTCAATGCTGCCCCGCTGAATGATCTGGGGCGGCTTTTCCTCTTTGAGGCCGCTTTCCAGATGCATGTAGTCCTTTACCTGATTCCACTTCACATTGAAGCCTGCCCCATGGGCGCAGAACACCGAGTCCGCCGTGTTCTCCAAATCCGCCTCCGGGTCATAGCCCGCCGCTTCGATGACGGCCTGGGCGTTGTGGCAGGGGGCATAGCCGTGGAGGGACAGCTGGAGCCGCCCCCGGCCCTGGGAGTAGGCGGCCAGCTGATCGGCATAGTCCCGCACCTCGGCGGCGGGTACCAGCCCACAGAGGGTGGAGATGGCGCCCTGGCTTTCCGGAGCGTCAAATTCTCCCCCCATGGCCCGAATGTCCGAGATGGCCCGGCCAATCAGCTCCGTGGGTGCAATTACCTGAAAATCGTACCAGGGCTCCAGCAGCTGGCTTTCCGCCTGCATCAGCCCCTGACGGACGGCCCGGTAGGTGGCCTGGCGGAAGTCACCGCCCTCGGTGTGTTTCAGGTGGGCCTTGCCCACCAGCAGCGTCAGCTTGATGTCCGTGATGGGGGCGCCGATGAGAACCCCCCGATGGGCTTTTTCTGCCAGATGGGTGAGAATCAGGTTCTGATAATTCCCGTCCAGCACGTCCAGGGAGCACACCGTATCAATGACCACCCCGCTTCCCTGGGGCAGGGGCTCCAAAAGGATGTGGCACTCGGCATAGTGGCGCAGGGGCTCAAAATGGCCCACCCCCTCCACGGTGTTTCGGATGGTCTCCTTGTAGAAAATCCGCCGGTCATCCAGGGTGATTTCCAACCCAAATCGCTGCCGCACCAGACTGCGAAAGATTTCCAGCTGCACCCGGCCCATGATCTGCACGTGGATTTGACCGTCCTCCCACAGCAGGTGGAGCTGGGGGTCTTCCTCCTCCAGCTGCCGGAGCCGGGGCAGGGCCTGGGCCGGGTCACAGCCCTTTGGCAGATTTACCCGGTAGGTCATCACCGGCTCCAATACCGGCTTCTGCCCCTGGGGCTCCGCCCCCAGAGATTGGCCGATGCAGGTGCCGGTGAGCCCGGTGACTGCGGCAATCTCCCCGGCGGCAATCTCCTCCGGGGCGGTGAACCTGTCCCCGGAGTACGCTCGAAGCTGCACCAGCTTTTCCTCCAGCGCCTCTCCCCTTTGATTTTGATAGCGCAATGACTGCCGCACCCGCAGACTGCCGCCGGTAACCTTGATCCAGGTCAGCCGGGTGCCGGAGGGGTCCCGGGAGATTTTGTATACCCGGGCGGCGAAATCCTCCCCATATGATTTTTGGGGGGCATAAATGTCCAGAATATCCAGCAGCTCCGGCACGCCCTGCTGCCGAAGCGCTGCCCCAAAGCAGCAGGGGAAGAGCTTCCGGGCGGCGATCAGCTCCCGCAGATTCCCGTCGGTGACGGTTCCGCTGGCGAGATAGCTTTCCAGCAGCGCCTCGTCGCACATGGCCGCCGCCTCCTGAATGTCCTCCCAGGGCTGGCCAAAATCCACGCAGCCGGGGCTGAGCTGCTCCTGCAATTGGGCCAGAAGCTTTTCCCGGTCCGCTCCGGGCAGATCCATTTTGTTGATGAAGAGAAATACCGGCACCTGGTAGCGCTCCAGCAGCCGCCACAATGTCAGGGTGTGGGCCTGGACGCCGTCGGTGCCGCTGATTAACAGGACGGCGCAGTCCAAAACGGGCATGGTCCGCTCCGCCTCCGCCGAGAAATCCACATGTCCCGGGGTATCCAGCAGAATCAGCTGCCGATGCTCCGTTTCCAGCCGGGCCTGCTTGGAGAAAATGGTGATGCCCCGCTCCCGTTCCAGAGCGTGGCTGTCCAGATAGGAATCCCGGTGATCCACCCGCCCCAGCGTCCGCCGCTGCCCGCTGCAATAGAGCATGGCCTCCGAAAGGGTGGTCTTCCCCGCATCCACATGGGCCAGCAGACCGGCACACAATGGCGTTTTTTGCTTTTGGATTTCCTGCCCACCCACGGAAATGCCTCCTTTTATGATTGCATACCTTGAGTATATCATAAAAGGAGGCTATAGTCGATAGATATTCCGTGAATTATACGATAGCCTGCCTGAAAACCAAGCGCACCCTACCGTTTTCTCGCACATCTTTCCTAAAATGAAAACAGCTAAAAAGGAAAGTTCTTACTGCGTTCGGCCTGTTTTATGCTGGCAGCACATCCCGTTTCAGGCTGGTGTAGGCCAGCAGGATATAAACTGCGTAGATGGCCGCAAAAATTCCCAGGGAGATTACGGTAATTGCGGCGGGGCTGCTCATGCCCACCATCACCCCCGGCTCCGGAAGGCCGGCCAGATTGAAAATAAAGGGAATCCCAATCAGCAGGGGCGGCAGAGCGGGCAGGGCATAGTAGATGGCAAACTGGGTGCGCAGCACCCTTGCCATCTCCCGGCGGTTCATGCCCAGCTTGCGCAGAAGGGCAAACTGGCGCTGGTAATGGTTCGACTCGCTGAGCTGCTGGATGGTGAGGATGGTGGCGGCGGTCATCATGAGGGCCAGCGTCAGATAATACATGGGGAAGACAATCAGGGCAGTCTGGGAGGCCACCTCCGCCTCCTCATTTGCCTGGGTAGTGATGTGGTCTTCAAAGCCGGTCTGGGCCCAGACCCGGTCCATCAAATCGGTCAGCTCGTAGAAGCACCCATAGGGAACTGGCTGGACGGTTCTGGCGGCATAGGATTTGTGATGGACGGCCAGGCCCTCCACAGCCTCGTCCGGCACCACCAGGACATACCCCCGCCCGTTGGTGAGCCCGCCGCCCTGGGACAATCGCTCAGTGTGGACACCTCCGGAGAGCAATGCCGCTTCCCCCAGGGTGAGGGGCTCCTGGCAGGCCTTCAGAGCGTCCTCCAGATAGGTCATGCAGTGGATCAGGTACTGCCCCAGCTCCAGAAAGCCTGCGATTTTTTTGCACAGGTACAGGCCCATGCCGGTGGAGCCGCCGGAGACTGTCTGCCCCGCCGTTCCCCGGCCGTTGCTCCCGGTGAAGCCCCGGTCGAAAACCCGGGGCAGCTCGTGGGCCGGGATACCCAGGCCATTATCCGCCACGGTAAGCGCCACCTGCTTGCCCAGGGGGCGGGCGGAGATGGTGACGACCGGGTCTTCTCCCCGGGAGGGGGCGGTAGCCCTCGTTTTCCAGCAAAAGAGCCAGCTCCTCCCGGATGGCCCCATCGTCCTCAATAATCATGATCGTCTGCATTTGTCCACCAGCTTTTCCCCAAAATGTGTAGGGCCATTATAAATTATTTTGAAGCAAATAGCAATTCCCAGGATACGCCCCTGCCGAACCATAAAATAGAAAGCACCGCACTGCTTCCCCAAGCGTGCGGTGCTTTGCGTTAGATTGCGCATATTAACTGTGGTTGTATGATGCCATGCATCCCCCTGGGGGATGTTTTACGCCTCGTCAACCAGCAGTTCTTTCAGTACGGCGTCCAGTTGGGCGTTGACCATATCGAAGTTGGATACAGCGTCCATGATCTGCTGGCAGGCACGGATTTTTCCAGAATCCCGGAGTTGATCCGCCAGTTCCGCCAGCTCCTGGGCGTGGGCATCGTTGTGGCCCACCATGTACTTCATCAGCGCCAGCAGCTCCTCCATGGGGGCGGCGTCAACCTGGCTGTGCTCATGGGAATGCTCGTGCTCATGAGGATGCTCGTGAGGATGGCTGTGGGAAAGGCCCTCGTGGGTGTGCGCCGCCGCATCCCATTTGACACCGGAGACCTGATACATCTGGCGGTTGGAGATCATGACCTCCACCTCGAAGTAGGGGTCGAACAGCTTTTTCAGCCGGTCGGCCTGCATCAGGCCGTTGGACACCTTGTGGGCCGCCCCGGAATGGTGGCTGTCGATGGCCTCCCGGCTGGCTCCGTGGGCAATGGTCAGCCTTCCGCCCTCCTTCAACAGCCCGGAAAGAACCCGAATCAGACGCTGGGGGTTTCCAAAATGGGGGAAGGCGTTGTACACCACGATCCGGTCGAACTGCCGGTCAAAGGCCGTCTCCTCCACATCGCCGCAGATAACCCTTACCCGGGGCTCCCGGGCAAATTTTTCCCGGGCAATCTTCGCCATCTCCGGAGAAATGTCAATGGCGGTGACGCTGGCCGCCTTTCGCTCCAGATAGTGGGGAATCATCACGCCGGTGCCGCAGGCCACATCCAGAATGTCCAGTCCCTCCGTCACTTCGGCGTTATCCAGTATTTTGCCGATGATGGCATCATTTTTGACCATTTCGGCGTCCCAGCTGGGGGCGCACCGGTCAAAGAATTCAATAACATCCTTTTTTTCCATAGAAACTCCTCCGTTTTTCACAATGTGGTCAACCCTTCGGTTGACCACATTGCCTGTCTTTTATCCCTCAGCCGAAGAAGACGGCGGTGTCGATCTTCTGGTAGCCGCCAAAGCTGGACGGACAGGCGGCGATTTCCTCTGCCAGTTCCTGACCCAGGAAGGCCTTGGTCACTTCGTTGGCCTTTTCGGTCAGGTCAATGTCCTCAAACAGCTCCGGGTACACCGCTTTTGCAAGGAACCAGGTGTTGACCAGGGCAAGCTCATAGTTTGTATAGTAGGCGTTGTAGGCCATTTCCAGGTAGACCTCTCCGCTCTGCCAGGCCTTGCAGGTGTCGAACAGGGTGGGGTCCTCCTGGTACAGGGGAGCGATGTTTTTCACCGCTGCCGCATCCATGATGATGATGTCCATCTCGTCACCCAGGGCCACAAAGGTCTCCTCCTCGATGGACTGAATGCCGTCGGTGGCCAGTCCGGTGACGATGTTTCGCACCCCCGCCACGTTCAGCGAAGCGTAATTCTGGGCGGTCATCAGGTGGTTGGTGGTGCCCCAGTTGCCCAGGCCGCAGATATAGACGCCGGGCTTGTCCGCCTCTGCCAGGCCCGCAGTGCGCTCACTAATTTCGACGGTCTGGGTCTCCACAAAGGAAACCAGGGTCTCCGCCCTTTCCTCCTGGCCAAAGATGGTGCCCAGCAGCTTCATGGAACCGGCGAAGCTGTCGTCGAACACGCCCTTGGGGCCGGATTTCAGGGTGATCACGGGCACGCCCAGCTGCTCTTGCAGGGCATCCTCCTTCTCCACATCCTCGTATTCCGAAATGACAATGTCCGGATTGCAGGAGAGAATCTTCTCCGCCTCGGCGGTCTGGGCCTGGGGGCCGCCTACACCGCAGGAGGGCAGGGTGGCGAACACGTCGCCGTAGGCCAGCACATAAGGCCGTGCCACGGAGTCAAACATCTTAGGGCGATTTTCCAGGGTGGTGTTGTCAATGTCCTCCACGCCGCACAGCAGGTTCACATCGGCAATGTAGCTGTACATTCTCAGAGCGCCCGCACCGATGCAGACCACGCTTCTGTAGCTGCCGGGGGTGACGGCCACCTCTCTGCCGATCATGTCCGTGACGGTTATTTCCTCTGCCTTTTGGCCGCTGGCGCCGCAGACGCCCAGACTCAGCATTATGGCCAGCACCAGCAGAAGGGCGGTGATTTTTTTCATGATTGGTTTCCTCCTAATATCACTTTTTGATGATCTATCTCAACAATTCTGACATTGATGTCGAAAATGTCTTTGATTATTTCCTCCCGGATGATTTCCTTCCCACCGACGTATTTGACGACGCCGTTTTTCAGGAGGAAAAACTTGTCGCCAAAGTACATGGCCTGATTCAGGTCGTGCAGGGAGCTCAAAATAGCAATGTTCTTTTCCTTTGCCAGCTTCCGGGCCTCTTCCATGATCAGCTGCTCGTTGGCAATGTCTAAGTTTCCGGTGGGCTCGTCAAAGACCATCAGTTTTGGCTCCTGGGCCATTGCCCGGGCAATGGCAATTTTCTGCCGCTCGCCGCCGGACAGCTCCTCCACGTTGCGCTGGGCAAAGGCCTCCAGATGCATGTCCTCCATGATCCTTTCTGCTGCCAGGTAGTCGTTCCGGCTGGCTTTCAGCCCAAAGTAGGAGACCCGGCCCATGAGGATCGAATCAAATACGCTCAGGGCGCCGAAATGAATGTCCTGGGGGACGTAAGCAATGCGCCTGGCCCGTTCCCGCCGGGGCATTTTCAGCAAATCCTTCCCGTCAAAGCAGACTCTTCCACCGGAGGGGGGGAGAATTCCCAGAATGTTCTTGAAGCAGGTGGTCTTGCCGGAGCCGTTTTTCCCCAGCAAAATGCCGATCTCCCCCGGGTTCAGGCTCAGATTCACACCGCTGAGCACGGGAGGGGCGTGACGGCTGTAGCGAAAGGTCAGATTCTCCACGTTCAGCATCGGCGGTTCTCCTTCCTGGAAAAAATAATGACGACGAAAAACGGTGCGCCCAGCAGGGAGGTGATGGCTCCCACAGGCAGGGCTGAACCACCCCCCATGCTCCTGGACAGGGTGTCCGCCAGCAGCAGGAGCAGACTTCCACCGAGGGCGGAGGCGGGGATGGAAACCCGGTGATCCTGTCCCAGCAGCCGCTTGGTCACGTGGGGACAGATAATGCCCACAAAGCCGATGATCCCCAGGAAGGAAACGCACACCGCCGTGATCACGGAGGCCAGGAGCAGGGTGACAAACCGCAGCGCCTCCACACGGATGCCCATGGTCTTGGCGGTGGCCTCGCCGCTGAGAAGGGCATTAAACTGCCAGGCCATCAGCATGAAGAAAAGGAATCCCACCAGCACCACGGCAAACATGATGGCGTCGGTGCGGTAGGTGGCCCGGCCCAGGTCGCCAAAATTCCAGACCACTGCGGCGGAAATCCCCACATCCGTGGCGTAGAACTGCAAAATCGTGGTAGCCGCCGTCCAGACGGAACCAATGGCCATGCCGGAAAGCACCACCACATTGGGGGAGAAGGAGCGGAGGGTGCAAAGGCCCAGAATCATCAAAATGGACACCGTGGAAAATACGAATGCCATCACGCTGGTGGCGTAGGGATTTGCCCCCAGGGCGTAGTTGCTCAAGTTGTTTCCCGTGGACAGGAACCCTCCCGCAAAGGCGATGATGGACAGATTGGCCCCGAACACCGCCGCATTGGAGACGCCCAGGGTGGAGGGGGATGCCATGGAGTTACCCAGGGTGGTCTGCATCATCAGGCCGGAAATCGACAGCCCCGCCCCGGCAATAATGGCTGCCAGCACCCGGGGAATCCGGATGTTCCAGATAATCCGGACGTGGGCGGCGCTGCCTGTTTTTCCCAGCGCCGAGATGCACTCCCGAACCGTCATATTGGAAGAACCCACAAACAGACAAATGATGCTCAGCACTGCTACGCCAAGAAGCATTGCCAGCACCAACTCTGCGTTTCTTCGATTTCTCTTTTTTTGTCCCATCAGAATTTCTGTCATGTGTCTCTCTCCCGGATCGCTTCCATTCCCGGGTATCATACCATCTGCCCCGTCTTTTCGGAAGCCCCCCGGGGGGATATTTATAGCAAAACATTCCGGGAAAAGCATTTTCCCGGAATGTTCAGGCGGTTATTCTGTTTCCCGCAGTCGCTCCACCACGCTCTGCTTAGCGGCCTGGCGGTACATGATGGCGGGGATGGCGTAGCCCAGCAGGGCGAAAACAGGCAGGGTCAGCAAAATGGGGACAACGGTAAAGTGGGAGCTGAAGAACCAGAACATGGCTTCCAGCAGATTCCCGGCCAGCGGGGTAATCACCAGGGAGAGGAGCAGCGCCGAAGCGGCGGAGCCCAGGGTATAGAACAGCCCCTCGCAGACCAGCATGGTCTTCATCTGCCCGTTTGTCATGCCCACGGCCTGGAGCACCGCAAATTCCCGCTTCCGGGAGAGAATGCTGGTTAAAATGGCGTTGAAGAAGTTCAGCGCGCCCACCAGGCCGATGATGGCGCACAGCGCCCCGCCCAGCAGCAGGAACATGTCCTGGAACCCCTTGAACTCCGCCCGCAGGCTCGCCTTGCTCTCGTACATCAGCTGCTGATTCCCCGCAGTGAGCTGGGCAAGATAGCTCTCGGCATCCTTCTCGGCAGCTTCATCCGGCGTGTCGAAGAGGTAGAGCAGGGGAATGGGCGATGCGCCGCTGTCGGCCTCCAGAGCCTCCTTGCTCAGAACCAGCTCGTAGCCCAAGGTGCCGTGGCGATGGCTCATCGCATTGGGCACCACCACCCAGGCGCATACGGTGTAGGTAATGTCCGTGCCCTTCTCAACCTTCATCTGGAGGAAATCCCCTGGAGTGTCCTCGGTGGCAGGTTCTCCCGTGCGGCCATCCAGATAGGTAAATTCCTCCACATAGGTCACCGGAAGGGTTTCCCCCACCCGGGGGTAGGATTCCAGGCGTTCCGGATTTCCGTAGTCGTCGGTGTGGACGGCAATGGCGATGCTGTGGCTGTCCCCCTCCAGCAGGGGGCCGAGGTCGCCGTCCAATACCTGGAGTTTTGAAAGCAGGCTCTCATCCAGCCCTTCGATCAGAGCGTCTCCCATCACCAGGCCGTCCCTGCGGGAACGGGTCGGCAGGACCTGCTCCGCCCAGCTGGCAGAGAAGTGGTTTGCCTCCGCCTTCCAGGCTTCCTCCCGCATCCAGACGTTCTGATAGACTGTCCCGGGGACATATCCCACGCCTGACAAGCTGGCCTGAGTACTGCCCTGAATCTGCTGAATCTGCTCCCGGGAAATGTAGGTTCTGGCCCAGTTGGACCGGAAATAGTCGGTGGAGCTGACGATAAAATCGGCGCAGGACGTCTTTGCCAGAAATTTCTCCATGTCAAACCCGGCGGTGAAGGTGACGAGAATATTCAGAAGCACCACCGACAGCGCCAGGGAGATCACCACCAGGGCGGTCTTGCTCCGGTTCCGGCCCAGGTTGGCAAAGGCCATCTGGTACACCCTGGCCCCCCGGGTGGCCCGGCGTTTCTTTTTGGTGTGGCTCGCCTCCGTGTACCGGGTGGCCTCCACGGGGGAAATCCTTCCGGCAATCCGCCCGGGCCGGGAGCAGGACAGCAGCACCGTCAGCAGGGCAAACAGCCCGGAGGCGATGAAAATCAGCGGCGACGTGCTGATGGTGGTGCCCATGCTGCCGGACATGAGGTTCGACGTGACCGCCGGGGTCAGCAGCGCCCCCACGCCGTAGCCCAGCAGCATTCCCACCGGGATGCCCACCAGGCACAGCAGCAGCGCCTGCTGGCGGATGATCCGCCGCAGCTGCCGGGGGGTGACGCCGATGGTTTTCAGCAGCCCATAGAAGCGAATGTCCCCGGTGACGGAAATCTGGAAGATGTTGTAGATGATCAGGTAGCCGGTGAAGATCACCAGGGCCAGGAAGGCCGCCATGGCCGCCACGGTGGAGGCGTCCATGTTCTCGCCCAGCTGAGATGAGGTGTAGCCCCAGTTGACGCCGATGCGGACGTTGTTTTCCGCCCCCCGGTTGTCCCAGGTGTAGCCCAGGTCCCGGTCCACCTGCTCCAGCTGGCCCCGAATGTCCATGGCGGAGCCCAGCATCACGTTCAAGTCCCGGCGAAATGGCTCCATCCCGGCGGCAACGCCTTCCGCCTCCACTTTTTCGGCGTATTCCCGGGACACATTGATGTAGTGGACGGGGGAGATGTCGTCGTACTCCCACCATCCCACCAGAGTAAAGGTATCGGTCTTTTCATAGGAGCGCTGGCTTTGATCCCCCACCTCAAAGGTAAAGGGAATCTGGGCCCCCAGGACGGGCTCCACCCCCAGAAGCTTCAGAGCACCGGTGTCCATGATGACCTCTTTCCCCTCTTTGGGGATGCGGCCCACGTCGGGCTGGGCAAAGCTCCACTTGGTGCAGTTTTCGTCCATGAAGCTGACCTCGGCAGGGGTTTTCGCAAACACGCCGCCGTACTGGAAGCCGATGGTCAAGCGCACGCCCGTGGCCTTGATCTTGGGGTGGGCGGAGATGGCGGCGATCTGCTCCTCGGTCACCTCCTTGAAATTGCCATGGCTGTAGCCGCCCGCCTGGCGGAAGGCGTACATCTCATAGCTGGAATTGATGGACATGGCCACGGTAAACAGGGACGTAAACAGCAGCGTAGTCAACACAATGGCGGCAATGGCGATCAGGTTCCGCTTCCGGGAGGCAAGCAGGGTTTTGAAGCTCAGGCGGCGGATACAGCCTCGATTTTTCACGTTCATGCCATTACCCCCGGGTCACAATGCGGCCATCCTCAATCCGGATGATCCGGTCGGCCATCTGGGCCACTTCCTCGTTGTGGGTGATCATGACGATGGTCTGGGCGAATTTCTGGCTGGTGACCTTCAGCAGGCTCAGCACATCCTGGCTGGTTTTGGAGTCCAGGTTGCCGGTGGGCTCGTCGGCCAGGATGATGGCCGGGGCCGCCGCCAGGGCCCTGGCAATGGCCACTCGCTGCTGCTGACCGCCGGAGAGCTGGTTCGGAAGGGCATCCAGCCTGCCGTCCAGCCCCAGGGTCTTCACGATCTGCTGGATGAAATTTTCGTCCTCCCTCCGGCCGTCCAGCTGGATGGGAAGGACGATGTTTTCATACACATTCAGCACGGGAACCAGGTTGTAGCTCTGAAAGACGAAGCCAATTTTTCTCCGGCGGAAAATGGTCAGCGCCTCATCCTTCAGTTCAAAGATGTTCTTTCCATCCACCATGACGCTGCCGCTGCTTGGCCGGTCCAGCCCGCCCAGCATGTGAAGCAGGGTGGACTTGCCGGAGCCGGAGGTTCCCACAATGGTGACGAACTCCCCGTTTTCCACGCTCAGATTCACCCCGTCCAGGGCCCGAACCGCCGTATCCCCGGCGCCATAAATTTTGCGCAGGTCTTTTGTTTCCAAAATGCTCATGAATTTGCCTCCAAAAAAGTCTGTACTGTCTCTCGACACCACAGACTTTAGCAAAAGAATCTTTCCACATTCTGTCTAGAATCTAACAGAATTGACAGATTCTGTTTTTTCACGCCCGCAAAGAGAGGCATAAGAGAATTAGGAGTTAGGAGTTAGGAATGAGGAATTAGGAATTTAACAGGATGCCCGTAGGGGAGGATATTATCCTCCCGCCAGGTAACGGATACTGAGTGTTTCGATGAACGGTGCCAGGTGCCGGTTTGATGACCGTAGGGGCGTGTCTTGACCCGTCCTGGGTTGATAGCATCATCCGGAGGCTTTGGGCAGATACAGCGAGAAGGTGCTGCCCCGGCCCGGCTGGGAGCGGGTTTTCACATAGCCCCCCTGGCCCTCGGCGATCTGCCGCACCAGGTACAGCCCGATGCCCACCCCTTCTTCCCCGGCGTAATCTGCCCCCCGGTAGAACCGCTGGAACACCCTGGGCTGCTCCTCCTCGCCGATTCCCGGACCGGTGTCCCGGACGTGGACGGCGGAAAACATGGGATACGCCGTGGCGGTGACGGTCACCCTTCCCCCGACCGGGGTGTATTTCACGGCGTTGTCCAGCAGATTGTAGATGGCCTCCTCCGTCCACTTGGGATCGAAAACAGCCTCGGTCTGGATGGGCTCCTGAATGATCTCAATTCCCTTGGCCGCCGCCTTTGGGGCAATTTGGGCAAGGGCGGCGGCGACCACCTCCTGCAGCTGCCCGGGGGCCGGATGCAATGCCAGAACCCCGGATTCCAGCCGGGAGGTCTTCACCAGGGCGTCGATGAGGCTTTGCAGCTTTCTGGTCTGTCCCTCCAGCGCTTCCAGGCAGTCGGCGTTTCCCGGCTGCTCCCGCAGAAGCTGGGTGTAGAGCAGAATGTTGGAAATGGGGGTTTTGCTCTGGTGGGAAATGTCCCCGATCAGGGCTTTCAGCTTCTCCCGCTCCGCCTGGACGTTCCGGGCGGATACCGTGGAGGCAGCCAGATAGTGGGCAAGCCTGCTCTCTAAGGCGGAATGAAGCGTTTCATCGAAATGCGTCTCGGTGAAGCGGCCCTCCATGGCATCATCCAGCATCCGGCTCAGGCCTTCCAGAATCCGCCGGGTGCGGCGGCGTTCCCAAAGGGCGGCCCCCAGGAAAACGCAGGCGGCAATGATTCCATAAATCATGTCACTTCACCGCCCAGGTGTAGCCGATGCCGTACACCGTTTTTACGTATTTGGGAGCGGAGGGGTTGTCCTCCAGCTTGCCCCGCAGCCGCTTCACCGTGACGGAGAGGGCGTTCTCATCCACATATTCCGCCCCGTCCGTCCAGACCCGATCCACCAGGACAGCCCGGGAGAGGGTCTGCCCCCGGTTCTCCACCAGCAGACGCAGCAGCTTCTGCTCCGTCTTGCTCAGCTCGAGAGATTGGCCGTTCCGGCGGAATTCCATCCGGTCAAAGTCGAACACAAAACCATCGAAGGCGTAGCGGGCCGTCCTTCCCCCGGCGCTGCGCCGGAGCTGGGCGTTCACCCGGGCCCGGAGCACCGCCAGGGAAAAGGGCTTGGTGATATAGTCGTCCGCCCCGGATTCCAGCCCCGTGACAATGTCCATTTCCAGGTCGTTGGCGGTGAGCAGAATCACGGGGACGCTGCTGTCCTGCCGAACCTGGCGCAGCAGCTCCAGGCCGGAGCCGTCGGGCAGGTTCACATCCAGGATCAGCAGACAATAATCGTCCCGGGCCGTCTCCTCCCTCCCCTGGGCCAGGGTGCGGCATAGTTTAATCTGCACAGCATCCCCTTGCAGCGCCATCTGAATCCCCCGCCCCAGGGCGGTATCATCCTCCAGCAGGAGTATTTTCTCCATGGCAAGCTCCCTCCTTTTTCGTCATTATAGCATCAGGAAGGGAAAAAGTCGATGATCTGTTGCCTTAATTCTTTCTTAGCGGAATTGAAAGCCACGGAAGGAAGATATAAGATATGGGATAGTTAGGAATTAGGAATGAGGAATTTTCTCTTGCGCAGCCGTAGCAGCGGGTCTTGACTCTCCCGCTTTCGTCGGATGCCTGAGCGTTCCATTCAACGTCCTGCCGCAAAAGCGTTACCGGGCTGAGTTCGGGGGTAACGACTGCACACTCGCCCCGTGCGAATTGTCAGCGGCGACTCGCCGCCGAACACCAATCAGAGCAAAAGGAAAAAGAGGCTATTGCTTTTTCTCAAAAACATGATATACTCCATGGTGCCTCGGGCAGCCCGGGGAAAGAAAGACACAAGGAGCGTCAATGCTATGATTCTCGCCGCCATTTCCCATGAAGCCACCGCCCGGGACTGCTTCTGCCTGGAGCCGGGGCGGTTCCTGTTCCGTCTGCGCAGCGCCCGGGGAGACATTGCCCGGGTAATCCTCCACCATCAGGACAAATACCTGCCCCTGCGCCTGCTGGACACCCGGAAGGAGGCCCCCATGGCCGTCGCCGCCACGGACAATACCCTGGACTACTGGGAGGCGGAGCTGGAATTCCAGGTGGTGTGCCTGCGCTATTGGTTTGAGCTCACCGACACCGCCGGAAATACCATATATTATTCCAATTATCACTTCTCTGACCGGCCCTTCACCGATACGGACGACATGTTCGACTGCCCCCAGAATCTGCGGGAGGAGGAGCGCTTCCTCACCCCGGCCTGGGCGGAGAACAAGGTGCTCTATCAGGTCTTTCCCTCCCGGTTCGCATCCAGCCGGGAGGTGCCGGAGCAGCAGTGGTACAAAGCGCCCATCTCCCCTGGGGACAACCTCCACGGGAACCTGCGGGGGCTGATGGAGCGACTGGAGCATATCCGGGAGCTGGGAGTGGACATCCTGTATTTGACCCCCATCTTCCGCTCCAACTCCTCCCACAAATACGACACCATCGACTATTATACCATCGACCCCTCCTTCGGCACCCAGCAGGACCTGAAGGAGCTGGTGGATCGGGCTCACAGTCTGGGTCTGCGGGTGATTCTGGACGGGGTGTTCAACCACACCTCCCCGGAGTTCTTCGCCTTTGCCGACATCCGGAAAAACGGACGGGATTCCCGGTATCTGGACTGGTATTTTATCGAGGATTTCCCCCTCCGGGCAAAATGGGGGGAGAAGCCCAATTTCAAGACATTTTCCTACTTCGGCGGGATGCCCAAGCTGAATGTGAAGAATCCGGAGGTGACCCGCTACATTCTGGATGTGGCGCTGTACTGGCTGCGGGAGTGCAGCATCGACGGCTGGCGGCTGGACGTGGGCGACGAAATCGGCCACGCCTTCTGGAAGCAGTTCCGGCGGGAGATCAAGTCAGAATTCCCCCAGGCGCTGATCATCGGCGAGGTCTGGCACTGCGCCGAGGATTTCCTCCAGGGGGACGAGTGGGATACGGTGATGAACTACCCCTTCTACCAGGCGGTGCTCCGCTTGGCGGCCCGGGATGAAATTTCCGTATCCCGGTTTGTGGGGGAGCTGAACTTTTTGAAGGGCCGGCTACACCCCAAGGTGCTGCCGCTGCTGTGGAATCTGGTGGACAGCCACGACACGCCCCGGATTCTGCACCACTGCGGCGGGGACAAAAACCGGATGAAGCTCATCGCCGCCTTACAGCTGCTGCTCCCCGGAATGCCCATGATCTATTATGGGGACGAGTACGCCATGGATGGAGGCCAGGACCCGGATTGCCGCCGGGGCATGGTGTGGGCGGAGGACAGGCAGGACGCGGATATGTACGCCTGGTACCGCCAATTGCTCCGGGTACGCCGGGAGCATCCGGAGCTTCTCGCCCGGGATGCCCAGGACACAGCGGATGATGAACGGGGGCTGCTGCTCCGCCGGGCAGGAGAATATACCCTGGTGTTCCACTGCAAGGACGGTGCTGTGAATTTGCCGGAATACGCCGGAAAACAGGAGCTGCTCTCAAACCAGGCCTGCGGCGGCACGTTCACCACCTTCGGCGCCTGGGTGCTTTTGGAGATATGAGATAATTAGGAGTTAGGAATGAGGAATTAGGAATTTTTTGCGGCCGTAGCTACAAGTCTTGACCCGCCCGATTTTGTTAAACGCCTGAGTGCTCCGTTGAATGGAACACTCAGGCGTTTCACATGGCGGGCCCCTACGGGCATCCCGTTAAATTCCTAACTCCTAATTCCTCATTCCTAATTCCTGGCGGCGTTGAATACGTATTTGTCCAGCCGGTGGAAGGCCTCCTGAACCCGGGTCAGGGGAAGGGCCAGGTTGATGCGGACGTGGCAGGGGCCGTGGAACATCCGGCCGTCCTGGAAGGCCACGCCCACTGCCCAGGCAGCTTGCTCCACATCCTCGATGGTTTTGCCGTGGGCCCTGCACCAGTCCGTGCAGTCCACAAACAGCATGTAGGTGCCCTGGGGGCGGCTGACCTTCACGCCCTCAAAATGCTCGGCGATGTACCGGCAGGCGAAGTCCACATTCCCGGTTAGCACCTGACGGAGCTCGGAAAGCCACTGGTAGCCCTCGTCCTGGTAAGCTCCAATGAGGGCGTGCATGGACATGACGTTGGGCTCGTTGTAGTGGCAGAGGGTGGATTCCTTCTGCACCCGATCCCGGAGCCAGGAATTGTAGATCACGCTGTAGCTTCCCACCAGTCCTGCCAGGTTGAAGGTTTTGCTGGGGGCGTACATGGCCACGGTGCGCATTTTGGCGTCCTCACTGACGCTCTGGGTGGGGATGTGCTTGTACCCCTCCAGAATCAGATCGGACCAGATTTCATCGGAGATCACATACACATCGTGCTTTTTGAACAGCTCCATGGCACGCTCCAGCTCCCAGCGCTCCCACACTCTGCCGCAGGGATTGTGGGGGGAGCACATAATGGCGGCGTGGATTTTATTTTGGACGATTTTCTCCTCCATGTCGGCGTAGTCCATCCGCCAGATGCCGCCCTCGTCCAGCACCAGGGGGGAGTGGACGATGTTGTAGCCGTTGTCCCCCAGAGCATGGGTGAAGCCCACATAGGTGGGGGAGTGGACCAGCACGTTATCTCCCTTGGAGCAGAGCACGTTCAGGGCGCTGACCACCCCGCCCAGCACGCCGTTGGCATAGAGGATGTTTTCCGGTGTTAATTCCACGTCATGATGGGTTTTGTGCCAACGGAGGATGCCGTCATAATATTCCTGCCGCAGGGAAAAATATCCGAAGGCGGGATGCTGAGCCCGGCGGATCATGGCGTCCACAACCGTGGGCACCGTGGCAAAATTCATGTCCGCAATCCACATGGGAATCACATCAAAGCCCTCTCTGGCGGGCTTCTGGGGCGGCTGATCCACCGCAATGGCATCCATCCCCTGGCGGTCCATGATGGTGGTGAAATCGTATTTCATAGTGTATCCTCCGATGTTTTGATAATTGTGCGGCCGCAATGGCGTTTTTCATGTCAAATTATAAGGCCTTTGGCAGAAAAATGCAAGAGCCTGGTAGCGCCTGACGGAAAACTGATACAGATTCTCTTCCCAAATGGCCGGGAAATCTCACAAAATCTACAATTGCAATCAAGGCCGGGAGTTGGTATACTTAATTATCATGGGAAGAAATGGGATATTTTGCATTACGTTGGAGGGATGACCGTGACTGTTACCAACCTTGTGGAGCTGCTGGGCGGGCTGGGCGCGTTCTTGTTCGGCATGAAGTACATGGGCGACGGCCTGGAGCTGGCCGCCGGCTCCAAGATGAAGGATTTGCTGGAAAAGCTGACCCGGAACCGAATCCTCGGTTTCCTGCTGGGCGTCTTCGTCACGGTGGTCATCCAGTCCTCCTCCGCCACCACCGTCATGGTCATGGGCTTTATCAACGCCGGCATCATGGACCTGGCCCAGGCCACCGGCGTTATCTTCGGCGCCAACATCGGTACCACCATCACCAGCGTCTTGATCGCTCTGGATGTATCCGGCATCGCCCCCTTCTGCATCTGTGTGGGCGCCTTCATGATGCTCTACTCCAAAAAGGCCCGGGTCAAGCACATTGGCCAGGTGATTCTGGGCTTCGGCCTGCTGTTCCAGGGACTGCACACCATGAGCGGCGCCATGAAGCCGCTGGGTCAGGTGGCCTGGTTCCAGAACTTCATTGCCAATGCCAAGAGCCCCATTCTGGGCATCCTGGTGGGCGCTCTGCTCTGCGCCGTGATCCAGTCCTCCTCTGCCGCCGTTGGTATTTTGCAGGCGCTGGCCTTGCAGGGACTGATGCCGCTGCACTTTGCCTCCTATCTGGTCTGCGGCATCAACATCGGCTCCGCTATGCCCACCATCCTGGCCTCCATGAGCGCCCGGAACAACGCCAAGCGGGCGGCCATGATCTACCTCATCTACAACGTGGTCGGCGGCGTAATTATGACCGTCGTCACCATGGTTCTGCCCTATACCCAGTTTATTGAGCGGCTGATTCCCGACCCCATGTTCCAGGTGTCCGTGATTCACATTATCTTCAAGGTGGTTTCCGCCGTTCTGCTGCTGCCCTGCACCAACCTGGTGGTGAAGCTGACCTATAAGCTGATTCCCAAGCAGAAGCACGAGGATGCCGCACGGCTGGAATACATCGACGTCAACCTGGTGGGAAATCCCAGCGTCTCGCTGCTCCAGATTCGCAGTGAGGTGGACCGGATGACCAAGCTGGTGGGAGAGAATATCAGCCTGGCTATGGATGGAATTCTGAACAACGAGGTTCACGACGCTCAAGTGATCACGGAGAACGAGACGGTCATCGACTACCTGACCGATGCCATCAGCGACTATCTGGTGAAGTTCAACGTCCATGAGCTGTCCACCCAGGAGGCCATGTACGTCAACCGGGTCTACCAGGCCCTGAACGACCTGGAACGCATCGGCGACTATGCCGAGCATCTGCTCCACGTCAACGAGCGGATTACAGAGAAAAATCACATCTACTCCCAGGTGGCGAGAACTGAAATTTTGGAGCTGTACGACAATGTGAAGGAGCTCTATTCCAACGCCACCGCCCGGTTCTACAGCCAGGACATCGGCATCGACGAGCTGAAGCACCTGGCCCGGCTGGAGCGGGAGAACCGGAAAAAGGCAAAGCAGGCCCAGCAGAACCACATGGATCGGCTCCGGGCCGGTGAATGCTCTGCCGAGGCGGGCATCACCTTCGGCGAGGTGCTCACCAGCCTGAATCGAATCGGCGGCCACTCCATCAATATTGCCGAAGCCGCCGTGCGCCAGCAAAACGGGAAAGTATTTTAATGGATTGCCGCCCTCCCACCCCGGGGAGGGCGGCTTTTGTCCTCCGGGAGTTGGCGATTGCGCCAAAAAGTGAAAAACGCCCTGCAAATCGGTAGTGATTTGCGAAACATTTCCGGTTGATTATTTCATAAAAGTATGGTATAAAGGAGTCAAATACGGGCAGAAGCCCGAAAATGAAAAGGAGCAGAAAACATGAAGAAAATTCTCGCACTGATTCTGACTGTGTGCATGGTTCTTTCCATGGGCGCAGTGGTACTGGCCGAGGGCGTTTCCGGCGAATTCACCGGCACCGCTCAGGGACTGGGCGGCGACGTGACCGTTACCCTGACCCTGACGGACGGCAAGATCACCGCCTGCACCGCCACCGGCGACAAGGAGACCGTGGGCATCGGCTCCGTGGTCATCGACACCTTCCCCGCCATCGTTGCCGAGTCCGGCTCCATTGCGGTGGACGCCGTCTCCGGTGCTACCATTACCTCCAATGCTTTCCTGGAGGCTGCTGCCGCCGCTCTGACCGCTGCCGGTCTGAACCCCGACGACTACAAGACCGCCATCGAGGCCGCTGCCGCTGAGGACCGGGCGCTGGATGTGGACGTTGTTATTGTTGGCGCCGGCGGCGCCGGCATGACCGCAGCCATTGCCGCAGCCGGTGACGGCCTGAATGTGGTGGTGGTGGAGAGCCAGGCCATGGTGGGCGGCAACTCCGTCCGCTCCACCGGCGGCATGAACGCTGCCAAGACCCCTCTGCAGGACAACAACACCTTCGGCGAGGAGGCCGGCGTGGAGAAGGCCCTGGTTGCCGCCGAGGGCTACTCCGACAATGCCGCTATCGCCGCTCTGGCCAAGACCGTGTCCGAGCAGTGGGAGGCCTACAAGGCCGATCCCCAGGGCTACTTCGACTCCGTGGAGCTGATGGAGCTGGACACCATGATCGGCGGCAAGGGCGTGAACGACCCCGAGCTGGTCAAGACTCTGTGCGAAAATACCGCTGATTCCATCTCCTGGCTGGAGAGCGTGGGCGCTCCCCTGACCAGCGTCGGTGCGTTCGGCGGCGCTTCCGTCAAGCGTATCCACCGGCCCGTCAACGCCGAGGGCAAGACTGTTTCCGTGGGCGCTTACATCGTTCCCATTCTGGAGAAGAACCTGGCTGACGCCGGTGTGGAAGTCATCCTGAACACCACCGTGGACACCATCCTCACCGATGGGAGCGGCGCCGTGTGCGGCGTCTCCGGCGTGGGCAGCGACGGCTCCAAGCTCACCGTGAACGCTGACGCCGTGATCCTGGCCACCGGCGGCTTCGGCGCCAACCTGGACATGGTTGTCTCCTACAAGCCCGAGCTGGAAGGCTTCATGACCACCAACGCTGCCGGTATTCAGGGCCAGGGCATCCTGATGGCTCAGCAGCTGGGCGCTGCCACCGTGGACATGGGCCAGATTCAGATTCATCCCACTGTGGAGGCCAACACCGCCTCCCTGATTACCGAAGGCCTCCGGGGCGACGGCGCCATCCTGGTCAATGCCGAGGGCAAGCGCTTCATCGACGAGGTGGGCACCCGTGACGTGGTTTCCGCCGCTGAGATCGCTCAGACCGGAAGCTACAGCTACCTGATCGTGGATCAGGCCATGGCCGATGCCTCCAACGTCATCCAGGGCTACATCTCCAAGGGCTTCACCACCCAGGGCGATACCTACGAGGCCCTGGCTGCGGAGCTGGGCATGGACGAGGCTGCCTTTGCCGAGACCATGAACGCCTGGAACGCCTGCGTAGAGGCCAAGAGCGACGAGGAGTTCGGCCGCACCAGCTTCGCCGCTCCCCTGAACACCGCTCCCTACTACGCCATCAAGGTCACCGCCGGCGTGCACCACACCATGGGCGGCCTGAAGATCAATTCCGAGACTGAGGTTCTCACCGAGGACGGCGCTGTTATCCCCGGCCTGTTCGCCGCCGGTGAAGTCACCGGAGGCGTCCACGGCGCCAACCGTCTGGGCGGCAACGCCGTAGCCGACTTCGTAGTCTTTGGCCGCATCGCCGCCAAGAGCGCCGCAGAATATGTGGCCTCCATCGCCGCTGACAAGGCTGCTTAATTCCCGTTAATATCCGTCACCCAAAGGGGCGCTCCGTAAACACGGAGCGCCTCTGAATTTTTTGATGGATGAAGAAACCGTACCTATAATTTTCTTGTGGCAGCGAATCAGATTATGGAGCAGCATGGGATTGAGCTGCCACTTGCACTGCGGGCCACAACAGCGGAACCCTGGGAAGCTGCGGAATTTATTGTCATGCAATCAGCATTTCTTTTTTTATCATTTGCAAGTATACTGGTGTCAGGATTTAACGGGCTGCATCGTATTAAGGGCAGAGGACCTCAAAAAAACAAAGGAAGGTGAGGAAAACGATGGATGAATATCAGGCCCGCAGGCTGGTAAACACCTATGCGGACATGATCCTGCGAATCAGCTATCAATATCTGAAACAGACCTGTGACACAGAGGACATCTGCCAGACGGTATTTTTAAAATACCTGGTATGCAATATGAGCTTTGACAGCGTGGAGCATGAAAAGGCATGGATCATCCGTACCGCTGTCAACGCCTGCAAGGATCATGTGAAGAGCTCCTATTTCCGGCGAACGGTGGCGCTGGACGATGCCGCGCAGATTGCGGCGCCGGCGATCCCGGACACCTGGCTGCTGGACGCCATGAAGACGCTGCCGGAAAAGTACAGGCTCAGCTTGTACCTGTACTACTACGAGGAGTATTCCGCCGGGGAGATCGGGGAAGTGATGGGCGTCAGCGAAAACGCCGTGACCCAGTATCTCTCCCGGGGGCGGCGAAAGCTGAGAGCGCTGATTACCGACGAAGAAAGGAGAATGGCACTGTGAAGCGTAATCTCAAATCTGAAATGAAACAGTCCATGGACGCACTCCGTTTCTCTGACGCAGAGAAGGAGGCCATGGTTTATGATCTGCTGGAGGCGGCGGAGAAGACGGGGAGGCCCAGCGGGAAAAAATTTGTCGTCATTGCCCTGGCGGCCTGCCTGGTTCTGACCATGCTCACCGGCGCAGCCGTCTACACCCGGTGGTCAACAACGGCCCAGACCAGCTATAACCCCTCGCAGAATATTAAGGAACAGGCAGAAAAAAGCGGCCTCTCCGTCATGTTGGGCGAGACCAAAGGGGAGTCGGATTCGGGCCAGGTGCTGAGCGCCACCGACCAGGGAATTACAATCACCGCCGTTCAGTCCATTGTGGACAATTATCAGGCGCAGCTGACCTTCCGGATTGAGGGCTTCCAGCTGCCGGAGGGCAAAGATCCCGAGGTCTGGCCCATCGTCACCATCGATGGGCAGCAGGACTTTTACGTGGCGCAGACCGGCGGCTGCTTTGACGGGACGACCCGGAACAAAGCGGGGGAGTGGGTCTATGCCTCCAACGGCCAGCCGGTGCAATTTGGCGATGACGAATTCCAGTCTGCAATCCTCGACTGGGTGGCCGACGACGGAAGCCTGGAATATACCCACTACATCAGCTTCCGGGAGACGGACGGCCGGTATATGGGCAAGGAAATCGCCGTGACCTTCCACAGCATTGGCGTTCAATCCGACAAGAAGGCGGGAATGCCGGAGCCCCAGATCGAGGGCAACTGGGAGCTGAAGTGGACGCTGACCGGCACGGGCGACAACATCTCCACCACCCTCAACGAGAAAATCGGCGACAGTGACGTGATTCTTCTGGATACGGAGATCGGACAGCTGAGCCTTCGCACCCGGTATCAGCTGAAGGACTACTGGGAGGGCTGGGACGAGCTGGTGGAGTTCCCCCAGGCCGTTTGCGGCGTCCGCATGAAAGACGGCAGCGAGCACAGGTGCATGTCCACCACCACCGGCTTTGAGGATCAGGAAAAAATGATTTATTTTGTGCAATCCAGCATGCTCGACGCAATCCTGGATTTGAGCCAGGTGGAATCGCTGATGTTCCATAAGGGCTGGGAAAAGGACGCCAATGGGAAAAATATCCACACATTCTATTACATTCCCGTTCCCGGAGCGGAATGACCCCCGCCCCTTACAGGCCATCGCACCAGCCGAAGGCATCCCGTAGGGTAGGCTACAGATGCCCGCCAGGTAAAATACCTGAGTGTTCCGTTGAATGGTGGAGAGGAACAGTTTCTGAGGAAGGCCCCCCTGTGTAAGGGGGGCCTTTGCTCAGAAACCATTCCGTCGTTCTGTTCAACATCCTGCCAATGTACTATTTTGCTTGGTTGCTGAGTGAAACCGATAAGCATGTTATTTTATATTTCTTCCTTTAACTATAGCTTAATATCCATATGGCCTATTTGAAAAAATGGTCAGCATTGTCCTGCTCCAAAGCAAAAGGAGCTGACTCCCGTTGAGACAGCTCCTTTGGGTATTCAGCTTTTAGAAGGGAACCCCTTAGAAAATGGGAACCACAGCGCCGCTGTAGGTCTCGTTGATGTAGCTGCGAACCTCGTCGCTCAGCAGCGCCTTCTTCAGGGCCTCGGTCTTGGCGCTCTTTTCATTGCCCTCCTTCACCACCAGCACGTTGGCGTAGGTCTGGGCGGAGACGGAGTTGGGATCCTCGGTGGCGATGGCATCGGTGCCGGCGTTCAGCCCGGCGAGCAGCGCATAGTTGCCGTTGATAACCCGCAGGGCCACAGAGTCCTCGACGCCAGCAATCTGGGCGGCCTCCATCTCCACAATGTCCACATCCACGCTCTTTTCGGTGATGTCCAGCACGGTGGCCTCCATGCCAACGCCGTCGGCCAGCTTGATGATGCCCTGATCCTGGAGCAGCAGCAGGGCACGGGCCCGGTTGGAGCCGTCGTTGGGAATGGCGATCTTGTCGCCGTCGGCCAGGTCGGCAATGGCGTTCTTGGTGCCGGTGTAGATGCCGAAGGGCTCATAGTGAACCATGGCCACGCTCACCAAATGGGTCTTGTTCTCGGCATTGAAGGTGTCGAGATAGGGCTGATGCTGGAAGTAGTTGGCATCCATCTCGCCGTCCTCAACCACGTTGTTGGGGACCACGTAGTCACTGTACTCGGTGACCTTCAGGGTGTAGCCGTCCTTGGCCAAAACCTCACCGGCGACCTTCAGAATCTCGGCATGGGGCGTGGGGGAAGCGGCCACGGTGATGGTCTTGTCGTCGGCCTTCTTGGCACAGGCACCCAGGCTCAGCACCAGAGCCAGGCAAAGAACAATTGCAAATACTTTTTTCATGATTGACACTCCTTTATCGGTTAAAATGATGCAAGCGCATCAGGGATTACAAAACAGTGCGTCAGCTCCGGTTTTTCAGCCGCTTGTCGCACTTGGCGCTCAGCCAGGTGCCCACGGACTGGAATATCTGCACCAGCAGGATCAGGCCGATGACCGCCGCCCACATCACCAGGTACTTGAAATTATAGTAGCCATAGTTGATGGCGATTTTGCCCAGGCCGCCGCCGCCGATGATACCGGCCATGGCGCCGTAGCCCAGGATGGTGCCCACGGTGATGGTGCCGCCGGAAATCAGGCTGGGCAGTGCCTCCGGCAGCAT
Organism: Oscillospiraceae bacterium; assembly: GCA_021771675.1. Next base: position 6,705 of record JAETOP010000010.1, on the reverse strand, counting down.
CACCTTGGTGACGATCTGCCAGGGAGAGGCTCCCATGGACTGGGCCGCTTCCACCACGCCGTGGTCAACCTCCCGCAATGAGGACTCCACCATCCGGGCAACCAGGGGGAAGGCGGCAATCACCATAGGCGGAATCGTCGCCATGGTGCCCACCTTGGTACCCACAATCAGCTTGGAAAGGGGCAGGGCAATAATCATCAGAATCAGGAAGGGAACGCTGCGCAGCAGATTGATTACCACATTCATCAGCTGCATCAGCCAGCCGGGCAGGGGACGGATGCCGTCCTTTTCCCCCGTCACCAGCAGCACACCCAGAGGCAGACCCACCAGGTAGGCGAACGCCACCTCCAGCACCAGAGAATACAGCGTCTCCCAGGTGGCAAAGGGAAACTCACTGGCAATAATCGCCAGCTGCTGAGAGACCTTGGCCGGGTCGGAAAACAAATCAAACATTACTGAATCACCTCCGCTGTGACGCCCTCATGGCCGTTCAGATAGTCCAGCACGGCTTTCCGCTTTTCCGCCTCCTCCGGCAGGCTCACCAGCATAGCACCGAAGGCCTTGCCGTCCACATTCCGGGTGTCGGCCCCCAGAATGCTGAGCCGGATGCCCAAATCCATTGCCACAGAGGCGATGATGGGCTCCTCGGACATGTTGCCGTTGAAGGCGATCCGGGCCACAGGGCCCTCCCAGGTGGACAGGGGCAGAGCCACCTCCGGCGTCACCAGCCGCCGTCCCGCCGGGGACTGGGGATTGGAGAACACCTGCTCCACCGCTCCGATCTCCGCCACCACCCCGGAATCCAGAATGGCCACCCGGTTGCAGATCTGCTCGATCACAGACATCTGGTGGGTGATGATGATGACGGTGATCTTCCGCTCCCGGCTGATGGATTGGAGCAGCTTCAAAATGGAGTCGGTGGTCTGGGGGTCCAGGGCGGAGGTAGCCTCGTCGCACAGCAGCACCTCCGGGTCGGAGGCCAGGGCTCTGGCAATGGCGATGCGCTGCTTCTGGCCGCCGGAGAGCTGCACCGGGTAGCTGCCGGCCTTATCCGGCAGGCCCACAGTTTCCAGCAGCGACCTGGCCCGACGCTTGGCCTCTGCCCGGCCGACCCCTTCCAGCTCCAGGGGGAAGCAGATATTGTCCAGGGCGGTTCGCTGGTCCAGCAGATTGAAGCTCTGGAAGATCATGGAGATTTTCCGCCGGACGGAGCGGAGCTCCTTGCTTTTCATGGACATCAAATCCTTGCCGTGGAAGAGCACCTGCCCCTCATCCGGCCGCTCCAGCAGATTGATGCAGCGCACCAAAGTGCTCTTGCCTGCGCCGGACAGGCCGATGATGCCGAAAATCTCCCCGGGCTCCACCGCCACGGATACATGCCGCAGCGCCTCCACCTGGCTCTCGCCGGAGCCAAAGGTCTTGGACAGATTCCGCAGCTCTACAATTGGTTCCAAATTCATCCCTCCTCAATGATAAAAGAAAACCGTCCTCATGCGTCAACGCACAAGGACGGAAAGAAAATCCGTGTTACCACCTTGTTTTACAGTCCCCTCACGGGAAGCTGCCTCAGGGAGTACCAGCATACTCCTGCGCAATAACGGGCGCACCCGTCATGGGCTAACGCTCACCCATGCGGCTCCGGGGCCATGTTCAGCCTGTCTGTCCGTACCCCTTTCCACCACCCGGGGCTCTCTGCACGGCATCGGCGGGCTTACTCTTCCCTTCACTGCCTTGTCAAAACGATTACAGACATACTAGCGCACATTTGTCCTTTTGTCAAGGATTTTTTTGAAGCGTCGGGCAGGGCCCGCAGCCAATTTCGCCTGGGGCTGGTCTAAAATCGTTTGTGCCCTAACCCGCCCGGTAACGCTTTCTGGGCAGAATGTTGAGTGGTGGAAGGGAATGGCTTCTGAGGGAGGCTCCCGAAGTGTAAGGGGAGCCTTTCCCAGAAACCGTCCTCTCCATCTTTCAACGAAACACTCAGTTATTTCACCTTGCGGGAGGCTAATAGCCTCCCCTACGGGATAGCCGTAAGTGCCCGCCATTCAACCCACTACCGCAAAAGCGTTACCGGGCGGGTTAGGGAAAAAGCGACTATAGACCAGCCCCGTGCGAAATTGTCAGCGGCGACTCGCCGCCGCAAAAACGTTACCGGGCAGATAGTGGGGTAACGACTATTGACCAGCCCCGTGCGAGTTTGGCTGCGGGCCCTGCCCGCCCGGGGTATTTTCATTGCGAATGAGGGAAAGATATTGATCCAGATAGATTTTATAGGTGATGGAGAGCAGAGCGGTGCGCAGCAGCTCCTTCTCCCGGGAGCTGGTGGTGCCCACCACGGCGGGGGATTCCTTGAGGCCGCAGACGTATTGCAGCAGATTTTCCATCTCGTCGCAGAAATAGTCGTAGGCCACCTGCAATTCGTAGCTGCTGCGCTGCACCTGCATCATCAGGCGAATGTCCTCCAGAGGCATCACGGTCTTGATGTAGGAGAGGAAAATCAGATAAGCAATGGACTCCTGGGAATAGGCCTTCTTCACCGGGCCGGGAATCAGCTTCTGCTTGACATAGTTGCTGACCATGGAGCCGGTGACGGCACTGGGAACATAGCGGGAGGCATACCGGGTGACCTGCTCCAGGTGCAGCCCGATGTCCGGCAGCTCCCGATACCGGGGAAGCCGGAACTGGGCCACATACTCGGTTAATTTCTTTTGATATTCTTCATTCATAGGGCAGCCCCCTCTCGTTTTGCCCTATCATAATACGTTTCCCCGTCCCTGTCAATCGGTTTTTCAAAAACCGATTGACAGCTATTAAAAACCGTGTTACCATAGAAGCGCAAAATAACCCATTGCCGCAAAAACGTTACCGGGCGGGTTAGGGCAAAAGCGACTACTTCCCAGCCTCGTGCGAATGATCTGCGGGCATTGCCCGCCTTGGAGGAATTCCTTATGATTCAATTGATTGCCGATTCTTCTTCCGACCGTCCCGACCTGGAGGGAGTAAAATATGTCCCCCTGATCATCTCCACAGACGAGAGGAGCTTTGTGGACAACGAGCACCTGGATGTGGATGAAATGCTTGACTACCTGGCCTCCTACAAGGGCCGCTCCTACACCGCCTGCCCCAGTGTGGACGGCTGGCTCAGCGCCTACCAGGGGGCGGAGGAAATTTACGCCGTCACCATCACCAGCGGTCTTTCCGGCTCCTACAATGCCGCCATGGCCGCCCGGGAGCTGTACCTCCAGGAGCATAAGGATGCCAAAATAGCTGTGTTCGACAGCCTGAGCACCGGCCCGGAGATTCTGCTGATTCTGGAGAAAATTAAGGAGCTCACCGGCCAGGGGCTTCCTTTTGAGCAGGTGGAGGCGTCGGTGCGGAAGTATATGTGCCAAACCCGGCTGCTCTACTCCCTCCAATCTCTGCACAACCTGTCCCAGAACGGCCGGGTGAATAAGGTTGTGGCGGCGGCGGTGGGGGTGCTGGGCATCCGCATCGTTGGCACCGCCAGCGTTGAAGGCACCCTGGCTCCCCTGGCCAAATGCCGGGGCGACCGGAAGGCCCTGCCGGAGCTCATCGAGCACATGAAGCAGGCGGGCTTCCACGGCGGCAAGGTTCGCATCGCCCATGTCCGCAACCCGTTGCTCGCCGACCGGTTTGCCGACCTGGTGAAGACCACCTGGCCCGGCTCCGACGTGGCCGTGTCCAGAAGCAGCGGCCTGTGCAGCTACTACGCCGAGTCCGGCGCCATCCTGACGGCCTTCGATTTCTAATACGATTCTTGGGAACCTTTGAGCGGATGATTTCTTCAAAGGTTCCCTTGCTATTTTTTGCGGAAGGGGCTATAATGTTAAAAAAGATTGCGTCAAGAGGAATGGATATGAAAAAAATACTGCTTCTCACCACCGGGGGCACCATTGCCTCCCTCCCCGGAGGGCAGGGCCTGGAGCCCCGGCGCAGCGAGGTGATGGAGCTGGCCCTGGATCAGCTTCGGGGGTTTTATGACATCACCGTGGAGGATTTGATGTGCCTGGATTCCTCCAACATCACCCCGGAGGAATGGCAGCTCATCGCCCGCCGGATTTTCGAGGATCGGGCTGGGTACGACGGCATCGTGGTCTCCCACGGTACCGACACCATGGCCTATACCGCCTCCGCCGTCACCTTCATGCTGCCGAACATCGATCTGCCCGTGGTATTCACCGGCTCCCAGCTGCCCCTGGCGGACATGCTGTCCGACGGCCCTGCCAATCTGCGCACCGCCTTTGCCATGGCCGCCTCCGCTCATCCCGGAGTGTTCCTGGCCTTTGACAGGAAGGTGATGCTGGGCTGCCGGGCGGTGAAGGTTCGGGCCTCCGGCTTCTCCGCCTTTGAAAGCGTCAATGCCCGCTACGCCGCCCAGGTCACCAACCACGGGCTGGTGGTGGATGAAGCGGTGCTCCCCCATCCCAGAGGAGAGGCCCGACTGCTGCCGCAAATCAGCCGAGAGATTTTTCTTTTGAAGCTCACCCCGGGCCTGAACCCGGCGGTGTTCGACGTACTGGCTGCCATGGGCTACAAGGGCATTGTCATCGAGGCCTTTGGCCTGGGGGGCGTAAACGTGCTCCACAAGGGACTGCGGGGCATCCGCCGGGCGGTGGAGGACGGCATCAGTGTGGTGGTCACCACCCAATGCCTGTATGACAGCGCCAACCTCCAGGTCTACCAGGTTGGGGCCCAGCTTTTAGAGCTGGGGGTCATCCAGGGCCGGGACATGACCAGCGAGGCCGCCATGACCAAGCTCATGTGGGCCATCGGCCAGGGGCTGAATCCTGAGGAAATTAAGAACCTGTTTGCCAGAAATCTGGCAGGAGAAGTAGACTTGTCATAAACGGAGGGAAATGCAATGGACCCAATTTACGTCACCGGACACCGAAACCCGGATACCGATTCCATCGTTGCCGCCATGGCCTATGCCGCCCTGCGCAACGCCTGCGGCGACCGGGAGTACGAGGCCGCCTGCCTGGGCCATGTCTCCGACGAGACCCAGATTGTTCTGGATCTGTTTGGTTTCCAGGCGCCTACCAGGATTTACAACATGTACACCCAGGTCTGCGACCTGGATTTTGACACGCCTCCCATCCTCAGCGATGCGGTGACGCTGGATCGGGCCTGGAAGCTGCTGTCCGACGACCACAAGAGCTCCGCCCTGCCGGTGGCCAGGGAGGACGGCACCCTGTTCGGGATGCTGTCCCGGGAGGATGTGGCCAGCTACAATATGGATTTGATGTTCAATGGCTTTTTGGAGCCTGTGCCCCTTTTTAACGTGTTGTCGGTACTGGAGGGCAAGGTTCTCAACGACGCCGGGGAGAGCACCGACACCATCGGCGGTGAAGTGACCATTGCCCTGCCCAAGAGCCGGGAGAATCTGCTGTTCCATACCCCCAATTCGGTGGTTCTCTGCGGCCACCAGCCGGAGATGATCCGCAGAGCCCTGGAGCTGGGGGTCAACTGCCTGGTGCTGTGCCAGGCGGAGCTGGACGAGGAGCTTCGCACCCTGCCCACCACCACCTGCATCATCTCCACGCCCTTTGACGCCTATTCCGCCGCCCGGCTGATTTTTCAGTCCACCCCCGTGGGCCGGATCTGCCGGACCAAGGATTTGGTCTGCTTCCACCTGGAAGACCGGGTGGACGAGGTTCGGGAGCAGGTGCTCAAATACCGGGAGCACTGCTACCCCATTCTGGACGAGAACGACAAGGTGGTGGGCGTTCTGACCCGGTATCATCTGCTCCGCCCCCGGAGGAAGCGGGTGGTGCTGGTTGACCACAACGAAGCCGCCCAGTCCGTGCCCGGGCTGGAGGAGGCAGAGATACTGGAGATCATCGACCATCACCGGCTGGCGGACATTCAGACGAACAATCCCATCACCGTGCGCAACGAGCCGGTGGGCTCCACCAACACCATCATTGCCGGCATGTTCCAGGACCGGGGGCTGATGCCCTCGGAGAAGATGGCGGGGCTGATGGCGGCGGCCATCGTTTCGGACACGGTTATGTTCAAATCCCCCACCTGCACCTCCCGGGACATCCGGATGGCCGAGCGTCTGGCCCGGATTGCCAACATCTCCCTGGACGAGCTGGGCAAGACCATCTTCTCCGCCAGCCTGGACAGCAAATCCGCCCAGGAGCTGCTGTTCACCGACTACAAGGAGTTCCACATTGCCGGCCACGACCTGGCTGTGGCCCAGATCACCTGTGTGGACAGCCCCAGCATGCTGCAGCGGAAGGAGGAGTTCCTGACCCACATGCGCACCGTGGCGGAAAAGCAAGGCTTCTCCATGGTGCTGCTGATGCTCACCGACGTGCTGCTGGAAGGCACCCAGCTGATTTACGTGGGCGACGACGAGACCATCCGCCAGGCCTTCAACGCCGCCCCCAAGGAAAATTCCGTGTTCCTTCCCAAAATCATGAGCCGCAAAAAGCAGGTCATCCCCATGCTCTCCGCCCTCTGGGGCTAAGCGGCCCGGCAGCGCCGGGAGGCAGTTTCGCTTTTGGCTGGTCGCTTATCGCTTTTTCCCTAACCCGCCCGGTATCGTTTTTGCGGCAAAAAATTGAATGGAACTGGGCGATGGCTTTTGAGAAAGGCTCCCCTGTGTAAGGGGAGCTGTCAGCGAAGCTGACTGAGGGACTGTACAGCGATCACCAAAATGTTTGTACAGTCCAATGT
>JAETOP010000154.1 GCA_021771675.1 Oscillospiraceae bacterium | reverse complement strand
GCCGCAGTCCGCTGCGGACATTCGATCCAACACGAGGTGGGCGCTGCCCCCTCGTGCTCCCCCGCATCGCAGAGAGTCTCTTTCTCCTAATAAACGATAGTTTTTCGACAAGCTGAGACACGGGACGCATTTGCGTCCCGTGTCTCAGCATTGGCAGTACCAAAGCCCCTCGGCTCTGCCGGGGGCTAAAAGAACTTACAGCGCCAAAAAAGTAAACAAGAAAGGTCCTTGAGTTGAAATAATGAGGAAAGGTTTGCCGGCCAAGCTCACATCAACCGGAGACTCATTCATGACTTCAAGGAAGTACCGGGTATGCCCGGTGTCCTTTTGGTGGTCACAGGTGATTTTTTTTATAGGTGAGGTATCCCTCCAGGATCAGGGAAGCCGCCACGGCATCCACCACCTTTTTTCGCTTCTTGGCATTCTTGCCGCTGTTGAAAAGGATCTGGTGAGCGTCAATCGTGGTGCGGCGTTCGTCCCAGAGGACCACCGGCAGGGAAGTGGTCTCCCTTAACAGCGATGCCATAGCTTGCGCTTTTTCCGAGCGTGGGCCCCGGGTGCCGTCCATGTTGATGGGGTGGCCCAGCACCAGTTCCTCCACGCCGTGCTCCCTCGCCAGAGCGGCGACGCGGTCCGCCACGACTTCCGGACGGTAGGCATCGATGGTGGTAGTGAAGCCGGCCAGGAAGCCGGTGGGATCGGAGATGGCGATGCCGGTGTGGGCGTCGCCGTAGTCGATGGCCATGATACGCATAGGAAAGCCTCACTTTCTTAGATTGCCCTGGCTGCGGGAGGAGAACCCCTCTTCGGGATCAGCGCCACATACACCGGGGCCGGACAGACCTCCCACAGGAGAAGCTGAGCCGCCTCGGGCCAGTCCTCTGCGTTTGAGATGACTGCATGATATCATATCGGAAGGACCGGCGCAAGAGGGGGATGAGGGGCCGTTTTTCCGCCTGCCGCACATGGGCGGTTTTCCAATGAATTTCCTAAAAAATTGAAGAATTTTTTGGAAGAAAATGATTGACGGCGCCCCGGACTTGTAGTATAATCTCTCTTACCTGTGAAAAAGGGTTTTCTTGTCGTGCGCATTTTTCGCTTTTCGGCCACGGCGGCAGATACCCTTTCAAAAGGCAGGGAGGCAGTCGGTATCCCCGGCGTTGCCGGGAACGATACCAATAATAAGGAGGTGCCGTTAGATGCGCGTTAAAGTCACTTTGAGATGCAACGAGTGCAAGCAGAGAAACTACAATACGATGAAGAACAAGAAGAATACCCCGGACAAGCTTGAGCTGAACAAGTATTGCCGCTTCTGCAAAAAGCACACGCTCCACAGCGAAACCAAGTAATGGCGACGAATTTAAGAAAGGGCGTGTAACAACATGGCAGAAGAAGCGAAGAAGAAAAAGGATCGCGGCCTGTGGTTCCGCGAGATGAAAAGCGAACTGAAGAAGGTTGTCTGGCCCAACAAGCAGACCGTGGTGAAGAACACCGGCACTGTGCTGCTGTGCTCCCTGCTGATCGGTGCCTGCATCTGGATCTTCGATTTTGTGGCGGTCTCCGCCGTTCAGATGATCCTGAAAGTGTTCGGCGCTTAAGGGGTAACGGATATGTCAGACAGCGCGAAGTGGTATGTGATCCATACCTATTCCGGCTATGAAAACGCCGTCAAGACCAGCATCGAGAAATTTGTCACCGGCCGCGGCATGGAGGACAAGATCCTCCGCATGGAGATCCCCATGGAGACCGTGACGGAGATTACCGATTCCGGCGCCTCCAAAGAGGTGGAGCGGAAGGTGTTTCCCGGATATGTGCTGATCAAGATGGTCATGACGGATGAAACTTGGCATCTTGTGCGGAATGTCCGCGGCGTCACCGGCTTTGTCGGTTCCGCCAACAAGGCCATCCCCCTGACGGAGGAAGAGGTCCTTGCCATGGGCATGGAGAAGCACGAGATCATCGTCAACTACAACGTGGGCGACCACGTGCGGATCGTGGACGGTCCGCTGTCCACCTTCACCGGCGTTGTCGAGGAGATCGAACCTGAGAAGAACCGTGTCAGTGTCATGGTCTCCATGTTCGGCAGAGAGACGCCCGTGGAACTGGAACTGGACCAGGTCGAGGTCCTGGACTGAGCAAGAGATCCCGCGCCCCTGGGCGCCGCCGCGCCGGACGGTTCCGGCGCAAGTGGGAGGGACCGCAAGGCCCCGCCAAGGACGGACGGAAGAGACGTCCGCACCACATTTATGATTTAGGAGGTGCTACTCCGTGGCACAGAAAATTACTGGTTATGTAAAGCTGCAGATCCCCGCAGGCAAGGCAACTCCCGCTCCCCCCGTTGGTCCCGCTCTGGGCCAGCACGGCGTCAATATCGCCGCTTTTACCAAGGAGTTCAACGAGCGCACCAAGAACGACATGGGTATGATCATCCCCGTTGTCATCACCGTGTACGCCGACCGTTCCTTCTCCTTCATCACCAAGACGCCCCCCGCGGCCGTCCTGATCAAGAAGGAGTGCAACATCGAGTCCGGCTCCGGTGTCCCCAACAAGACCAAGGTCGCCACCATCTCCAAGGCCTCCGTCCAGAAGATCGCTGAGATCAAGATGAAGGACCTGAACGCCGCCAGCCTGGAGGCTGCCATGAGCATGATCGCCGGCACCTGCCGCTCCATGGGCGTTGTCGTCGGCGACTGACATACCATAAGCCGAGCGGCTGAAACGGCCGCTCCATACAGTGGGAGGATTGGATAGGACCATTCCGAAGAACCACTATGAGGAGGAAGTAACATTGTTTAGAGGCAAGAAATATCAGGAAAGCGCCAAGCAGATCGATAAGAACGCGCAGTATGAAGCTGCCGAGGGCTTGGCTCTCATTTGCAAGACCGCCAGCGCCAAGTTCGACGAGACCGTCGAGCTGCATGTGAAGCTGGGCGTTGACTCCCGGCACGCTGACCAGCAGGTCCGCGGCGCCATCGTGCTGCCCCACGGCACCGGCAAGACCGTCCGCGTGCTGGTGTTCGCCAAGGGCGACAAGGCCGACGCTGCCCGCGAGGCCGGTGCCGACTATGTTGGCGATATGGATTTGGTGGAGAAGATCCAGAAGGAAAACTGGTTTGAGTTCGACGTGGTCGTCGCCAGCCCTGACATGATGGGCGTGGTTGGCCGCCTCGGTAAGGTCCTGGGCCCCAAGGGCTTGATGCCCTCTCCCAAGGCCGGCACCGTGACTCCCGATGTTGCCAAGGCCGTGCAGGAAGTCAAGGCTGGTAAGATCGAGTACCGTCTGGACAAAACCAACATCATCCACTGCCCCATCGGCAAGGTGTCCTTCGGCGCCGAGAAGCTGACCGAGAACTACAACGCTCTGATGGGCGCCATCGTCAAGGCCAAGCCCGCCACCGCCAAGGGCCAGTATATCCGCAGCTGCGTCGCCGCGTCCACCATGGGCCCCGGCGTGAAGATGAACACCGCGAAGCTGGTGTAAATAAAGAGGGGGACTTCGTCCCCCCTTTAGATCCCCCCACCAGTCCGCGGACTGGTGTATGCGCCCCAAGGGCGCACGGGTCTTGGTATTTTCGCCACGTACACGCCGCGGCGAAAATGATTGAAATTTCTTCTTTCGCCTTTGGCGCAAGAACCTGGAAAACCACAGGTTTTCCCTGGCTCCGTTTCCTGACACCTGCGGGTGCGGGATGAGGGGAGAGATTTCACAGAAAATGTATATTTAAGGGTTGACTTTTGTTGATCCCTTGAATATAATATCAGATGCGTTCCAAAGACAGCAGGTGAGGGGAGACTCTCGTAAGTCCTGCCGAGGGCGGCTAATCGTGAGATTGCTACTCCGTCCTTGTGTCTTTGCGGCACAGGGACGGTTTTCTTTTTGAACGCACCTTTGGGTATATCTGAACAGCGGCAAAACGCCGTTTGACAGGTCTTTTTCCACCATGCCGCATTGATTTCCCTTGAAATCCGACAGGATTCCTGCGGAAGATTGTCTTGCCTGGTGAGAAATCCCTTGTCATCCTGCATTCCGCCGATATTCGGATACACCCCACAAATTTCCTGGAGGTGAACACAAGAATGCCTAACGCAAAGGTCTTATCCGAAAAGCAGGCCATCGTCGCCGAGCTGACCGAGAAGATCCAGAAGGCCACAGCGGGCGTGATTGTCGACTACAAGGGTATTACCGTTGAAGAAGACACCGCGCTGCGTAAGGAGTGCCGCGAGAGCAACGTGGATTACGCTGTTGTCAAGAACACCCTGCTCCGCTTCGCTTTCAACAACACCGGTCTGAACGAGCTGGATGATCTGCTGAACGGCACCACTTCTCTGGCTCTGTGCGATGATCCTGTGGCTCCCGCCCGTGTCATGGCCAACTATGCCAAGAAGCTGGACGGCAAGTTTGAGATCAAGGGCGGCTTCATGGACGGTAAGCCCGTGGATCTGGCCACCATCAACTCTCTGGCTTCCATTCCCGCGCTGCCCGTCCTGCAGGCACAGGTCCTGGGCACCATGCTGGCTCCCATCACCGGCCTGGCCGTCGTCCTGAAGCAGATCGCCGAGAAGAACGGTGCTCCCGCCGAAGAGGCTGCCCCTGCCGAGGAAGCCGCTCCCGCCGCCGAATAAATCGGACGGCACCCACATTTTATAAAATTTACTATTAGGAGGCAAATACAATGTCTGAGAAAGTTACTGCTATGATCGAAGAGATCAAGGCTCTGACCGTGCTGGAGCTGTCCGAGCTGGTCCACGCTCTGGAGGAAGAGTTCGGCGTTTCCGCCGCCGCCATGGCCGCTCCCGCTGCCGGTGCTGCTGCTCCCGCCGCTGAGGAGAAGACCGAGTTCGACGTGGTCCTGGCTGGCTTCGACGCCGCTGCCAAGATCAAGGTCATCAAGGTCGTCCGCGAGATCACCGGCCAGGGCCTGGCCGATGCCAAGGCTACCGTCGAGGGCGCTCCCAAGACTCTGAAGGAAGCCGTCTCCAAGGACGAGGCCGAGGCTCTGAAGAAGCAGCTGGAAGAGGCCGGCGCCAAGGTCGAGCTGAAGTAATTTCACTTCCATATGACGGAAAAATTCCCTGTCCCTCCGGACCAATGTCACTTAGTTAGCAGTTAAGTGACGCCGGCATTCATTCCGCAATGACAGCACACAGCAAAGCGAAAGCAAGCTGTGTGCTGTTTTTTACGACATCAGGGCATAACAACAA
>JAETOP010000009.1 GCA_021771675.1 Oscillospiraceae bacterium | reverse complement strand
ATGGTTCCCATTCGTTACCCCACTATCCGCCCGGTAACGTTTTTGCGCCCGCCAAGTGATGGTTTTTGAGTGCCCCGTTGAATGGAGCCAGGTGCCGGTTTTTGAGGGAGGCTCCCCTGTGTAAGGGGAGCTGTCAGCGAAGCTGACTGAGGGACTGTACAGCAGGCATTGAAATGATTGTACAGTCCAATGTGGAAAGGTACACCCCAATTCTCCCCCTTCTCCATATAACAGGAAGAAGTGAAACAAAAGAACTGCCGTAGACGAACATTTCCTGTATTCGCCCGACATGATGCAAGTATAGAAAATTCTACTGCACAGTCCCTCAGTCACGGCTTCGCCGTGCCAGCTCCCCTTACACAGGGGAGCCTTTGGTGCTCCCGCACCACAGCAACCAACCGGCCAATTCAAAACCATAGGCTGATCGGCGGGGTCATGACCCCGCCCTACGGAACATCCCGCCAAATTACAATTTTCCAATATGCGTATGACTTTTTATGGCTTGAAAAATTCTTTCCTATGGGATTTCTGTTCATATAGCAAGCTGCAAAAAGAAAAGGACAGATTTTTCTTGATTTTTCTGAACCACTGTGATACCATAATCCTGCCAAACTAATCAAATAAAAAAGTATCGCTGTATATGGGGATGCTCTGCCTTTGTGCGCCCTTTTATGCTCACATTCTGAATTTGTTAAAAATGCAAGTTCCGTCAATGTGGGCATGGCGATGCTTTATATTGATTAGTTTGGCGACTATCGGAGTTTGCGTTTTTTAGTGCGCTTACTTCGGTAGGCGCACTTTTTTATTTTACACAGGAAGAGGTGACGTGGAATTTCATAAGAGTAATAGGTGTTTACATACGCTTTTGGTTTAAATTTTATGCTTGAAGGTGGGCTACAAAATGATATTCTTTACGATCCCTTTTGGGATTATACTTGTTTTGATTTTGGTTGCTGCAGGAATAATACATAGCATTATTCAAAATATTGTTGCTATCATTTTAATTGTCATTGCGATAATTATTGTATTTGTTCTTTTTATGAAATGGCCGGGAAAAACTTTCATTGGACTTGTATGTGTAATTGTGCTCTCTTCTGCGTTTCTTGCTGTTTCCTCAATTGTTAAGGTGAATGAAACACCTGTATATATTTATAGAGCAACTGACACCTGCACTTTTTTTGACGAGCAGGGCGCCAATGTTCAAATTCCAAACGGAGCAGTTGTTGCGAAATTTTACCATCCAGAAAAGGAGTCGAAAGAACGACAGTATGTTGGCAACTCCTATATGTGCTATTGGTACTTTAATGGGGAAGTATCCTCTTCAACAGTAAGTGTAATACACAATGGGGATATAGCTGAAAAGATGAAGGTTGAAAAAAACATATGGAATTTGGAGGATATACGAGAAATTACATACAAACAATTCCAAAAGAATACCTGGTGGTCTTAATTATGGTGAATGTGGCGCCTCTTTATTTAGATTAACGCTGATTCAACAGCTGGCTACTTAGAAATTACATCCCGTGCTTAACTTGGTCAGTACATTTTTATCAGAGCATCCCCAAACCGCAAAAGGAGGGACAACAATGGGAGTCACAAACGAGGAATTAACCCCAAGCTTTCACGGGGAGGATTGTCTCTATAATGGAGAGCATGAGGAATTTGAAATATGCTGCGATGAATGTGACTTTTATCTGAACTGCTTCCCGGAATGGATGCCCGATGAAAATTTTACCGGTAATCTTGAAGAATACTGGGGGGATTTATTTCTCCGCTTCTCGGAGGGAAAGTGAACATCTTTCAAAAGCGCATCCCATGGAAAAAATGCTGGAAAGAGCGTGCCTTTAGGCTTACCCAATCAGGCCGATGGCCACATCGTTCACATTGGTGCCTGTGGGGCCGGTGAAGATCAGGCCGTCCACGGCTTTCAGAGCGTGGTAGGAATCGTTCTCTGCCAAAACGTGGCTGATGGTCAGGCCCTGAGCGGCCAGGGCAGCCTGGGTATCCCCATCCACATAGCCGCCGGCGGCATCCGTGGGGCCGTCAGTGCCGTCACTTCCCACACTGATGAGGCATACATTGTGCAGCCCTGCAATCCCTTCTGCCGCAGCCAGGGCAAGCTCCTGATTTCTGCCGCCAAGACCGCTGCCAGTCAGATGCACCACGGTCTCACCACCGGCCAGCAGGGCGATTCTCTCGCCATCCTGTGCCCGGGGATGCAGCTGCTCCGCCAGGAATCTGCCCGCTTCCCTGGCTTCCCAGTCCAATCGGTCGGTGAGCAGGACTGGCGCATAGCCCAGTTCTCTGGCGATGTCTGACGCTGCCCTGCACAGCTCCCGGACGCTGCCGATGATGGTGGAATGGACATTGGTCAGTTCCTTCACCGTCTCCTGCCGGAGCAGATCCCAGGCATGATCGCTCATATTCAATCTGTATTTTCTCACTACGGACAAGGCTTGAATGCAGGTAGAGCCATCGGGAGCCGCCGGGCCGGAGGCGATCATGTCCAGTGGGTCGCCCAAAATGTCCGAAAGGACGATGGCCTCCACATGGGCAGGCTGGCACCACTGAGCAAACCTGCCCCCCTTCACCGCCGACAGGCGCTTGCGGATGGTATTCATCTCCATGATGTCCGCCCCCCGGGCAAGGAGCTGATTCGTAATGCTTTGCAATTCCTCCGGTGCGACCAGCGGCTTTTCAAACAAGGCACTGCCACCGCCGGAGAGCAGGAACAGCACCGTATCTTTCTCCGTCAATTTTTCCGTCATATCCAGTACTGCTTGGGTGGTGCGGAAGGTATTGGTATCTGGCACAGGGTGCCCTGCCTCATAGCAGTCGATGCCGGGCAGCGGCCGCTCCACATGGCCGTATTTGGTAATGACGATGCCCTTTTCGATGGGCTGCTCCAGGCAGTCCAAGGCCGTCTCGGCCATTTTCCATCCGGCTTTGCCCACGGACACCAGATACAGTTTGCCGCCAAAGCTCCTGCCCAAAAGCGCCCGACGCACCGCTGCGTCCGGGCATACAGCGGCAATGGCACCCCGGGCGATGGCTTCGGCATCCGCTCTCAATTTCTGATTCATTTGATTCTCTCCTTTTGCACCATCAGCCATCCGCAAAGAAACGGATGGCTGATGAACATTATATCACTTCACAGGTGCGGCGCGCAATACCCAGTTCTTCGTCGGTAGGGATCATGCGGACGGTGACCCGGGAGTCCGGTGTGGAAATGATGGGCAGCATTGGCTTCTTCGTCCAGCTTGACCCCGATGGCGCCCAGCTTGTCGCAGATACCGCCGCCGCATTGATCGGTGTGCTGCTGGCACTGCGCCAGTACCGGATTCTCCAAAAAACATTGGCGGTTAAATAGAACGCCAAGGATATTCCGTACAAAACAGGGGCCGCTTCACAGGGAGGCGGTCCCCAAGTATGTACAAATGGTTGACAGCGGTGGTATGATAGATAAAAAAATGGAGGCATATCTTTTATGAAGTATTTGAAGCAGTTTCTCATAATCCTGGCAGTTTCCTTTGCCGGGGAACTAATGCGGTTTTTGATCCCGCTGCCTGTGGGAGCAAGTGTCTATGGCATTCTTCTTATGTTCCTCTGTCTGGAGCTTCATATCATCCGGCTGGAGGACATCCGGGAGACCGGGCAGTTTCTCATTGAAATCATGCCAGTCATGTTTATCCCCGCAGGCGTGGGGCTTATGAGTTCCTGGGGAATCATCCGCAGTGCCTGGGTTGCTTATGTGGTGACGACCTTCTTTTCTACCTTTGCGGTGTTCGCCGTCTCCGGCCTTGTTACCCAGGCAGTGGGTAAACGGACGAAGGGGGGCAAGGATGATGGTTGATTTCTTCACGCAGTCGGTGTTTTTCGGTGTCTTCCTGAGCTTGGGGGCTTACTTTGCAGGGGTGTGGTTCAAGAGGAACTGGAAGCTTGCCATCCTGAATCCGCTACTTGCTGCGATCCTGCTGACCATTGTTCTGCTTTGGCTTTTCGGCATTGACGAATCTGCGTATCAGTCCGGTGCCAAATATCTCAGCTATCTGCTGACCCCGGCCACAGTCTGCCTGGCCATCCCGCTCTATGAGCAGTTTGAACAACTGAAGAAAAACTGGCTGGCAATTCTCTGTGGTGTTGTCAGCGGTATGCTCACAAGTCTGTGCTCCATTTTGTTGTTTGCCGTGCTCTTCCGGCTCGATCATAACACCTATGTGACCCTGCTTCCCAAGTCTATCACCACCGCCATCGGTATGGGGGTATCGGAGGAACTGGGGGGTTATGTATCTGTTACGGTTGCTGTGATTATCATTACCGGGGTTCTGGGCAACGTCTGTGCCGAAGCTGCCTGCAAGCTGTTTCGCATCACAGACCCTATTGCCAAAGGCATTGCCATTGGCAGCGCCTCCCATGCCATCGGCACCAGCAAAGCCATGGAGCTGGGCCAAATTGAGGGTGCCATGAGCAGCCTTTCCATTGTCCTCTCCGGTATTCTGACTGTTTTGGGTGCAAACCTATTTGCCTGCCTGTGGTGAGCAGGCTACCTACTTACTTGTAACAGACGTACATCTTTTCTCTTTTTTCAGGAAAAGCAAACCATTTAGAAACGGAGCAGGAAACCAAACGGGGCTCTCTGGTTTCTCTGTGCCCGGTGAGTGCACAGCTGCCCGGTATCGGCAAGGTTCAGCCAAAGACATTCCAAGGAAGAAATTCCAATGGATGTGTTTTTTATTGGCGGGTAGCAGCAAGCGGCGGGGAGATCTTTTTTTCAGTGCTCCCTATTGACAAAGGTACGATTTCGTACTATAATGCCAACCGTACAAAATCATGCCTTGGGGGCGTAAGAATGAATAGCAGCCACGTAAATGAAATCCATCGAATCAATTATCTGACCTCTGAAATGGAATCTTTATATCATCAGGCGTCGTTAAAGCTGGGTATTACGGACAGTGTTTCCATCGTGCTATACACCATCTATGATGCCGGGGACGGGTGTCTGCTCAGTGATGTCTACAAAAAATCCGGCATACGCAAGCAGACGGTGAATTCCGCCATTCGGGGGCTGGAAGCGGAGCAAATCCTGTATCTCCAGCAGTACACCGGCAGAGCAAAAAAAATTCTCTTGACGGAGAAGGGAAAAGACTATATTCAGAGTACGGTGGCGAGACTCTACGAAGCCGAGGTAAACGCGTTTGACACCTGGTCAGAGGAGGAAATTACCATGTACGTACATCTGATGGAGAAATATGCGGATTGTCTTCGTCAGCAAATTGGGAAATTATGAGGGAGGAGCCTATGAAAATCATCACCATCAGCCGGGAATTTGGCTCCGGCGGCCGGGAGCTTGGAAAACGCCTTGCGGACATCCTGGGCTTTGACTACTATGACAGTGAGATTATTTCCGCCGTGGCACAAAAAAGCGGATTGGACGTCCACTATGTGGAAAATGAGCTGACCAACCATGGCTGGCAGTCCTATCCCATTACCTTCCGCAGCACCATTCACTCCGTTGGATACCGGCAGTCAAGCAAAGTGGAGCTTTTATTAGGGCAGAAAAAGGTGATTGAAGAGATTGCCGCTCTGGGCAAGGACTGCGTGATCGTGGGCAGAAACGCCGATGTGATCTTGGCGCAGTACCAGAGCTTCAATATTTTTGTCTGCGCCGACCCGGAGGCAAAGCTCCGGCGCTGCATGGACCGGGCGCCGGAGGGGGAAAATCTGACCGAGAAGGAACTGCTTCGGAAGATGAAGCAGATCGACAAAATCCGCTCCCAGACCAGGGAAATCCTTTCCGGTTCTTCCTGGGGGCAGCGTGACGCCTATCATTTGACAATCAACACAAGCAGCTGGAACATCAAAGACATTGCCCCCGGGGTGGCCGAGCTGGCAAACCGGTGGTTTGGGAGGACATAATGCGCATTCAGCTTTCAGATCATTTCAGCTACGGAAAACTCATCAAATTTACGCTACCGTCCATCGCAATGATGATTTTTACATCCATCTATGGCATTGTGGATGGCTTCTTCGTCTCCAATTTCGCGGGGAAAACCCCCTTTGCGGCGGTGAACCTGATTATGCCTGTCCTGATGATTTTGGGAACGGTGGGCTTCATGTTTGGCACCGGCGGTACGGCCATCGTGGCGAAAACCTATGGCGAGGGGGACAGGGAGAAGGCGAACAGCTATTTTTCCCTGTTTGTCTACCTCGCTTTTGGCCTGGGTGTCCTGCTGGCTGTGGCGGGCATCCTTTTCACCCGTCCCATTGCCTCGTTTCTGGGGGCCACCGGGGAACTGCTTGAAAATTGCGTGGTATATGCCCGGATTATCCTTCTGGCCCTGCCGTGCTATGTGCTGCAGGTGATGTTCCAGAGCTTCTTTGTGGCGGCTGAAAAGCCCAACCTGGGCCTTACTGTAACGATTTCCTCCGGCGTGACCAATATGGTTCTGGATGCGGTTCTGGTAATTCTTCTGCCCCAGCAGCACAAGCTGGCGGGCGCTGCTGTTGCCACTGCCATGAGCCAGGTGGTGGGGGGCGTGGTTCCGCTGTTCTACTTTTTCAGAAAGAACGACAGCATCCTCCGGCTGGGAAAGACCAGATATGACGGCAGAGCGGTGATGAAGGCTTGCGTCAATGGTTCCTCGGAATTCATGAGCAATATTTCCATGAGCCTGGTAGGCATCCTCTACAATGGCCAGCTGATGAAATATGCCGGAGAAAACGGCGTTGCGGCCTACGGCGTGATGATGTATGTCAGCATGATTTTCTCCGCCGCCTTCGTTGGGTACTCCATTGGCACCGCGCCGATCATCGGCTATCACAATGGCGCCCGGAACTACACGGAGCTCCACGGCCTGCTTCGCAAGAGCCTGACGATGATTGGGATATTTGGCGTTGGCATGGTTGTGTCCGGGGAACTGCTGGCGACGCCGCTGTCCAAGCTCTTTGTGGGCTATGACAAGGAGCTGATGGACATGACCGTCTCCGGCTTCCGGATTTTTGCCCTGTCCTTTGCCTTTATGGGCTTTGCCATTTTCGCATCCGGGTTCTTCACGGCCCTCAACGACGGGGTGACATCTGCCATCATTTCCTTCCTGCGCACGCTGGTGTTTCAGTGCGCCGCGGTTATCATCCTGCCCATGCTCTGGGGGATTGACGGTGTGTGGATTTCCATCATTGTCGCGGAGGTGATGGCGGTTGTCCTCAGCGCGATCTTCCTGGTGGCGAAGCGGAAGAAATACCATTATTGACGAAAAATTCTGGAGCCCTTCTTTGGCGCGGATGGCAAAAAATGAAAGCACTCGCTGGACAGCGGGGCAAAAACGTGCCATGATACAAACATCAATCTGGAAAGGAATTGGGCCATGAGGGAAGAACTGGAAAAGCTGACAGAGCAGCTGATGCGCAATGGACACGCGGTGCTCAGCGGAATCAAGTCGGAAACCGACCGGCTGATCGATGAGGTGATGGATGACCGGGACAGGAAAAAGGCCTGGTCGGGGATTGACTCCATTCATCTGGCCTCCGCTCCGGAGATGGTGGTGCCGGGCTGCCTGGTGCTGGAGGGCGGCTCCTTCCGGGGCTGCTATACCTCCGGGGTGCTGGATGTGCTGATGGAGAACGGCATCAATCTGCAAACCACCATCGGCACCTCCGCCGGGGCCCTGAACGGATATAACTATGTGGCCGGGGAAATCGGCCGGGCAGGGAAGATCAACCTGGGCTATCGCCATGACCGCCGGTATATCGGCCCCCGAACCCTGGCCAAGAATCGGGGCGTGGTCGGCTTCGACTTCCTGCTCAACGAGGTGGAGGAGGAAATCCCCTTCAACCGGGAGCGGTATGAGGACCCCAGCCGCCGCTTTCTCGTCACCGTCACCAACTGCCAGACGGGGCAGGTGCAATACTGCGAGAAGGGCGTCACCCCGGATTTCCAGAAGGCGGTTCAGGCCAGCGCCTCCATGCCCTTCGTCTCCGATATGGTGGAGGTGGACGGGGTAGACTGCCTGGACGGGGGCTGTGCCGTGAAGATTCCATACCGCTGGGCCCTGGACAACGGGTTTGAAAAAATCCTGGTGATTCGGACCCGCCCCCGGGAGTACCGCCGGGAGCCGGAGAGCAAGCAGTTCATGGAGCTGTCCGAGCGGATCTACAAGAACTACCCCAACCTGGTGGAGCGGCTGAATACCCAGAGCGAGCAGTACAACACCGCCATCCAGGAGCTGGAAGAATTGGAAAATCAGGGGCGGCTTCTCATGCTCTGCCCCTCCGGCTCCATCAGCGTCTCCGCGCTGGAAGGGGATATGGAGCGGCTGGGCGCCCTGTATCTGCTGGGCCGGGCGGACACCAAGCTCATGCTGCCCAAAATCCGGGCCTATCTGGGACTGGAAGATAATATGTAAACAATGCCCCATGCCATGAAAACCGTGGCATGGGGCATTATTTGCGCTGGAAGTATCAATTCCCGCTGAACGGATAATCGGAAAGGGGCTTCATCTCCAAATCCAGCAGGGGGAAGCGTTCCCGGATGGCGTCGAATTCCGCGCCGGAAATTGGCTCCATGGAGAGGTCCTGACCGGAAGCGTCGGTGCTTCGGAACCAGGGGTTTGCGGGATTCGTCTCAACATCATAGCGAAGATATTCTACCGGAACCAGGAAGTTCCCCTCCTTGCGGAAATAGCAGTAGGTTTTGTTGTCGCCGGTATAGCTGTGAACCAGCTCAACGATATTGCCCTTGCAGAGGTTCAGGACGTCGTTGTATGCCAGCTGGCAGAGCTTCCCGTCGGCCATGGTGTAGAGCTTCCACCAGCCGCCCTCCTCTTCCAGGAGCAGCTCCTCCTGTCCGTCGCCGTCCAGGTCAAGGAGGCAATAGCGGCAGTCCGGAAATTCCTCCTGTCTGGCTGCCTGGGAGTTCAGAATGGTATGCCGGATGACCACGTCGAAATTCGCGTCCCCATAGTAGCTGCGCAGGCGCCCATCTTCGCCAAAGGTGCTTTGCAGCGTGGCAGGACAATCCAACTTCTCCTCCAGGGGAAAGCTGCTCAGGGGCTGGAAGGTCAGCACCACCCGCTTTTTGGAGGCGGCGATCTGCCAGAATTCTTCTTCGGAAATGGGCTGGACGTAGGGGGAGCTGCTGTGGTGGTCGCCCAGCCACCAGAGGTTTTCACCGTCCCGCTCTGGGTTGTAGTCGATGGTTTTGTCAATTACCCTCTGGCCGTTTTCCACGTGGAAGAATTCATAGTGGGGCGTTCCCCGGCAGCTCATGGAAACCAGCGTCCCGTCCTCTGCCAGGTAGGTGGGGGAGTCGTTGCTCCAGCCCAGAATCTCCACCGTCTCGCCATCCTTCTGGGAATAGATGTGGCGGATGTACCCATCCCGGCCGATGAGCAGCTCCCCCTGTCCGTCGCCGTCCAGGTCATGGAAGGTGTAGCCCATCCGGTAGGCAGAGTAGAAGTTTTCCAGGTGGTATTTTACCCGCCCGGCGTAGCTCTCCTCACCCAGGATATTCTGCAAGTCGTTTCCGGCCTGCTGCATCCGCTGGTTGTAGTCTTCCCAGTAGGCATCTACCCGTGCCTCGGCCGCCGCCAGAGTTTCGGGGGCGACGGGCTTTGGCTGGATGGTGAAATTGAAAATGTCCGCAAAGGCTTCCAGGGTGGCTTTGTCCATGCTCTGGTAGCCGTCCAGAATGTTGCCGCCCTTGGATTCCAGGGTGACGGTGATAAAATAGTCCTCCTTGTCCACCACGATCAGAGCGCCGTTCTCCGGGTGAACCGCCAGCAGACAGGTGATCCCATCGGCGTTTTGATAGCTCCACTGCTGATAGTGTTCCATATCTGTCAGGGGGAGGGTCACATCGTCGAAGGTATCCTTTCGGTGGCAGCGGTAGCTGATGAAATTCTCCTCGGGCCAGGGGCTGTCTTCCCCGGTGGGGGCAATGTAGGCTTCCACCTCAAATGCGCCGTTGGCATAGAAGTAACCCGGGCTGCCTTGGCTCCAGCTCGGCTGCACCGGAGCATCCGGGCGGAAAATACTGCCAATTTGCAGGGTTTGGAACATATCCTCCGTGGTTGCGTCGATGTATTCCTTTCCCAGAAGGTTCAGACCGTATTTTTCACACAGGGCATCCACTTCGGCCCGCATCTCCGGGGTATAGAGCAGGTAGCCCTGATACGCTTCCGGCAGCGTTTCGGCGTAATCCTCGGCGGAGGGGGTCAGCAGCTCTGAATTGGGGTCATAGGCCTGCTTCCATTCGTACCATTCCTTGGCTGCCTGATAAGAGGGACTTCCCGCAAAGCCCTGGAGGGACAGGGCACTGTGGGGCTGGGTTTCACCGGTGTGGTAATCCTCCCAGACTTCCTCGCCCAGCTTCATGTCCTGCAGGCTCAGGACATACACCACCGCGCAGCCCACCAGCAGCAGCGCCACAGTGATGATGGAGGCAAGGAGCCAAATCCTCTTTGCGGAGCCGCGTCTGCGGGGTGCTGCTTCTGTGCGCTTGCGCTGGGCCTCCCAGATGTATGTACCCTTGGCGTCGCCGATCATGTCCAGAATTTCGTTGGCGTTCACAGCAATTC
Organism: Oscillospiraceae bacterium; assembly: GCA_021771675.1. Next base: position 47,490 of record JAETOP010000009.1, on the reverse strand, counting down.
CTCCTTTTCCAGAGCCTCCCGGAGCTTCAGCCGGGTGCGGCGGAGCATGGATGTTACCTTACTGACGGAAAAGCCGTAGTGGGCGGCAATGTCCGCAATAGGGTCCAGGTACCAATACCGGCCCAGGAAAATCTGCCGCTCCGTCTGGGGCAGGGAATCCAGGAAGCGGTTGAAGACAGCGGCAAGCTGCTTGCGCTCCATGGACTTTTCCAGGCTGTCCTCGGATGCACAGTCTTCCAGCTCCTCAAGGGCCAGGACGATTTCTCCGCCGCCCCGCTTGGAAGCGTGGCGGGAGCGCCAGCGGTCGATGGAAAGCCGGCGGGTGATTTTCCCCAGGAAGGTGGCAAGAATGGCAGGGCGGTGGGGCGGCATGGCGTTCCAGGCCGCAAGATAGGTATCGTTCACACTTTCCTCGGCATCTTCCTTGCTTGTTAGAATGTTGATGGCAATCGAATAGCAGTAGCCTCCGTATTTTCGGGCGGTTTCGGAAATGGCGTTCTCCGCCCGGCTCCAATACAGGGCCACAATGTTCTGATCGTCCAAGGTGGGCACCTCCTTTTATCTGTAATGCCTTTCACCTATCATCTCGGAAAGAAAATCGAAATCTTGCATGGTTCTTGAAAAAAATAACCAGATCATTTTATCACACGGCGGGGGAAAAGGGAACCGCAGAAAATCAGCCGCCTCCGGTTGGAGGCGGCTGGAAGCTGTTTATAGGGATGATCAGGCGAGCTTTGCCTTGGCGGCGGCGATCATGGCAACGCACTCCTTGGCGATTTCCTTGTCGGCCGGGGTCAGGTTCAGCAGGGGAGCGCGGACGCCGCCGATGTCGGGACCGCCGGAGAGCCGGAGGATTTCCTTAATCATGGCGTACATATTGCCCTCGCCGGAGCACATCTTGTAGATGATCTGGTTGGCGTCCTGCTGCAGCTGTCGGGCCAGGGCCAGGTTCTCTCCCTTGGTGGCCAGCTCGAAAATCTTCAGGTAAACCTCGGGCATGGCGCCGTAGGTGCCGCCGATGCCGCCGGTGGCTCCGGCCACAAGGCCGCTGAGCAGCTGCTCATCGGGGCCGTTGAAGGTGATGGCGCCTCCCGCAATCCACTTCTCAATGTCCTCCACAGGCATGGAGGAGTTCTTCACGCCGATGCAGTTGGGGTTTTGCAGCATGGTCTTCAGCAGACCGGGGTTCAGAGCTACACCCGCCAGCTGGGGAATGTTATAGATGACAAAGTCGGTGTGGGGTGCGGCGGAGGAAATGTCGTTCCAGTATTTGGCGATGGCCCTGTCGGGCAGGTGGAAGTAGATGGGGGGAATGGCAGCGATGGCATCCACGCCCACGCTTTCGGCGTGAGCAGCCAGCTCCATGGAATCCTTTGTGTTGTTGCAGGCCACATGGGCGATGATGGTCAGCTTGCCCTTGGCAACCTGCATCACGTTTTCCAGCAGCAGCTTCCGCTCTGCCACGCTCTGGTAAATGCACTCGCCGGAGGAGCCGCCCACATACAGGCCCTTCACGCCCTTGGCAATGTAATACTCGGTGAGCTCCCGGACGGCTTTGGGGGAAATATCTCCCTTTTCGTCATAGCAGGCATAGAATGCCGGAATAATCCCTGCGTATTTGCTGAAATCTTTCATGTTTCTAACTCCTCTCAATCGTATACTTTTACTTTGAACACAACTCTCGTAAAGGCCTCGCCACTCTTGTGGACGGGAAGGCGCAGCCGGTGGGCATCCCCGGGGAATACCACCAGGAAATTGCCGGGCTTCAAAATCACGCTCTGGTCCGCCTGACCGGTATAGCCGTAGAAATCGTCCTTTTCCTCGGTGAGGGTCAGCCCGTCGGGATGGGCGATCTCCACCCGCTCCATGCCCTGGGTGACAACCTGAATGTCCAGATATTTTTTGTGGGCTTCAAAGAAGGTCTGCTCCACGGGAACGGTCTCCAGATGGAATTTGGTGACAAACAGGTTTTCACCGTCCAGAAGCGTCTTTTCGGTGGAGGCATTTTCCAGAAATTCCGGGGTCAGGCAATCCAATGCCTTGTCCAGTTCCGGGTGGATGCCATAGTATTCCTGTTTATTTGTCAGATTTGCGACGATCATATTATCACTTCCTATTGGAAAAGTAAAGGCTTTTTCCCGATTTTTCGCCGCCCGGGGATGGGCGGCGAAAAGGGGAGGGGATGGAGTTAACCCTTCACAGCGCCCATGGTGATGCCCTTGGTAAAGTATTTCTGGAAGATCAGGAATACGATGATGATGGGCACGGAAGCCAGGGCACAGCCGGCCATCAAGAGGCCAAAGTCGGTGGAGTTCTCGCCCTGCATGGTGGCGATGCCCAGGGAAATGGTCAGATTCTTGTTGGAGGTCAGCATAATCAGCTGCATGAAGTAGTCATTCCAGCTGTTGATGAAGGTGAAGATGGCGCAGGCGCCTACGCCGGGCTTAATCATGGGGAACATCACATCGGTGAAGGTTCTCCACTCACTGGCGCCGTCGATGCGGCAGGCCTCGGTCATTTCCGTGGGGATTCCCTCCGCGAACTGCTTCAGCAGGAACACGCCGAAGGGCCAGCCCACAATGGGGAAGATCACGGCCCAGATAGTATCGTAGAGCTTGAGAGCGGCCATTTCACGAACCAGAGGAATCAGGATGACCTGCTTGGGCAGGGCCATGGCGCACACGATCAGGCTGAAAATGATGGTTCTTCCATAGAAGCGCTTCTTTGCCAGAGCGTATCCGGCCATGGCGGCGGTGAGGCAAGTCAGCAGCATGGAGGCCACGGCCATGAACACGGTGTTGATCAGCCAGCGGATGGCGGCGGGGACGGTGGGGCCGACGATGCCCAAAATCTCGAACAGGGGAGCGGAGCGCTTGGAGAAGAGCTTGGAGTAGTTGTCAGTCACCCATTTGCTGGGAATCCAGACGGGGGTGGTGGAGTTGATTTCTTTGCCGATCTTAAAGGAACCGGTGATGATCCAGTACAGCGGGAATGTGAACAGAATGGCGAACACAACCACCGCCACGGCACAGAAATAGCGGTACAGCTTGGATTTGGTATGGCTCTTATCAATGGGATTCATATTCTCGCCTCCTTACTTTTCCTGCCCGAGTTTGAACTGTACGGCGGACAGCAGCGCAATAATCAGCGCCAGAACAACACCCATTGCATTGCCATAGCCATATCGATACAGCTTGAAGGCATTGTAGTAGATGTAATACATGATGGTCATGGTGGCATTGTTCGGCCCGCCGGAGGTCAGCAGCTGAATCAGCGCAAAGCACTGGAAGGAGTTGATGGTGGTGATGACCAGGATGTACAGGGTGGTCGGCATCATCTGGGGCCACTTGATCCGCCAGAAGGCCTGCATTTCGGTGGCGCCGTCTACCTGGGCGGCCTCCACCAGGGATTTATCCACATTGTCCAGAGCGGAAACATAGAGCACGATGGGCTGGCCAACGGAGGTGGTGAGCAGAATCAGGATAATGCACCCCAGGGCGTACTTAGGGTCGCCCAGCCAGTTGATGTTTTTGTCGATGAGCCCCATGCCCTTGCCCAGATAGTTCAGGATGCCATAGTAGTTGTTGAACATCCATTTCCAGACCATGGTGACGGCCACGGAGCCGGTGACCACGGGCAGATAGAAAATGCAGCGGAAGGCGGAGGTTGCGGTGACGTGCATTTTGCTGATGGCGGAGGCCACCCACAGGGAGAATGCGCAGGTCACAGGTACGGAGACCAACACGATGACCAGCGTGTTTCTCAACGCAACCCAGAAAACTGGGTCGGCAAACAGCTCTTTATAGTTGCCCAGGCCTACAAAAATGTCCTCCCGTCCCATGGTGGCGTCGAACAGGCTGGTAAACAGGCACATGAACATGGGGTAGAGCACAAACCCCACAAAAAACAGCAGGAAGGGCGCCATGAAAGAATAGGCGGCAATGTTTTCCTGCATCACAAGGCGGTGCGTTTTCTTGCTGACCGTGATGTTGGGACTGGCCAAGGAAATTCCTCCTCTCAGAATTTCAAAAGTAGAAAATCGTTCAGGAAGCGGGCAATGTATCTGTACACTGTCAGGCACATTGTCCGGTTCCTGAACAATGAGTGGAAATGCGCCCCTGCCCTCCCCAGGAGGAGAGGAGAGGGGCGCAAGTCAAATTACAAAATCAATGGATCGGGTTGGGAATCAGCCTGCGGCAGCAGCGTTGGCATTGGCAACGAAGGTTGCAACCTCGGTAGCCACATCGCCGCCAGCGCCGATGCGCTGCAGCATGTTCCACCACTCGGTACGGGCGACAGCCCAGCCGGGAACGATCTGATAGTAGTCACCCAGGTGGCCCATCAGCTTGGTGTACTCGTTCATGACGGCCTCGGTCTCTTCACCGGCGTACACGTCAACCACGGAAGCCTTCACGGGGAAGTAGGTGGAGGCCTTCACATTCATGGCAGCCTCTTCGTCGCAGGCCCACTTGATGAAGGTCTTGGCAGCCTCGGTCTTGGCAGCGTCGCCGTTGTCGAACACGCCGAAGCCCCAGATACCGCCGCACAGCTGGGTATCGTCACCATTGGTGGAGGGGAAGGCCATGAAGAGAATCTCGTCGCCGTCGTTGGTCAGGCCAGCGGTATTGTTGTCGGAGTTCAGCTGCTGGGCAATGTTCCAGCAGGTAGCCATCTGCAGGACGCCCTGACGGAACAGGTTGATCTCGTCGCCGCCGACAATAGCGGGATCGAAGGTGATGCCGTCCATGGCATACAGGGTCTCCAGAGCCTTGATGTTTTCGGGGGAGTCAGCGGTGTAGGCGGTGTGCTCGGGGTTGGTGAAGGTGCCGCCGTACAGGTTGTTGATCAGAGCACGGTTGCCCTGGTCGCCGCCCTGGCCGCCGCAGAACACCACGCCGACATTCTCGTAACCGGCATCATAGACAGCCTGAACAGCCTTCAGGAAGCCGTCGGTGGTCCAGGTGTGGTTCTCTTCGTCGATGTACTGCATCGCGCCGGCAGCCTCAAAGACGGTCTTGTTGATGGCCATGCAGTGAGCGGTCATGCACAGAGGATACTCGTAGTACTTGCCGTCGGTGCCACGGCAGGCGGCTTCGACGGAGGCGTAGATGTCGGCCTTGACCTCGTCGGTCCACAGGTCGGACAGATCAACCATCTTGCCCTTGGCGCCCCAGTTGGCGACCAGACGCTCGGGTCCTTCCATGACGATGTCGGGAGCGGCGTTGCCTTCGATGGCGGTGTTGACCTTGTCGTCGCCGTCGGTGTAGGTCAGGTACTCAACGGTGACCTTGATTTCGGGATGTGCAGCGTTGAAAGCTTCCAGCAGTGCGTTGACGGTAGCTTCCTTGCCCCAATCGCCGATGGGGTAGGTCCACAGGGAGATTTCGGTGACGTCGTCGGCGCTGGCGGTGAAAGCACACAGGCTCATCACCATGACGACGGTCAGCACAATTGCGATTAACTTTTTCATAGTATCCTCCTAAAAATTAGAATATTTGGTGAAACCGTTGAATATCTCGTTTTCACTTATCCACATCTTAGCGAACTTTAACAGGAAAGTCAATGGGTTAAGTGTGAAAATAATTTTCAAAACGGGTTTTACCGGAAAATTCAACCATTTCGTACAAAAATCAGCGGATGAAGATAATTTTCATCCGCTTCATTTTGTGAAAATTTACAACAAATTGGGAAATATTATGGATGAATTCATGATTCGAAGATTATCCGGGAAAAAACCATGAAAATAATTCTGGCCTATACGTGCTTGGCTGCCAGAGCCTGGGCAATCCGGTTGCGGCGCTCCTTTGCCTCGTCCAGATTCTTACGAGTAAATTCCGAAAAGAGAATGTCGATCAGATACATCTGGGCAATCCGGGCGGGGATGGAGCCGCTTTGCAGGGGATTTTCATTGGCGCCGCACTGGAGTACAATGTCCGCCAGGGCGGCACCGGGGGATTTTGGAAAACGTGTGACCAGAATCACCTTACATCCCCGCTCCCTGGCGGTTTCCAGCGTATCAAGCATGGCCAGGGTGGAGCCGGAATAGGAGAAGAACAGGATGGTGTCCGTGCTCTCCACCATGGCGGCGGCCATGGCCTGCATATGGGAATCACTGACAGGCCGGAATTTGCCGGATATGGTGGAAAACAGATGGGCCGCCTCCGAGGCAATCAGCATGGAGCCCCCCTGGCCCATGCACAAAACCGAGGTGCTGCTTCGCAGCAGGGCGGCGGCTTGTGCTACGGCGTTCAAGTCCAGCACCTCCCGGGTCTGAACCATGGCTGTGGCGCTGGCATTCAAAAGCTTTTGGCTGATGGTCTCCAGGGTGTCCTCTCGGGTAATTTCACCGGAGAGGGGGTTGTCCTCCAACCGGTGGATGGAGGCGTTGGCGATGGCAATCTTGAAATCCGGATACCCCTTATACCCCAACCGGCGGCAAAATCGGGATACGGTGGCGTCCGCCACGGAGCAGGCGCCCGCCAGCTCTGAAATGGACATCCGGGAAATGCAGTCCTGGGCGGAGAGAATGTAGTCCGCCAGCTTCTTTTCCGCTGGGGTAAAGGAATAGTATTCACTGCCGATGTGGACAAATACGCTTTCTTTTTCCTTTGCCAATGTGTCGCCTCCTTTTCGCTTCGTGGATGTATTTTTACCGTTCCAGTAGCTGGCCCAGCATGATGTCGGTATTGATGAGCATTCTGGGCAGATGGAAGGGGCCCTTGAAGGTAGAGCCCTTGGTGGAGGGCTGGGTGGGCAGGCCGTCCCGGCGGAGATAGCCGTACCACTCGCCGTACTCCGGGTCAGAGAAGTGGGCCTTGGCGTAGTCCAGGGTCTTGAAATACCAGTCCAGGTATTCTTCCTTTCCGGTGTCCCGGTAGAGCATCAGGGAGGCGATGAGAATCTCGTCATGGGGCCACCACAGCTTCATGTCGTGCTCGTAGGCCTCAGGGGGATTGCCCAGGCAGTCGATGAAGTACAGCAGTCCGCCGTATTCCTTGTCCCAGCCGGCATTGATGGCCCAGTTAAAAATCTCCTCGGCCTTTTCCACCAGCTCCTTGTCGCCGGTACGGGCGGCGTGCTCCAGCATAAACCACACGCCCTCAATGTCGTGTCCGGGGTTGACGACCCGGCCCTCGGTGTAGTCCAGGTTGGCCTCGCCGTTGGGGCCCACGTTTTCCAAAATACATTTCAGCTCGGGATGGTAGTTGAACTTGAAGATCTCGTCCACACAGGTCTGAGCCCGCTCCTCATACAAGGCCCGCTTCTGCTCGTCCACCCGCATCATCACGGACAGCACGTTCAGGAAAATCATGGGCAGGCCAAAGGAGCGGCCGGTGCGGGTCTCGGGGATGGTCTTGGGGCCCAGGCCGGTGGGGTCGGGCATTCCGTGCCACAGGTTCCAGTAGAGGTCGCAGGCCTTTCTCGCCCGTTCCAGGCACACCGTCTCACCGGTGACGCCGTAGTATTCTGCGTTGGCCAGGGCATAGAAGGCCTCGGAGTAGAAATAGCGGCGCTGGCGCAGGGGCTTGCCATCCTTGGTGACGGTGAAATACATTCTGTCCCCGGCTTCCCGGTTGATGCAGTATTTCTCCATGAAGTCCAGGCAGCTCTTGGAGGCCTCCAGCCACTCCTGCTTTACGCCGTACACATGGCACAGGTAGGCAAAAATCCAGCCGCACCGGCCCTGCATCCACACGCTCTTGTCGGTGGAATAGACCTTGCCATAGCGATCCAGGCAGGTGTACACGCCGCCGTATTCTCGATCCATTCCGTTTTTCAGCCAGAAGCTGACGCAGCTGTCCAGCTCCTTTTCCGTCCAGGCCTTGGCCTGCCGCAATTGTTCTTTGTACATATTGTACCTCCTTGATGATAATGTGGGGTGGATTCTTTATGATTTTCAATACTAACATTATACCGTTCATTTTTCAAGTAGAATTTTCAAAAAGACTAGTGACAGAAAAAGATTTTCATGCTACAATGATGCCATCTCTAATTTAGACGAAAGAGGTGCTTTTGTTATGAAGTTTCTTGGCATAAATATCAACATAAAAAACCTGCCGGAGCTGGACCCGGAATTTATCCCCCTGCATCAGTTTAACAAGGCGTTCCTGTCCACGGCGAAGAAGCCCGTTTCCATTGCGGTGGAGCGGGCCAAGGGGGAGATGGCCTGCTTTCACACCTTCATCCACGGAACTGAGGATATGAAAGCGGCGGACTGCTTCTACATCGATCGGCTGGTGAAGTTCGTTCTGTGGATGAAGGGCGGCTTCCGCATCTATGTCAGCGGTGACGAGACCATTTACCATTACCTCTGCGATTGCTACCAGGCAGGCGGCAAGCAGGAATTTGACTGGGACTATATGGCCAACGTCTTTGAGCACCCCTTCCAGGTGCTGCTGGTGGACCAGGTGCCCGAGAGCAAGGACGCCCCCCAGAAGATCGGCGGACACTTCGGCGGCTGCCGGATTGGCTTTGACGCCGGCGGCTCCGACCGAAAGGTGTCGGCGGTTATCGACGGGGAGACGGTGTTCTCCGAAGAGGTGGTCTGGTTCCCCAAGATCAATTCCGACCCGGATTACCACTATGACGGCATTGTCTCCGCACTGAAATCCGCCGCCGCCCACATGCCCCGGGTGGACGCCGTGGGCGTCTCCTCCGCCGGTGTGTTTATCAACAACCGAACCATGAACGCCTCGCTGTTCCTGAAGGTTCCCAAGGATCTCTACGACAAGAAGGTGAAGGACATCTACATCCGTGCCATCACCGATACCTTTGGCAATGTGCCCTACAGTGTGGTCAACGACGGCGACGTGTCCGCCCTGGCCGGGGCCATCAGCCTGGGAGAAAATAATATGCTGGGTATCGCCATGGGCACCAGCGAGGCTGTGGGCTTTGTGGATGAAAACGGCTGCATCACCGGCTGGCTGAATGAGCTGGCCTTCTGCCCGGTGGATGCATCTCCCAAGGCCATGCAGGACGAATGGTCTGGCGACTTCGGCGTGGGCTGCAAGTATTTCTCCCAGGATGCGGTGATCAAGCTGGCTCCCGCCGCCGGAATTGAATTGGAGGAAAGCTTGTCCCCTGCCGAGAAGCTGAAAAAGGTTCAGGGGCTGATGGAGCAGGGCGACCCCCGGGCCGCTGCCATCTACCGCAGCATTGGCACCTATCTTGCCCACAGCTTTGCCCTGTACTATGATTTCTATGGCTTTAAGCATGTGCTGCTGCTGGGCCGGGTGATGTCCGGCAAGGGCGGCGATCTGCTGCTGGAAACCTACAACAAGGTAATGGCCGACGAGTATCCCGAGCTGGCGGAGAAGATTCACGTGGCGCTGCCGGATGAGAAGTTCCGCCGGGTGGGTCAGTCCGCCATTGCCGCATCCCTTCCCGAAATTGTGTAACCGGACAGAAAAGAGGAAATATATGAAAAAACACATTGTCTGCTTTGGCGATTCCAATACCCACGGCTACTGCGCCGACCCCTCCGATACCGTCACCGGCGGTGATCGATTTGACGAATCCGAGCGCTGGACCTGCCTGTTGCAGCAGAAGCTGGGGGAGGGGTATCTGGTTTTGGAGGAGGGCCTTTCCGGACGCACCACCGTGTTCCCCGATGCGCTTCACGAGAGCATGGACGGCCTTAGCGTGATCTATTCCACCCTGATGAGCCACGAGCCTGTGGATCTGCTGGTGATTATGCTGGGCACCAATGATACCAAGGAGCGCCTGGGGGTCAACGCCGCCTGCATCGCCATCGGCATGGAGCGGCTGGTGCGCAAGGCCCAGTCGGTGATGTGCTGGGCGGGGGGAAAGCCTAATGTCCTCATTGTCTGTCCGCCCCACATCCGCAAGGAGATGTATGACAATCCCTGCGGCGTGCCCATGGGGAACGGCTGCATCGAGAAATCTCGGGAATTGGCGGGCTATCTGAGGGACACTGCCAAGCTGGTGGGGGCTTCTTTCCTGGATGCCCAGGAATTTGCCGAGTTCAATCCCGTGGATGGAATGCACCTGACTGCCAAGGGCCACCGTCAGCTGGCGGAAAAATTGGCGGAAGTGATTCCGGGGCTGGTGTGAGATGTTTCGCTCCATTTTTCGCCCCTATGGCCCGGTTTGGAATTTCTTCAATGCCATCACCGATGTGCTGCTGCTGAGCCTGCTGTGGTGCCTTTGCAGCCTGCCACTGGTTACTCTGGGGGCGTCCACCACGGCCCTGTATGACGCTGCCGTCCACGGCATCCGCTACCGGGAGCCGGGGCTTTACCGTCGGTTCTTCCAAACCTTTCGCAGAGAATGGAAAACTGCCACAGCGGTGACCCTGCTCTGGGGCCTGGTGCTGCTCTTCGGCGTGTACGTACTGGCGCTGCTGGATGAGGCAGCGGTGCAGAGTACCGCTGCCGGCGTGATGGCCGGGGGCTACCGGGTGCTCATGGGCATCCCCCTGACCGCCGCCTGCTGGTCGTGTATGCTGCTTTCCCGTTTTACCTATCAATTTCGGAGCCTGACCGCCAATGCGCTCCGGTTCCTGCCGGTGCATCTGCCGTCGTCGCTGGTCATCGGTGTATTCACCTGGCTGGTGTGCTGGTACTGTACCCAATACCCAATTGCGCTGACCTTTGCCCCGGCGGTGACGGCCATCGTCTGGTCCCTGACGGCGGAGCCGGTTTTCAAAAAATACGGCGGCGGTCTGGAAGAAAAGACTGAGTGAGGAGTGATTGTCCAATGTTCTATCGCAATGCAAAAATTTACGGCCCGGATTTCCGGTTCCATCATGGAGCCTTTGAGGTCAAGGACGGCCGGTTTGGTGCCATTTTGCCGGAAAACGTCCCGGAGGATGCTGTTGACCTGGAGGGTGCTACTGTGATTCCCGGGCTCATCGATGTCCACAGCCATGGAAACTCCAATGCGGACTTTTCCGACGGGGATTATGAGGGCCTGAAAACCATGGCCCGCTACTACGCCCGCTGCGGAGTGACCTCCTTTGCCCCCGCCTCCATGACGCTGCCCTATGAGGTGCTGGAGAAGGCTTTTGCCACCGCTCTGGAGCTGACCCGGGAACGCCCCCAGGGTGCGGCGGTGCTCCGTGGCATCCAGATGGAGGGGCCATATTTCTCCTATAAAAAGCGGGGGGCCCAGAACCCCGATTACCTGAAAAATCCGGATTTTGAGGGCTTTCAAAAGCTGTACGAGGGCTGCAACGGTCTGATCTCCATTGTGGATGTGGCTCCGGAGCTCCCGGGAGCTGCGGAATTTGCCGGTCAGGCCAGTAAGCTCTGCACCGTCTCTGTGGCCCACACGGATTCGGACTACGACCACGCCAAGGCCGTCTTCGATGCCGGCGCCACCCACCTGACCCACCTGTACAATGCCATGCCCGGCATCAACCACCGAACCCCCGGTGTGATTCCCGCCGCCGTGGAGAATCCCAACGTCCGGGCGGAAATCATCTGCGACGGCTATCACATCCATCCCGCCGCCGTCCGATTGGCCTTTTCCATGTTCGGCGGGGAGCGGATGATTCTGGTTTCCGACTCCGGCCGGTGCGCCGGATTGCCCGAGGGCAGCCAGTTCACCCTGGGCGGGCAGGATGCATGGCTCCGGGACGGCGTGGGCCGGCTGGGAGACGGCACCATTGCATGTTCCGCCGCCAACCTCTGGGGCTGCCTCCTTAATGTGCTGAGCTGGGGCATCCGGGAGGAGGACGCTATCCGTGCCGCTACCTGGAACCCCGCCTGCGCCATCTCCGCCCAGAAGGAGATTGGCTCCATCGAAACGGGAAAGGCTGCGGATTTTATCGTCTGCACCCCGGACTATGCCCAGAAGCGGGTCTTCCTGGCAGGGGAGGAAATCCATTAAGAATACAAACCGGCAGCGGCCCAAAAGGCCGCTGCCGTAATTTTCGCAGTTGATTTTTCCGAGACCCCGGGATACAATAAAAGAAAGGTAATTTTTTTGTATTTTGAAGGACGGTGTAAACCCGTATTGGTGTAAGATGGAGGAATCATTTTATGGAGCGGCAGTTTTACGAATCCATCAAAGCAATCTTGCAGGAGGCAAGAAACAAAGTCTACCAAACGGCGAACTTTGCCATGGTAGAAGCATATTGGAATATTGGCAGGAAAATTATTGATGAGCAGGACGGAAAAGAGAAAGCGGACTATGGTACAGGGCTGCTGAAGGAGTTATCCAGACAAATGACCCGAGATTTTGGAAAAGGATTTACTGTAACAAATTTAAAATATATGCGGCAGTTCTATCTGACTTTTCCAAATGGTCACGCACTGCGTGACGAATTGAGCTGGACCCATTATCGTCTGCTCATGCGTGTCGACAATGAAAAAGCCCGCAATTTTTATCTGGAGGAAGCGGTAAAAGCCTAGTGGAGCACAAGGCAATTGGAGCGCCAGATTAATACTTTGTTTTATGAGAGGCTGCTTTCCAGCCATGATAGGCAGGGCGTAGCCGCTGAAATCCAGATGTTAGAGCCAACAAAGAAGCCGGAGGATATTATTCGGGATCCCTATGTGCTGGAATTTTTGGGCCTACATCCAAACGATGATTTTTATGAAAGTGACCTGGAGCAAGCGCTAATAACTCATTTGCAAAGGTTCTTATTGGAACTTGGGAGGGGATTTTCCTTTGTATCAAGGCAAAAACGCATCACGTTTGATGGCAGACATTTCCGAATTGACTTGGTTTTCTACAACTATATTCTAAAGTGCTTTGTGCTGATAGACCTGAAACTTGGAGATTTAACCCATCAAGATTTGGGGCAGATGCAGATGTATGTGCACTATTATGAAAGAGAACTGATGAACGAGGGAGATAATCCCCCATCGGTATCGTCCTTTGTGCCTCAAAGAGTGATTCCATCGTAAAATATACGCTGCCTGAAAAAGAAACACAGATTTTTGCATCCAAGTATAAGCTGTATCTTCCGACGGAGGAAGAATTGCGCAGGGAATTGAATCAGGAATACAATGTGTTGGAAGGCGGGAAGGCCGAGGACGAAACAAAATAAAATGTAACCTGAACCAGGTGTATTAAAACCGGCAGCGGCCTTTTGGGGCTGCTGCCGGTTAATAGATTTATTCAGCCTTGGCGGATTTCTTCCTTCTGGGCTTTGCGGGGTCCTTGGGGGCCCGGGGCTTTCTGGGCTTCTTCGGCGTTTCCGCTGCCTCTGTGACGGCCTCTGCTTTGGGGGCATCCACTGCTTTCGCTTCCTTTTCCGCCTTGGCGGCTGGGGCGGCTTCTTTTTCCTTCTCCCTGGGAATTTCTCTCAGCACCACGGCGGTGCGGGCTGGAAGGTACAGGGTGATGGCAGAATTGCCCTGGCCATCCACCTGGGCGGGATAGGTGATGTGCTGCACCTGGTCAAAGCCGCCGTAGACGCTGTCATCAGTGCACAGGGCCACGGTGTAGTCTGCAATGGTGGGCAGGGGAACCCGGATGTCGGTATAGGAGCGGCTGGGGCTGAAATTGAAGGCGAACAGCAGCCCCTTGCGGTAGAATACAATAACCTGCTTGTCCGAGTCCTTCATCCGCAAATCGCCCATGCGCATGGAGAACAGGTCTGCTTCCTTGGTCAGCTTGATCATGTCCTCGTCGAACTGGCCCAGCCACTCATATTTCAGCAGACCATTGTCCCGCAGGCTCCACTGGCGGCGGCAGTAGTGGAAGCTCCAGCCGTTGCCCTCCCGGGGGAAGTCGATCCATTCCGGATGGCCGAATTCGTTGCCCATGAAGTTCAGATAGGCCTCGCCGCCGCCGGCCAGGGTGTAGAGCCGAATCATTTTGTGCAGGGCAATGGCCCGGTCGATCACGGGATTGTGGGTGCTCTTTTCCATGTCGGTGTACATGGCGGCGTCGGCCAGACGGAAGATCATGGTCTTGTCGCCCACCAGGGCTTGGTCGTGGCTCTCCACATAGGCCACGGTGTTTTCACCGGGACGGCGCATACACATGTCGCACCACATTTTGAAAATGTCCCAGAATTCGTCCTTCCGCTCCTTTACGGTGTGCACCCACATATCCGGCAGACCCATGCCCAGCCGGTAGTCAAAGCCGATGCCGCCGTCGGCAATGGGCAGGGCCATGCCAGGCATACCGGACATATCCTCGGCGATGGTGATGGCCTTGGGATTCACCTGGCGGATCAATTCATTGGCCAGTTGCAAATAGGTGATGGCCTCGGTGTGGGTGTTCATGGAGAAGTATTTGTCGTTGGTGTTGAAATCGGTGCCCAGACCGTGGTCGTGGTAGAGCATGGAGGTGACGCCGTCGAACCGGAAGCCGTCGAAATGGTATTCGGTCATCCAGAATTTCAGGTTGCTCAGCAGGAAGTGGATGACCCCGGTCTTACCATAGTCAAAGCACTTGGTGCCCCAGGCGGGGTGATCACCCTTGGGGCCGTCGTGGAAGAACTGCCAGGTGGTGCCGTCGAACATATTGATGCCCTCGGCGGTGTTCTTCACCGCGTGGGAATGCACCACATCCAGCAGCACCCGGATGCCCATGGCATGGGCGGTATTGACCAGGTATTTCAAATCCTCGGGCTTTCCAAACCAGCTGGAAGCGGCAAAGAAATTGGAAACCTGGTAGCCGAAGCTGCCATAGTAGGGATGCTCCATAATGGCCATGAGCTGGACGGTGTTGTAGCCCGCCTTCTTGATCCGGGGCAGGGTGTAGTCTGCGAACTCCCGGTAGGTGCCCACCTTGCCCTCCTCCTGGGCCATGCCCACGTGGGCCTCATAGATATACAGGGACTTTTCCCCCTGGAAATCAGCATCCGTCCAGGGGAATGTTTTCTGATCGTCCACAATCTCAGCACTGAAGGTGATGGTTTTGGGGTCCTGAACCACCCGGCGGGCATAGAGGGGGATGTGCTCTGTCCGGGTCATGTTGGAATCCACCACGGTTTTGACCTTGCAGCCCTCCCACAGGGCGTTGTCGCCCTCCAGACGGATTTCCCAGTTGCCGTTGCCGATGGGGGTCAGGGGATGGCTGGTCTGGTTCCAGCCGTTGAAATCACCCTCCAGGTATAGCTGATAGGCACTGGGAGCCCACTCCCGGTATACCCACCCCCCGTCCACACGGTGGAAGCCAAAGAAATTATGGGCGTTGGCAAAGTCGTTCAGGATCTGCCCCTCGCCAAGAATCCGGGCTTTGGTGGCACGGTAGAGGAACATCCGTAGGTCGATGTCCCCGGAGTAGGGGGCAAGCTGGGGGTTCAGTTCCAGAATACGATACATAAATAAGACTCCTTTCAAAAACGCTCGTGAATGTGGGTTTGAATTTTGTCCTTGATTTCGGATAATTTATGCTTTTCCCGGAGGTTCTGCCGCAGCTCCTCCTGCAAAAGCTGTAAATGGGCCAAATCCCCCATCAACTCCCCGTTGGCGTTTAACAGATTGTCCACCGGTTCCCGGCGGGTGGGGTAGCCGCCGCTCTGGTAGCGGTCTATTACAATTTCGTACCGCTCCATGGCCTTTTTCACCGCATCCGTCCAGGACAGATACAGTTCCCGGGCGGCGTGGTCACCGATTTCGGCGATTCTTTGGGGTGTCAAATCCAGAAGACACGCAGCCATGCTCTCGGCGTTTTCTTCAATCAGCAGACCGTTGCGCCCGTGGGTGATCCCTTCGGCGGCGCAGCTTCCGGCAATCAGCACCGAGGCCAGGGAGCAGGCCGCCGCCTCCCGCACCACCAGTCCGTTGGTATCAAAGGTGGAGGGGAAGAGAAACAGGCTGGCCCGGCAATACCAGCAGCGAAGCTGCTCCCGGTCGTGGACGGCCCCGGTGAAAATGCAGTTTTCGCTGATGCCGCAGTCTTCAGCATAGGAGACTACTTGGTCATAATCGGCGCCGGAGCCCACAAAGACCATGCGGAAATCCTTCCCATGGCGCTTCAGCATGGTCAGGGCATCGATGATGATTTTCAGTCCCTTGTACCACATCATACGCCCCACAAAGAGGAAAACCGGCACGCCGGCGGGTAAATCGAATCCCGCTGTGGCCTGGGCAATGGCCTCCTCCGGCACCTGCTGCCGGGGCAGGTCTACGCCATTGGGCATCACTACGCATTCCCCCTCGTAGCCCAGGGAGCGCAGGTTCTCCGCCGCTCCCCGGCTCACGGCCCAGACCTCGTCACAGGCACGGATGTTCTGAACCAGGGCCTTGATGCCCTTCTCCCGAAGGGTTTTGCTTTTGGTCAGGTTGGCTATGTCAATGTCGAATTTGGTGTGATAGGTCAAAATCAGGGGCGCATCCACCACTCGGCGCAGCTCCCGGCCCAGCAGGGTGGAGACGATGGGGCAGTGGGCGTGGAGCAGGGCAATCTGCTTCCCGGAGAGCTGCTTGGCAGTCTCGGGAGAGAAGGGGATGCCCGCCATATAGCCCCCGGTGATCTTCCGAAAGTCCAGGCTGGGATAGCGAATGATGGGATAGGGGTAATCTTCGTCCCGGCTCTCCGGGTGGGCGGGGGTGATGACCAGGGCTTCTTCTCCGGAGCGGATGATTTCCTGGGCGTAGTTTTTTACCGCATTGGCCACCCCGTCGATCAGAGGCGGGAAGGAGTCGTTCAGCAGACAAATGGTTTGGTTCGGGGCCATGACTTGTTTCTCCATGAATCCATGCAAATTGTGTTATCCACCAAAGGAGGATAACCCGATACATAAAAAATACCATAAAATAACCATTTCGTCAACCAGAAAAGCAGACCCCGGGAGTGCGCGGCGCTCCCGGGGGAAAGCGTTACAATTTGTCGCAATGCGCCTTGAGCCAGACCATGGCCTGGCGGTAGCCGTCAAAGCCCTGGCCCTTGATGGTGTGCTTGCAAGCGAGCCCCGCATAGGAAATCCTCCGGAAGGGTTCTCTGGAATCCACATCGGAGATGTGCACCTCCACAGCCGGGATGGACACGGCTTTCAGGGCGTCCAGAATGGCAACGCTGGTGTGGGTATAGGCGGCGGGGTTGATGACGATGCCGTCCACCTTGCCGAAGGCTTCCTGAATCTTGTCAACAAGGTTGCCCTCATGGTTGGACTGGTACTGCTCTACCTCCACGCCCAGCTCCTTGCCCCAAGCTTGCAGCATTTGGAGTAGATCGGCGAAGGTATTTTTTCCGTAAATGCCCGGTTCCCGGATGCCCAGAAAGTTCAGATTGGGGCCGTTGATTACCAGAATCTTCATGATATTGTCTCCTTTATTTTTCCAGTGCGGCGGTGATTTGCGCAAGGGTTTCTTCCACCGGGCCGTCATTGGAGATTACGGCGTCGGCAAAGCGGCTGTACAGGGGGCGGCGCTTTTCAAACATCTCCGACAGCTTCCCCGTCTGGGAGAGGGGACGGCCGTCGGTGGGGAGCTTGTCAATACATCTTCTCAGCCACACGATGGTGCCGTTCTGGTGGAGCAGGGGGAAGTTTTGCTGCCTCGTGACGCAGCCTCCGCCGGTGGCGATGACCAGGCCGCTCTGCTTGCCGAGCTGGGCCAGGGTGTCGGTCTCCATCTGCCGGAAGGCGAACTCTCCCTCCGTCGGGATAATTTCCGTGATGGGTCTGCCCACCCGCTGTTCCAGCGCTTCGTCGGCATCCACAAATTTTTTCCCGGTGCGCTGGGCCAGCAGCATTCCGATGGTGGTTTTGCCGCAGCCGGGCATGCCGATGAGAATGAGATTTTCCATCTGCCGCCGGAGAGAGGCGTGAATTTCTGTGATTTTGGAATCGTCAATGGGGCAGCCGGTGAACCACTCGGCACTCTGCTTGGCCTGGGCCACCAGCATCCCCAGCCCGTTCATGGCCACCAGCCCCCGCGCTTCTGCGTCCAGAAGAATCTTAGGTTTGGCCGGGTTGTACACCACGTCCAGCACCCCCTCCAGCCGGGGGAACACCCCCAGATCCAGGGGGCTGACCCCGGTGTTGGGGTACATGCCCACCGGGGTGGTGTTGATGATGACGGCGGCATCTGAATGGAGGCAGAGATTTCCATAGTGGTTCTCTCCCGAGCGGGAGATGACAACCACATCTGCCCCCAGCTCCCGGAGCACGGCCACCGCCGTGTTGGAGGCCCCGCCGCTGCCCAGCACCAGCACCTTCCTGCCGCCCACGTCCAGGCCGCTTCGATTTACCAGATACCGGAAGCCAAAATAGTCGGTGTTGTGGCCGATCAGGCTGCCGTCCTCCCGGCGGACAATGGTGTTCACCGCCCCCAGCCGCTTTGCCACTGGGGACAGCTCGTCCAGGAAGGGAATCACGTCCTTTTTGTAGGGGATGGTGACGTTCAGCCCGGTAAAGTCACCGCTTTTCAAAAATCCTTCCAGCTCCTGGGGCTCCTTTTCAAACAGAGTATAGGCGTAGTTTCCCAATTGCCGGTGAATCTGGGGGGAGTAGCTGTGCCCCAGCTTCCGGCCAAGTAATCCGCACTCCATTCAAACCACCTCTGTATAGCTGCCCAGGTATTTGAATTCCTCGCAAAAGTCCCCGATTTCGCACATGAGCTGCACAAACTCCTCGGAGTAAATGGAGGTCTCCAAATCGAAATAGAACATGAACTCAAATTCCCGGTCGGGCAGGGGACGGGATTCCAGCTTGGTCACGTTGACGCCCAGGGTATAGAGCCGGGCCAGCACCTTGTAAAGAGCCCCGGGCTTGTGATTCAGAATCATCATGATGCTGGTTTTGTCCGAGCCGGGATAGATTTCCAGGTTTTTGCTGATGCAGATGAATCGGGTCCGGTTGTTGCCCCTGTCCTGGACGCTGGAGGCGATGTTTTCCAGACCGTAGAGCTGGGCGCAGGAGCGGCTGCTGAGAGCGGCCACATCCTTGCGGCCGGATTTTGCCACCATCTCCGATGCCACCGCCGTGTTGGCCACCGCCATCACATTCACCCCGGGAAGCTTGCTCAGGAAACCTTCACACTGGTGGATGGCCTGCTCGTGGGAATAGATTTCTTTAATGTCTTCCAGCTTGGTGCCGGGGTTCACCAGCAGGTTGTGGTCAACTTTTAAGCGGAAGGTGCGGACAATGGAGAAATTGTGCTGAATCATCAGGTCATAAACCTGATTCACAGAGCCAGCCGTGGAGTTTTCAATGGGCAGAATGCCATACTGGCACATGCCTTTTTCGATGGCAGAAAATACGGCATCAAAATTCTTGAAATACAGAATCATGGGGTTTTTGAATATTTTTTCACAGGCCAGTTGGGAGTAGGCACCCTCCACCCCCTGGCAGGCCACCATGGGGGCCTGGGGGAAGAGCTTGGGGGTATTTTCAATGGCCTGGGTGATTTCACGGTATAGGGGGGTCTGGCTGCCGTTGCGCTTGGCTTGGTAGCCCCGGCTCAGCTCAAAAATGGTGGAGTAGAGGCTCCTGGTATAGCCCGCCAGCTCCGGCCCTGCCTTGGCGGCCACCTCCTGCAAAATCTCCCGCTCCCGGGCGGGAACGTAGATGGGCAGGTTTCGCTCCTGTTTGTAGTCCGCCACCTGGGCGGAAAGCTCCATCCGGGCGCAGAACAGCTTCACCAATTCTTCATCGACTTTGTCAATCTCAGCTCTCAGTTCGCTAATATCCATGAGGCTCCTTCTTCCTTTTGTTTTGCTTTAGGAACTGTTCCGAAATAAATTGAACGATCTGACTCGTCTTTTCCGCCCGTCGCTGCGTTGTCAAAGCTTACAATACACAAAGTATTGCTGCGCTTTTCCGCCTTGCTGCGGGTGGAAAATCCTTCGCCATCTTTGTTCAATTTATTTCTGCACAGTTCCTTATCGGTTTCCATAGCGGTAAATTGGAAATTGTTCAATTCTTTTCGTAATAAACAATATCCATTCTTTCATTTACTTTTTCAGTCATTCCCGTTTTCACATATCCCATTTTTTCATACAGATGACAATTTCCTTTTTCCTGAAGAATCGTGTCGAGCTTCCAGTTATTAGCTCCATGAATTTTCTCAATTTCATCAAAAGTTCGTTGTGCTAATCCTCTATTGCGAAACTCTTTCATAATAAAAATAGGAGCAATCCTCTTTCTGCTTCCATCTTTTTTATCAACAACCCGAATTGCTCCAACCAGTCTGTTATCGTCGAAAATATAATAGAAATATGTAAAGTCCTGAGATAATTTTGCTTCAACTTTTCCCCTTTCCTCATTTCCGGGACTCGTCTCATAATCTTGATACTTTTCCAACAAATCAGCAAAAGCCGTTACTTGCATATTCCATATTTTTTCACAATTACCAACACCAGCTCTTACTAACTTCATAATATTCCCCCCAAAAATACCAATTTACGGCAGGGCTTGACTTTCCTATCCCTTTCAGCCGTTTTGCAGCAGCATGTCGAAAATCGCAATGGCGGCGGCGGCTTCCACAACGGGTACTGCCCGGGGGACGATGCAGGGGTCATGACGGCCTTTGACCACCAGCTCCCGGTTTTCCCCCTCGGCAAGGGACACGCTCTGCTGGGGCCGGGAGATGGAAGGGGTGGGCTTGAACGCCGCCCGGAACAGAAGGGGCATTCCGCTGGTGATGCCGCCCAGGATTCCGCCGCAGTGGTTGGTGGATGTGACCACCTTTCCCTCTTCCATACGGAAATCGTCGTTGTTTTCGCTTCCCCGGAGGTTGGCCGCTTCAAAGCCGATGCCGAATTCCACGCCCTTCACCGCCGGGATGCCGTAGACGATTTGGGCAATCCGCCCCTCCACGCCGCCGAACATGGGCTCTCCCAGGCCTGCGGGCAGCCCGGTGACGGCGCATTCGATGATGCCCCCAACACTGTCTTGTTCCATCCGGGCCGCTGCCACCGCTT
Organism: Oscillospiraceae bacterium; assembly: GCA_021771675.1. The sequence goes on along the minus strand of JAETOP010000009.1, from coordinate 26,697 downwards.
CCCGCATTTTTGCCCCGGCCTGGGGATTCAGAACGGGGAAATCAGTGCACACGCTGTCCAGCTGGGGCTGTATTGGGTCAAAGGGAGTATCTGAAATTCCGGCAATGGCGGCAATGTGGGCGCTAATCCAGATGCCCTTCGCTTCCAGCCACTGTTTGCACAGCCCACCGGCGATGCACAGGGGGGCCGTCAGCCGCCCGGAAAAGTGTCCGCCGCCCGCTGCGTCCTGGTAGCCGCCGTATTTGACCTGGGCGGTGTAGTCGGCGTGGCCGGGCCGAGGGCAGTCCATGAGATTGGCGTAGTCCCCGGAGCGGGTGTTGGTATTGCGGATGATGGCGGCCAGAGGCGCACCGCAGGTGAAGCCGTTTAACAGGCCGCTTAAGAATTCCGGACGGTCTTCTTCCCGCCGGGGGGTGGAGTAGTCGTTCTGCCCCGGGGCCCGGCGACCCAGGAATTGCTGCAATTTTTCCAAATCCACCGGCAGTCCGGCGGGGATGCCGTCCAGGGTCATGCCGATAGCGGCGCCGTGGGACTGGCCGAAAATGGATAATTTCAGATTTTCACCGTAGGTACTGCTCATAGCTGCCTCCCAGTTTTCGGTATTCTTCAAAGAATTGGGGATAGGATTTGCTGACGCATTGCGCCCCCAGGATGGTGACCGGTTCCCGGCACACCGTGGCGGCGATGGCGGCGGACATGGCAATCCGGTGGTCATTTTTGGCATCCACCCTGCCGCCTCTCAGCCCGGTGCCGAAGACGGTGAGGACATTTTCATCCGCGACCGCCCGGCCGCCCAGATTTTGGAGCATCTCCACCACGGAGGCCACCCGGTCGGATTCTTTGAGCCGGAGCCGGGCTATGTTTATGAATTTTGCCCCCTGATTGGCAGCGGCGGTGATGGCGAGAATGGGCACCAGGTCCGGAATATCGGCGGCGTCAATGGTTAGAAAGTTCCGCAGGCCTGGAAGAAGCTCCGCCGCCATCCGGTCCCCTTGGGCAGATGTGGTGGAGAGATTTTTCACGGTGACGTCGCTTCCCAGGGCCTTTGCCGCCAGGAAAAATGCGCCGTTGCTCCAATCTCCCTCGACAGTCAGTTCCCCGGGGGAGTCAAAGGGACGTCCTCCCTCCAGGGTAAAATCTGTCACATCTACCCCAAAGGCTTTCATAGCCTCCAAGGTCATGGTCACATAGGGGGCGGATTCCAGCTTCCCGGTGATGTGAATGCGGCTTTTTCCCGGAATGCGGGAGCAGGCCAGCAGCAGTCCCGTGATGAACTGGCTGGAAATGTCGCCGGAGATAAAGTAGTCGCCCGCCTTTAGCTTCCCCTGACAGTGAAGTGTATCCTCGGTGGGACGGCTCAACCGGCAGCCCATTCGCTCCATTTCCTCCCACAATGGGGAGAGGGGGCGCTGGGGGAGCCGGCCCTCCATCTGAAACACGCTGTCCACCCCCAGAGCTCCCACCACTGGCAGCAGAAACCGCAGGGTAGAGCCGCTGTCACTGCAGGGGAGCGCAGCGGAGGCGGGAAGGAAGCGGATGGGGGAAACCAGAAAGCCCTCCTCACTGCGGCGAATTTCCGCCCCCAGGGAGCGAAGGCATGCTGCGGTGGCCTCCATGTCCCGGTTGGCGGCGGGGCAGTGGAGGAAGGTTTCGTGCTCTGCAAAGGCGGCGCAGATCAGCAGTCGATGGGCCTGGGACTTGGATGGGATGGCCGTCACTTGGCCGGATAGTTTTTTGGGCGTGATGGTAATATCCATATCATTGTCCTGCCTCTACAAAGGCGGTGAGTTCATTCACCGGTGTGGGGATGATGTCGCAGTGCCCGATTTTGGTGGGGATAATCAGTGGAATGGTGCCCCCGGAGCGCTTCTTGTCGGAGAGCATGTAGAAAACCAATTCTCCGGTGGGGTATTCTGTGCGAATGGGCAGGCCGTAGCTTTCAAGGGTATCCTGGATGATTTGGGCGTCCTCCTGACGGAGCAGTCCCCCTTTGGCGGCAGCCCGGCTGACCATGGCAATGCCAATGGAGACGGACTTCCCGTGGGACAGGGCAAAATGACTTCTGGCCTCCACCCCGTGACCCAGGGTATGGCCCAGGTTCAGCTTCATCCGCTCCCCGGTATCGAATTCATCCTCCATTACCACGTCCCGCTTCAATTCCACGCAGCGCTTGATGACAGCCTCCCGGTCAAATTCCGGCCCAGCGGAGCGGAGATAATCAAAGAACGCCCGGTCATAGATGATGCCGTATTTGATCACCTCCGCACAGCCGTCCAGAAAAACGGAACGGGGGAGGGTATCCAAGGTGTCCGTGTCGCAGAGCACCAGGCTGGGCTGATAGAAGGCCCCGGCCAGATTTTTTCCCGCCGGCAGGTCGATGGCGGTTTTGCCCCCCACGGAGGAGTCAACCGCTGCCAGCAGGGTGGTGGGAACCTGGATGAATTTCACCCCCCGCAGGAAGGTGGCGGCGGCAAAGCCGGTGAGATCACCCACCACGCCGCCCCCCAGGGCCACCAGCAGGTCGGACCGGGTAAGCTGCTGCTGGGCCAGGAAGTTCAGAAGCTCCAAATAAACCTCACCGCATTTGCTCTGCTCCCCGGCAGGGAAGACGAAGGAAACTACCCGGAAGCCCGCCTCCCGGAGGCTTTTCTCAGCGGCGGGGCCGTGGAGGGGGAACACATTGGTCTCGCTGACGATGCAGACCGTTTTGACCTTGGGGAACTTTTTTGCCTCCTGACCCAGGGTGGGGAGCAGCCCTCTTCCAATCAGAATGTCATAGGAGCGGGAGGCGTGAATGGTTACTTTTTGCATCCGTCTACCTCTTCTTTCCGGCGCTTGCCCTCTTCCAGCAGGGTGTAGAGCCGCTGCTCATCCCCATCTGCCAGCGCCTGGCGGTACTGGGTGAGGCTATTGATGTATTGATCCAACTCAAAGAGCAGGTTGTCCCGATTTTCCAAAAACAGCTCCGTCCACATTCCGGCGTTCAGCCAGGCCACCCGGGTCAAATCCCGGTAGCTTCCGGCGGAGAAGCCCTTGTGCTCCAAGGCGGTGGGGGATTTGATAAAGGCGTTGCTGAGGATGTGGGGCATCTGGGAGGTAAAAGCGATCATCCGGTCATGATCCTTGGCGGTGGTGACGGAGAAGAAGCCAAAGCCGCAGGGCTCCAGAGCATCCTTCACCCGCTGCAATAGGGCTATGTCATCGTAGACCGGCGGCACCAGAACCATGGGAGCCCCCTGGAAGAGATTGGCCCGGCTGTACTTGAAGCCGGAGAACTGGGAGCCGGCCATGGGATGGCCCCCCACGAAGGTAAAGCCGTATTTTTTAGCCACGGGGAAGCACCGGGCGCATACCTGTTCCTTGATGCCGCAGCAGTCGATCACCAGTGCCTCCCTGGAAATCAAGGCCCCATTTTCCTCCAGCCAGCTGGCGCTGCCGTCGGGGTAGATGGCCAGCAACAGCAGATCGCAGCGGGGAATGGTGGTTTCGTCCAGCCTGCCGTCCACCGCACCGGAGAGCATGGCAAAGGAAAACATGTGCTCGTCCCTGTTTTTTACATAGACGGTGTGGCCCGCCAGCTTGTACGCCCTGGCCAGAGAGCCGCCGATAAGCCCCAGACCCAAAATTCCCACTGTCATACCATCACCTCACGAAGCTGCTGCACCTTCCGGCTGACCTCGGCAAACTGGCTGGGTGTCAGAGACTGGGCGCCGTCGCACAAAGCGTGCTCCGGGTCGTTGTGCACCTCGATCATCAGCCCATCGGCCCCGCAGGCAGCGGCGGCGCAGGCCATGCTGGGCACCAGACGGGATTTCCCCGTGGCGTGGCTGGGGTCAACAACCACGGGCAGGTGGCTCAGCTCGTGGAGCACCGGCACGGCGGACAAATCCAGGGTGTTGCGGGTGTAGGTTTCGAAGGTACGGATGCCCCGTTCACAGAGGATGACGTTTTCGTTGCCCTCGCTCATGATGTATTCCGCACTCATCAGCAGCTCCTGGAGGGTGTTGGCCAGCCCCCGCTTCAGCAGAATGGGCTTTTTTGTTTTGCCCAGCTCCTTCAGTAGGTCAAAATTCTGCATATTTCTTGCACCCACCTGGATCACATCCACATCGCCGAACAGCTCCAAGGTGTTGATGTTCATCAGCTCTGTAACGATGGGCAGACCTGTGGCCTCCTTGGCTTTCAGCAGCAGCTGGATGCCCTCGCCGCCCATGCCCTGGAAGGCGTAGGGGGAGGTGCGGGGCTTGAAGGCGCCGCCCCGGAGGAAATTGGCGCCCGCTTCTTTCACGGCCTGGGCCACCTGGATAATCTGCTCCTCGCTCTCCACAGAGCAGGGCCCGGCGATGAGGCCAAAATACCCGCCGCCAATTTTGAAGCCTCCCGCCTCGATAACCGAGTCTTTGGGGTGGAATTTCCGGTTGGCCTGCTTAAAGGGCTCGGACACCCGTTTCACCGTCTCCACAATTTCCAGGCTGTTTAACAGCTCCATGTCTACCCGGCTGGTGTCGCCGATGAGGCCAAGAATGGTGACCTCCTGGCCCTGGGAGATGTGGACGTCCAGATTCATGGTTTTGAGCCACTCTACCAGATGGCTGGTCTGATCGGGGGTGGTTCCGTGTTTCAGTATGGCAATCATAATAAGCACTCCTTACAAAAATAACGCCGCACGGCGAGTCGTGCGGCGTCTTGAAAACGTTCTTCTGCTCCTGCTGGAAGCATTGCAGCACAAATCGCTATTACTTTTTCTGGGTAAAAAAGTAATAGTAATAATAGGACTGTGCGGCAAAGGACATGACAGACATGGCGTTAGCCTCCAACAATGAATTGAGTAAATCATACCACCCTCATTTGCAAATTGCAAGTATTATTTTGCAAATTCCACGAAATTCTCTTTGATAAAACCGAATAAATGTTTTATAATTCTGGGGCAATTTTTTGATAGGGAGTGAAATAGTATGACCATTGAGACGAAGCGGCTTCTTCTGCGGTAGTACACCATGGACGATTTCGATGCCCTGTGTGAGATCCTTTCCGACCCGGAAACCATGCAGCATTATCCCGCTCCCTTCACTGCGGAGAAATGCCGGAACTGGATTGAATGGAACCTGGAAAACTACCGGAAAAACAGCTTCGGACTATGGGCGGTTGTTCTGAAAGAAACCGGGGAATTCATCGGCGACTGTGGCTTGTCGCTGCAGAACATCGACGGTCAAACGCTCCCGGAAATCGGCTATCACATCCATAAAAAATACTGGCGCCGGGGCTTTGGCAAGGAGGCAGCCCGAGCGGCCCGGGATTGGGCCTTCCAAAACACCGATTATGATGTGCTCTATTCTTACATGAAATATACCAACGTGGGCTCCTATTTTACTGCCATCGCCAACGGCATGAAGAAGGTGAAGGAGTACCCCGATCCGAAAAACACCATCTCCTACGCCTACGCCATTACCCGGGCAGAATGGGAGCAGCTGCGGGGAGATGGGGAAAAATCGTCATGAATCAAAGACGGACACCCAAGAGGCAAGTTTTTTATTAAAGGGTCTTGACAATTCCGGTTCGTGGTAGTAAACTAAGGCTGAATATAGGTTAGCTAAGGCTAACTGTATTGCAGAAGGAGGAAAAAATGATGCCGCTTACAATGGCGAAGTCCGGCGAGACAGTAACGATCCACAAAATCACCGGTAAGGATGAAGTGCGCCAGCACTTGGCAGAATTGGGATTTGTAGTGGACAGCGATGTGACGGTGGTAAGCGAAATTGCGGGGAACCTCATCGTACAGGTGAAGGACAGCCGGATTGCGCTGAACAAGACGATGGCAAACCGCATTTTGGTATTAGAACAGTAATAGGAGGAGAATTTCATGAAAACTTTGAGAGATGCCAGGGTAGGCGAAACAGTTACAGTGGCACGGCTCCATGGCGAGGGCCCGGTGAAGCGACGGATCATGGACATGGGTATTACAAAAGGCGTAGAGATCTTCGTCCGCAAGGTGGCCCCCTTGGGGGATCCCATGGAGTTGAGTGTCCGAGGCTATGAGTTGTCTGTCCGCAAGGGCGATGCGGAGATGATCGAGGTTGAGTAAACAGAAGCGGCAAGAAGCCGCTATTGTTTAAGTTGTAAGTTAGCTATGGCTAACATCTGAAAGGAGAAAAAACATGGAACTTAAAATTGCCTTAGCGGGCAATCCCAACTGCGGGAAAACCACCCTCTTCAATGCTCTTACTGGCTCCAGCCAGTATGTGGGCAACTGGCCCGGTGTTACCGTGGAGAAAAAGGAGGGCAAACTGAAGGGCCACAAAGATGTGATTATCCAGGATTTGCCCGGCATCTACTCCCTGTCTGCCTACACTCTGGAAGAAGTAGTGGCCCGAAATTACTTAGTGAAAGAAAAGCCCGACGCCATTCTCAACATTGTGGACGGCACCAATATCGAGCGCAACCTTTATCTCACCACCCAGCTCATCGAGCTGGGGCTGCCTGTGGTGGTAGCGGTGAATATGATCGATCTGGTGCGCAAAAACGGCGACACCATCGATCTGGGGAAGCTGGGCAAGGCCCTGGGCTGCGAGGTGGTAGAGATGAGCGCCCTTAAGGGTGAGGGCGGTATGGATGCTGCCGAGAAGGCCATGGCTGTTGCCCAGATGCACAAGTCCGAAGAGCATCCCCACGTCTTCACCGGAAGCGTGGAGCATGCGCTGGCCCACATTGAGGAATCCATCCAGGGGAAAGTGGCAGACAGCCATCTGCGTTGGTACGCCATCAAAGTTTTTGAGCGGGACGAGAAAATTCTGGAGGAACTGAATTTGGATGAAGTTCTGGCCCAGCATCTGGAGGAGCATATCGCCGACTGCGAGAAGGAATTGGAGGATGATGCGGAGTCCATCATTACCAACCAGCGGTACGCCTACATCGGCGGTATGGTGAGCAAAGCTGTTAAGAAAAAAGCGGCGAAATACAGCCTGTCGGTCTCGGATAAAATTGACCGGATTGTTACCAACCGGGTCCTGGCCCTGCCCATCTTCATGGTGGTGATGTTCCTGGTCTACGCCATTGCTATGGGCGGTTGGAGCATTTCCATTGGCACCATGGGAACCGACTGGGCCAATGACGGCCTGTTCGGGGATGGCTGGTTTCTTCCCTTCACTGGCGCTGACAAAGGCGGCTATGAGGAGGCAGCAGGTGCATTTGAGGAGGCTGAGGCTATCATAGAGGCGTACGAAAAAGGGGAGAGGGAAGCCTACCTTTACGACGCCGACGAAGCGGAGGTTATCATGCTGGAGGTTACGGAGGATACCTACGCCGATGCGCTCACGGTGGAGAAGCCCGACCCTGCCGGGTACGGAACCTGGATGCCCGGTCTGCCTGTGCTTATTGAAAGCGCCTTGGACGCCATTCACTGCAATGACATAGTGAAATCCCTGGTGCTGGATGGCATTGTGGGCGGCGTGGGCGCCGTGCTGGGCTTTGTGCCCCAGATGCTGGTGCTGTTTTTGTTTTTGGCAATTTTGGAGGATGTGGGCTACATGGCCCGGATCGCCTTCATTATGGACCGCATTTTCCGCCGGTTCGGACTTTCCGGCAAGAGCTTTATTCCCATGCTGGTCGCCACCGGCTGCGGTGTGCCCGGTATCATGGCTTCCCGAACCATTGAGCAGGATCGAGACAGGAAAATGACGATTATGACTACTGGCTTCATTCCCTGCGGAGCAAAAATGCCCATCATCGCCCTGTTTGCTGGGGCGCTGTTTGGAGGCTCCGCACTGGTTGCCACCTCCGCATATTTTATCGGCGTGGCAGCGGTGGTAATCTCCGGCATTATGCTAAAGAAGTTCAAGTCCTTTGCCGGGGAGCCTGCCCCCTTCGTTATGGAGCTGCCTGCCTACCATGCTCCTTCTGCGGGCAATGTCCTGCGCTCCATGTGGGAGCGGGGCTGGTCCTTCATCAAGCGCGCGGGAACCATCATTCTGCTGTCCACCATTATCCTGTGGTTCCTCAGCAACTTCGGTTTTGGAAACGGCGGCTTCGGCTGGGTGGAGGACAGCGATGCCTCTCTGCTGGCTGCAGTGGGCAGTGCCATTGCTGTAATCTTTGTTCCTCTGGGCTTCGGCAACTGGCAGGCTGCGGTTGCTACCATCACCGGCCTGATTGCAAAGGAAGAGGTGGTATCTACCATGCAGGTGTTCTATCCCGGCAATCTGATTGCCAATATCGCCATGGCTTTCACCACCGTTTCCGCTTATTCCTTCATGATCTTCAACCTGCTGTGTGCTCCCTGCTTTGCGGCTATGGGCGCCATCAAGAGGGAGATGAACAGCGCCAAGTGGACCTGGGCCGCCATTGGCTATATGTGCGGCTTTGCATATGTGATTTCTCTGATCGTCTATCAGATTGGCGGACTGTTCACCGGTGCGGTAGGCTTTCACTTCTGGACGGTTGTGGCTGTGGCGGCTCTGGCCTGCCTCATCTGCCTGCTGTTCCGAAAGGGCTATCAGGGGGAGGAGAAGTCTTGCCACTTAAGTTCAGTGTCCGCAGCTGCAAAATGACCGGCACGAAAGGAGCACCCCAGTATGTTAGGTAATATTATTGTAATTTTGGCAGTCGTTGTGATTGCGGTGCTGGTCGCCCGATCCCTGTGGAAAAGTCATAAGGCCGGCGGTCAGTGTACTGGCAACTGTGCCTCCTGCGGCGGACATTGTAATCGGGAAACAGCATCAAAGCCAATTCGCTGGCTTTCAGATACCGCATGGTTATGGTTTCTTATGAAAAAAAGTGGACAGGAGCATGACGGCAACACCGATTGTCAAATAAATTCCGGCAAACATCATAAACACAGCCTCGCCCGGATCAAAAAACATCCAAGCGCCAAGCAAAAATAGAATCGCTGAAATAACGGGCAAACTCCATAATTGTTTTATGGCTTTTCCGGCAAGCATTCCCAGTACAACAGAATATATCGGATTGACAGCGTAAAACAACAGGAAGCATCCTGCCATAGCGGCATCGCCTTTGACAAAATTGGCTGCGAAATATGGCAGTATCAGCATCACGATTATGGATACTGCTGTCCAATATAGAAACTTCCTCTTCATGTGATGATCTCCTAAAATGCCATTTTCTAAGTTCAGTATAGTGTAAGTCCACATATATTTCAACAGAAAATTCTCATGCGCTTTGCCTCAAACTATGGGGGCAAAGTGCATGAGAATATTTATGTGCATTGGATAGCTCTATTATCTTTCTGGCATCCGAAAGCCCTTAAGTGCTTTGTTCAGGTAATCATTAAAGGGCTGCATACATTTTGTATTTCTTGTTCTTGTTTTTACCGGAAATTGTGATAGAATTGTGGCAGAATATACTTTTGGAGGCCCAATATGGAACATACGACTGCAATGTATCAGCCCCTGTCCTTTCGATTTACGGAAAACGGCTTTTTCCCGGATGTGCGCCGGGAGACCCTTTCCCCCTCTGACAGGGTGCTGCTGGAACAATTTGCGCAGAATCCCTATCAGGCCCTCTATCATCTGGGCCTGGGAGAACGTGAGCAGGGGCAGAGCCCTTCCTGGCAGTTTCTCTATTTGCTCAGCGATATGTTTTTCAAAAGGCTGACCGATCTGCCGGACTTGGAGCTGACCAGGCAGAATGCGGCCCCGGTTCTGGGGCAGGAGGAGCTGGAGCGGCTTACCCGGGCAATCCCCTTTGCCATCGGCGCAGAGTACATCACAGAGGATTGGATACGCACCATCTTTCTTCGATTAGGGAATGTTTTCTCCCGGGAAATCCAGGCCTATGACGGCCCTGTTGCTATGTACCTGGCGGAGCAGACTCAGCATCTGCGGGTGCCGGAGCGAATCTTTTTCCATCTGGTGGAGAATAAGGATGATGACTATCCCTTTGCCTTCCTGGCTACCTATGCTACCAAGGATGCAGACGGCAGGGTGCGCCATGTACCGCTGCAATACGCTCTGACGGAATATAAAAATGAACGGGAGAAGCTGCTGAATCTGCTCTCCTGCCTGAACCGGGCGGCGGAGGTATCCCAGCTGATCGGCTCCTTTATGGAAAACGGCGAGATGTTCCACCCCTTGAAGCTGACTGCGGAGGAGGCTTTTGCGTTCCTGAAGCAGGTGGAGGCTATTGAAGCCACAGGAATTCTGTGCCGGATTCCCAACTGGTGGCGGAAAAAGGCGGCCTCTGTTTCCATGTCGATCCGCATGGGAGAAGGGAAGCCCTCCATGCTGGGATTTGATGCCCTGATTTCCATGCAGCCTACCCTGGAAGTGGACGGAGTGACGCTGACCGAGGAGGACATCCGCTCGATGCTGTCCCAGTCTGAGGGTCTGGCGTTCCTGAAAGGAAAATGGGTGGAGGTTGACCACGGACGCCTGCGCTCCCTGTTGGCGCAGATGGAGCAAATGCCTGGAGAAATGACCCTGATGGACACCCTGCGAATGGAGCTGGGGGTGAAAAAGGAGTTGCCCGACGTTGGCGGCCTGATTACCAATGGTGTCTGGCTCTCCTCGCTGCTTCATGGCCTGAGAAAGCCGGAGGCCATCCAGCCCATTCTGCCGCCGCCCACCCTCCGGGCCACCCTGCGGCATTATCAGGAAAACGGCTACACCTGGCTGAACCAGATGGATGAATTGGGCTTTGGCGCATGTCTGGCGGATGACATGGGCCTGGGCAAGACGGTGCAGGTGCTGGCGTATTTGGAACGGCTGCGGAGCAGCCGGAAAAATGCCCGGGTACTGCTGGTAGTGCCCGCATCCCTCATTGGAAACTGGCAGAAGGAGGCACAGCGCTTTGTCCCCGAAATGGATTTTCAGATTCTCCACGGAATGACCTCCGCTGCCCTTGCCAAGGAATTGGAGAGGAGCGAATCTTTCCTGACCATCACCACTTACGGAATGGCCATGAGAATCCCTGGGCTGCAAAAAGTGACCTGGGACTGCCTGATTTTGGATGAGGCTCAGGCTATCAAGAATCCCATGACCAAGCAGACCCGGGAGATTAAGAAAATTCCCACAAAAATGCGTATAGCCATGACCGGAACTCCCATCGAAAACGATTTGACCAATCTGTGGTCCCTATTCGATTTCCTGAACAAGGGACTGCTGGGAACCTCTGCGGAATTCAAAGGATTCTGCAGGGGATTGAACGAACAGCCGGAGGGATACGCCCGGCTGAAAGCCATGGTGTCCCCCTTTTTGCTGCGCCGGGTGAAGACGGACAAGCGGATCATTTCCGATTTGCCAGAAAAGCTGGAGACGGTGGATTATGTGGCACTCTCCAAAAAGCAGGTGGTGCTCTACCGCAAGCTGGTTTCGGATATGGAGCAAAAGCTTCTGACTTCCGACGGCATGGAGCGCCGGGGATTGGTGCTGGCGACCATCTCCAAGCTGAAGCAGATCTGCAATCACCCGGACCAGTACCTGGGGCAAACCGGGTTTGCGGAGGAGGAGAGCGGAAAGCTTGCCATGCTGAGAGCGCTTTGCGAAACCATCCGTGAAAAGCGGGAACGGGTGCTGGTATTCACCCAATTCCGGGAAATCACCGACGCATTGGCGGCATTTTTGACCACGGTATTTGGAGAAAAGGGCTATGTGCTCCACGGCGGCACCCCGGTGGAGAAGAGAAAGGAAATTGTGGAGGCATTTCAGGGAGAAGCCTATGTTCCCTTCCTGGTACTGTCCATCAAGGCGGGCGGCACCGGTCTGAATCTGACGAAGGCAAATCATGTTGTTCATTTTGACCGCTGGTGGAATCCGGCGGTGGAAAATCAGGCAACAGACCGGGCCTTCCGCATCGGCCAGGAGAAAAATGTGATGGTGCACAAGCTGGTGTGCCAGGGTACCATCGAAGAAAAAATTGACACCATGATTGAATCCAAGCGGGCACTGGCGGAGAACGTCATTGGCTCTGGTTCCGAAAAGTGGATTACAGAGCTGAGCAACGACGAACTGATGACGCTGCTGCGTCTGGATTAAGCAGGGGAGGTGCTATCGATGAGCAAATATTGGAATTCCGGCAATTTCAGCCAGCCCACCACGGCGGAGCTCCAACGAAACAGCGAATCCAGCCGAAAAAAGGCTCAGGATAAGGGGCAGATTCTGGAACCTGTGGTGATTGTGGGCAGAACCATCGCCAAAAGCTGGTGGGGGCAGGCCTGGTGCAGAAATCTGGAACAATACGCAGATTTTGAAAGCCGCCTGGATCGGGGGAAGCGGTATGTACGAACCGGGGCAGTGCTGGATTTGAAAATTCAGAAGGGAAGGGTGTTGGCAAAGGTACAGGGGAGTCGAAAAACTCCCTACAAGGTGGAAATCCGCATCAGCCCCCTTTCTGAGGAGAAATGTCAGAAAATCCTGGAGAAATGCGGCAAACGGATTGAAAATTTGGAAGCCCTGGCCACAGGCAATTTCCCGGCCGAGCTGAAGGAGCTGTTCACAGGGCAGGAGGGCTTGTTCCCCACCCCCAAAGAGATCAGCTTCGCCTGTAGCTGCCCGGACTGGGCGCTGATGTGCAAGCATGTGGCCGCCGTCCTCTACGGCATCGGGGCACGGCTGGACAGCCAGCCCACATTATTCTTTGAACTGCGGGGCGTTGACATCGACCGCTTCCTGGATGTGGCAGTGGCAAACAAAGTGGAGGCCATGCTGGAAAACGCCCAGAAGCCCAGCTCCCGAATTCTGGAGGGCGCAGACCTGAATGCGCTGTTCGGTGTGCTGTGATTTTATGTCAAGGGAGGAGAATTGGTTATGAGTAATCTAGGGAACCTCTGATTTAATTCGCACAACCAAAGAGGTATTGGAAATGGTATAATAACACCATCAAAGCAATGGTAGTGTAAGGAAATGAAGCAGGAAACATTTACCGACATCGAATACAGCTTCCGCAAGAAGAAAACCAAGCGGGAGGAATTTCTGGAAATCATGGACGAGATCATTCCCTGGGAAGAGTGGGTAGGCGTTATCAAGCCTTACTATCCCAAAGGAAGCATGGCCGTCCGCCCATGGGGATTGAGAAGATGCTGAGGATGTATCTGCTTCAGATTTGGTTCAACCTCTCCGACCCTGTAATCGTGGATTGATGAAAAACGAGAATCGGCTGTATGCCATGTTCGCCTGCACCAACTTGTACGCTCTGACCATTGCCGGGAGAAAATTTCCCACAACCTGACATAGGGGCAGTCTGCCCTTTTTCAGGAACGGGGGCCGAAGAGCTGAGGAATATGGGCTATTATGGGCTGAAATTTCCCTATCCAAGCGAAAAAATGGCGAAATATCAAGCAGGAACAGAATGAAGGCTATTTATTCAGAGGTTCCTTAGTTCTGTGTGAAAACAGATGGGTTATACCTTTCTACTGCGTTGGTTTTCCATGCACGTATTGTGAAGAGTTGTACAATTTTTGGTTGAATTTGTGCAGCAAAGAACATATTATATCGAAAGAAGAGCGAATCCGTTGTGTAGCTTGAGTGGAGAGAAACACGTAGTTTTTCGGCTAGGCGGGTCTTTCGGATTTTGCGAGCGTATACAAAAAACCATGGAGCAGTGCATAGAAGCGAGAGGGGAGAACACGATGTACCGAATTGCAATCGTTGAAGACCGGTCAAGCGATGCCCAACGGTTACAGGCAGCGTTGCAGCAATATGCCGAGGAAAAACGAATTGGGTTTGTTTGTAAGCGGTGGAACAGCGCAGAGAACTTTTTAGAGCAGTATAATCATCAATTCGACATGGTTTTTATGGATATTCGTCTTCCGGGAATGGATGGGATGCAGGCTGCCCGGGAATTGCGAAAGATCGATCATACGGTTTTGTTGGTTTTTCTGACCAGTCTTGCCCAGTATGCCGTGGAGGGGTACGAGGTGGAGGCGGTGGATTACATCATCAAGCCCATTACCTATCCGGCCCTTCGGTTGAAGATGCCCCGGCTTTTGCGGCGGTGCGCCACGGATGAGGAGGAGATCATCATTGAGAGCGTTGATCAGTCTGTAAAGCTCCGGCCAAGGGATCTGCTGTACGTGGAAATATTCGACCATCATATTCAGTACATGACCCAAAACGGCGTGATTCGTGCCTATGGCACTTTGAAGGAAATTGAGGATACGCTGCCGGAGGGTTTTTTCCGGGTGAATAATCAGACGATCATCAACCTAAAACATGTAACCAGTGTCAATGGCGAAAATGTGGTGCTGGGAGGCCGGGAGTTTCCCCTGAGCCGCCGACGAAGAAAGAGCTTTCTGGAGGCGCTGCATGAATCCGGAATTCAAGTGTGAGGTGAGATTCTATGAGCTGGATTAACGATAACCCGATTATGTTCTTTTTGTTTGACTCTTTCCCCAATACTGCGGCGGTGCTGGCGGGGGCGATGGTCATTACCCATTATCTGCCCCGGCGCCCTCACTATTGGCTAAGGGTAATTGGTTCTTACCTGCTGATTGGATTGTGGATATATTTTGGTAAGCAGGAGTTTCCAAACATGGAGCTGGATAAGATTGTGTTTAGCATTCCGGCCTTTTCAGGGCTGTATCTGTTCACCGCCTTTTCTGTCATGATTTGGAACGAGGCCTCTTGGCTTCAGGCTTTCTTTGCTGCTACGGTGTCTTATGCGTTGCAAAATGCATGTGAACGGCTCATTGAAATTCCACTGCTTTACTTTGATTGGTTCCCACGACAGGTGATTATTCCGGTGTTTGTGGTGGTGCTGTATTTGCTCTACCGGTTAATCCGGCAGTACCAGAAAAAGAAGGCGGTATTCGACTTTTCCAATACGGACAGCCGGATGATGCTTTGCATTTCCACCGGCGCAATGGTGGTTTGCATTTGGCTGGATTTGGTGCTGAAATATGCCACAAAGAACGTGGATGCAGATTTGCAGGCATGGATTTGCGTCACCATGATGCTGTTCTCTATGCTGATTGTGCTGCTCAGCTTCTGCCATGTCCAGCAGACGGATGCACAGAAGCGTTCGGAGGAAATTGCCCAGTTGCTTCGGGCGGAGCAGCGTCGGTTCGACAATGAAAAACAGATTCACGATGCGATTAACATCAAATGCCACGATATTCGCCACCAGATCGCTGCCATTCGCTCCACCTCCACGGATGATGCCTACCGTGCTGAACTGAAGAAAATCGGGAAGCTGGTGGATATTTATGATACGACCCCACACTCCCAAAACGCTGCACTGGACGTTGTTTTGGCGGGCAAAATGCTTACATGTAGCAGCATGAATATTATCATCACCTGCATGGCTGACGGGAGACGGTTGGGCTTCATGGAGGACTGCGATGTGTATGCGCTGTTTGGGAATATTCTGGACAACGCAATCGAGGCGGTCAGCCAGGTATCCAATCCGGAGCAGCGAATGATTACCCTCACGGTGGAAACAAAGGGCAATTTCATGGTGATTGAATGCGAAAATTTCTTCGTGGGCGATTTAATCTTTGAGGACGGCCTGCCCCTTACCACAAAGGCAGATCAGATGAACCATGGCTTCGGAACCCACAGCATTCGTGCGCTGGCGGAGAAGTACAATGGATGCTTAAAGGTTTCTGCCATAGAGGATATTTTCACACTGTCCATTCTGCTCCCCATTCCGGCCTGACAAGAACGGAGCAGACGAATGCCAGAATTCCCCGGCAAGTGTACATTTCGGTACACTTGCCGGGGATATTTTATACCATTGTCAATCTTGCATAGAAAACGGAGCTTCCGGCAGGAGCAATTGCTCGGGAATTTGTGGCAATTACACAAATTCCGAGAAATAAAAACGTTTGAGGCAATATATACAAAAATTTATTAAGCAAACTGTACACTTTGTTGAAATAACCGGAAAAGTGGCGGAATCGACCGGAAAAGTGGTGCCCCATTGCGGCATCCAAAATCTGCTCATATAATGCAGTTATTAAACAGAATTTGACTCCACAAAGATAACCAAGAAAGGAAGATGTGCTGTATGCAGGCCTTCAACCCATATCTGCCCTCCTGGGAATATATTCCCGACGGAGAACCCTATGTGTTCGGCGACCGGGTGTATGTATACGGTTCCCATGACAAGTTTAATGCGCCCTTATTCTGCTGGAAGGATTATGTGTGCTGGTCGGCGCCGGTGAATGACCTTTCAAATTGGAGCTGCTCCGGGGTTATCTTCCGTAAGAATCAGGACCCCATGAACAAACTGGGCCTGCGGCTTTTGTTTGCGCCGGATGTGGCCCAGGGCCCTGACGGCAGATTTTACCTTTACTATGCCTACGATTTTCTGGGGGCCATCGGCGTGGCGGTCTGCGATACCCCGGATGGACAGTATGAATATTACGGCCACGTTCATTATGCCGACGGAACACTTCTGGGCCGGAGGAAAGGGGATGAGTTCCCCTTTGATCCCGGTGTGCTGGTGGACGATGACCGGCGGGTGTACCTCTATTCCGGCTTTGCCACCAAGGTGCCCTTCTTCCTCAGTGGTTTTCACAACCTGAAAAACAGCGGCGGGTCGGTGATGGAGCTGGAAGAGGACATGCTCACCATCAAATGCGGCCCAAAGCTGCTCTTCCCCCGCAAGGGCCTGAACGGCGCTTTTCGGGATCACGCATTTTTTGAAGCCAGCTCCATCCGAAAAATTGACGGGAAGTATGTTTTCGTCTATTCCTCTGCAAACAACCATGAGCTGTGCTATGCGGTTAGTGACTGTCCCGATGGCGGCTTCCGCTATGGCGGCACGCTGGTTGACCAGGGCGACTTGTACTTGAACGGTAATACGGATGAAAGCCACGCTGCCAATTACCTGGGCAATACCCATGGCGGCATGGTGGAGCTGAATGGACAGTGGTACATCTTCTACCATCGTCAAACAAACCAGCATTCCTATTCCCGCCAGGCCTGTGCCGAACCACTGGAACGTACCCCGGAGGGCGGCTTCAAGCAGGCGGAGGTGACCAGCTGCGGCCTTAACGGCGGACCACTGAAGGGCATCGGAAGGTATCCGGCACGGATTGCCTGCAATCTGTGGAGCAAGGAGGGCACCGCCCGGTATGACAAGCCCTTCAACAAAAGGCTTCATCCCTACTTCACCCAGCGGGGCAGGGACGCAGATACGGATTCAGTGCAGTACATTGCCAATATGCGCAGCGGCAGTGTGGCGGGCTTCAAGTATTTTGATATTCAAAGCCTGAATGCAATCGTTGTTAAGGTGTCCGGCAAGGGACTGGGGGTCATGGAGGCATCCACCAATCCGGAGTTTACCAATATCATCGCCGAAATACCTGTCCGACCGGAGGCGGTGGAGAAGAACTTCTCCGCAGCTGCCAGACTGGAAAATCGAAGGACGGCCCTTTTCTTCCGTTACCGTGGTGAGGGGTACATCCATTTCTGGTCCTTCGAATTGGCATAACCGGGGCGTTTCGCATATCTTGTACATTCCCGTCTCCAAAAGGCGGTAGTGATAAAAAAGAAAAAGGAGAGCAAGACCATGAGTAAAATCAGAAAACTGATTGCGGTTTTGGCAATTGTGGCAATCCTGGCAGGAACCACTGCTGTATTTGCCGAGACCGTAACACCTGCCGGCAACACCTATGGGTTTGCAGGCACCAACGGCAAATATTACACGGATTATCCGTCCTTTGCCGATGAGCAGCAGGCTGCTCGGAAATTGGCGATTGAGGCTGCTTCCGAGGGCTTCACCCTTCTGAAAAATGAAAACAATGCACTTCCCCTGGATAGCGGTGCCTATGTGACGCTGTTTGGGATGCGCTCTGTGGACCTGGTTGCGTCCACTGTCGGTTCCGCTGCCGGTTCCACTGGTGCCAACGGACTGGAGGAGAGCACCCTGCAGATGGCAATGGAGGAGGCCGGCTATAAGGTCAATTCCAAACTCATTGACCTGTACACCAAGCATCTGGCGCTGGGTACCACTGCTGAAGAACTGCCCATGGAATATTACTCCAACGCCGTCATCAGCACCTACAATGGCTACCACGATGCGGCCATCCTGGTCTTCTCCCGCACCGGCTCTGAAGGTATTGACAAGGCTGCCTGCAACGTTCCCGGTCACAGCAATCCCGCCGACCACGAGATGATGCTGACCGATAACGAAAAGGCACTGGTCAAGCACGTGAAGGAATACTACAAGGACAGCCCCATCATCGTGCTGATCAACTCCTCCAACATTTTGCAGATTCCCGAGCTGGCGGAGCCCAAGGCCACCTCCGAATATGGCGTTGACGCCATCTTCTGGGTGGGCAACACCGGCAACAATGCCATCGAGGCCATCGGCCAGCTGATCAGCGGCGAGGTGAACCCCAGCGGCCACACCGTTGAGGTCTGGGAGAAGGACTTCACCCAGGGCCCCACCTGGACCAATTTCGCCCACCAGACCCAGAATGGTACTGACGCCTTCTACTACACCGAGGACGGCGAGCCGACCATCTATGCCACTGTGGAATACCGGGAAGGCATCTACATGGGCTATAAATACTACGAAACCCGCTACGACGATGCCCCCGAGGCCGAGAAGGCCGCTGCCTATGACAACGTGCTCTATCCCTTCGGCTACGGCCTGAGCTACACCAGCTTCGACTGGGAGCTGATCCCCTCCGGCGAGAGCGGCATCACCGACGCCTGGCAGAAGATGTCCATGCAGGTGAAGGTCACCAACACCGGCAAGGCAGCCGGCAAGGATGTGGTGCAGGTCTACGCCAATCCTCCCTACTATGTGGGCGGCATTGAGAAGGCTTCCGCCAACCTGGTTGCCTTTGCCAAGACAGATCTGCTGGAGCCCGGTGAGAGCCAGGTGCTGACCATGGATTGGGTGGCCCAGGATATGGCCTCCTTTGACTGGAACGATGCCAACGGCAATGATTTCATTGGTTATGAGCTGGAAGCGGGAGCATATGAGATCACTGCCCGCCGCAACAGCCATGATGTGGTGCTCTCTGAGACCTACACCGTCTCCAGCGGCATCCAGTGCACGCATGATTATACCACCGGCAATGAGATCACCGCCCTGTTTGTGGATGATTGGACCACCGTCAACGATTCCCTGCTGGATAACATGATCTCCCGCTCCACCGGCCTTGTTCAGCCCGGGGTTTCCTCTGTGGAGGACAGAACCATTGATGCTGAATATAAGGAACTGATGGACAATCAGTATACCTACCGCTCCTATATGGATCAGGGCTATGAAGACTGGTTCGTGGAGGAGGACGGCATCCCCGAAACCTGGATGCAGGCAACCCAGCGTAATGAAGGCGACCGGGCTGAAATCCAGATTCAGGATATGATCGGTATTGATTTTAACCTGACCATTTCTGACGGCGCTGTCCATCAGGGCGACGACGAGGGCTCTTTGAAGTGGGAAGCCTTTATGAATCAGTTCACCTGGGAAGAGCTGGCGAACTTCGTCCGCAACGGCGGCGGCGTGACTGCTGCTCCCTTTGCTGGTATTGAAGGTGCGGGTGCTCAAGAGACCCCCTTGCAGCTGGCCGGCGGCACCATGTGGGCCTGTCCCCCCATCCTGGCTGCTTCCTTCAATGTGAAGCTGGCAGAGCGTGTTGGTGTGATGATGGGCAACGAAGCACTTTACAAGGGCTGCTCCTACTGGCAGGGCAATGCTATGAACACCCACCGCAGCCCCCTGTCCGGCCGTAACGTGGAGTATTACAGCCAGGACGGTGTCCATGGCGCCGCCTTTGCTGCGGCCATCGCCAAGGGCGTTACCTCCAAGGGTGTCACCTGCGAGATCAAGCATATGATGCTCAATGACCAGGAATCCTACCGTGACCGCAACGGCGGTGTGTTCACCTGGGCCACTGAACAGGTGATCCGTGAAATCTATGCAAAACCCTTCGAGGCTGCTTTGAAAGAGGGCAATGCCACCGGTGTTATGGGCTCCTTCAACCGCCTGGGCAACATCAATTCCCAGCTGAATCCCGCCGTGAAGGCGCTGGTTCGCAACGAGTGGGACAACCGGGCCATCTTTGAGACCGACGCCTGGCAGGGCACCTATTGCCCCATTGACCTGATGGTCCGCCAGGGCAACACCCAGATTCTGGGCTCCGGCTCCACCCTGCCTGTTGTCGACCTGGAAGTTGGCACCTGGAGCCCCGAGGAGAACTGCGTGCTGGTATCCGACGGCGGCGAAGGCACCTTTGCCTCCCAGACCCATTATGCAGCAGTCCGCCGCAATGCCCAGGAGATGCTGTGGAACTACTGCAACGGCAACGCCATTAAGAACGGCTATACCACCATCGACGATGCCGTTCTGACCTTCGATGCCCATGTGATTCAGTCCCTGCCCGTAAACTTTGATGGGGTTGATTTCAATGAGGTTGCTCTGGCTGAGGGCGTTGAGCTGCCCGCAGGCTTTATCTTGGAAGGCGGCGTCATTACTGCAGATGGCTCTCAAGGCATCTGTGAGTTCTCTGTTCCTGTGATTCTCTCCGGCATTGATGGCTATCTGAACATGACTGCAAATGTGTCTGTTAAGGTGATTGACCCCATCCATGTGTCTGAGAACACCCTGAAGGTCGGCCAGGCCGCTGACGTTACCATTGATGCTCCCAGCTATCCCTACATGGCACTGCTCACAGCCACAGGCACATATACCAACATTATGGCAAAAGATAATGGTGAGGCAATCGAAGGAGTGGAGGCTAATTTGTTTGGCGCCCCCTTCCATGCACCAGGCACTGGTGAACCTGTTGAGGGTGCTCTGAACATCATGAATTGGTATTGGGTGGATGAGGCCCTGCCTTACGGCGTGACCGGATACGACTCTATCGGTGCTATTGCGGTTACCGACGCAACCTGTACCGATGCTCGTGTCATCGAAATTGCGGACATCCAAGCCGGCAACTACTATAAGGCTTATGAGTACGGCTATACCGTATCCGAGGAGGATATGGCGAAGCTGACTGAGTTCGGCCTGAGCCTGGACAAGGTTATGACGGATTCTGGACACCAGTATGATGTCAATACGGCTCTGACTGTCTCCGGTGCGCCCAGCAAGACCGGTACCGTTGAGATTAATGTGACTCTGACGGTTCCTCTGGTTCGCGGCTTCGGCAGTGCATTCCCCAACAACGTTAAAGTTGTTTCTCCTTGTGTCATTCAGATTCCCTCTACGGTGGTACTGACCATCGCTGAGTAATTCCTCCCCCTGTGCCGCACTGTCCTGACCCGGGCAGTGCGGCATTCGGAAAAGGGAGCTCTGAAGCAACCGTCTGCGGCTGAAGCCGCACAGCCTTTTCGGCGGCAGACAACTGTTTCAGAGCTTCTGAAAAAAATACATCGAAAGAAGGAAAACCATTATGAAACGTTTTTGCAAATCCTGCGGACTGTTCTTCCTGGTACTGGCAGTTATGATGAGTTTCATGACCTTTGCCGCAGCAGCTGACGACCTGCCCGCTCCCGATACCTCCAAGAAGGTGGACAAGCTGGAAGTTTACCAGCTGCCCGACAAAACTGTCTACCTGGTGGGCGAGGAATTCACCGCCGAGGGCGGCATTATCAAGATCATTTATAAGGATGGCTCCGAGGCCTATATTTCCATGACCGACCCCGCCGTCACCCTGAAAGCCCCCACCATGAACACGGTAAACACCAAGAATGTGCAGATGAAGTACGAGGGCGGCAAGCTGACCTTCAAGGTGGAGGTGGTTGCCGGGATGTGCAATGTCTCCTTCATCGCCCAGGGGGCGGACACCCAGGTGCAGGAGGTCTCCAAGGGCGGCTGTGCGACGGAGCCTGCCGCACCCCAGCGGGAGGGCTACACCTTCGCCGGTTGGTATGCCGATGAGGACTACACCCATCTGTATGACTTTGCAGCACCTGTGACCGGGGACGTAAATGTCTATGCCCTGTGGACGAAGGACGGAGCCGAGCTGGTGAACGTGACCTTTGACTACGGTTACTACGGCGTAAAACTTGCCTCCTACAGCTACCCTGTGGAGAAGGGGACCTGCGTTGCCCGGCCTGTCAACACTCCTGTTCGTACCGGCTATGAATTTGCCAAATGGGTTGCCGCCGACGGCAGCGACTTCGATTTCTCCGTACCTGTGAATGGGGATACCACGGTGGTCGCCCAGTGGAACAAGACTGTTTCCGGCCCCCAGACCTGGGTCTTCGAGGCCGAGGACACCGATCTCACCGGTAAGATCGGCCCCAGCTACTCCGGCTCTGCCCAGGAAGAGAGCATGATTATTTTCAATGATTCCGTGGGGGCCAGCAATGACCGCATGGTTGGCTATCTGTATGAGTCCGGCATCAGCCTGGAATTCTATGTAGCCTGTGATGAGGATGTGAATGATGCCTCCATTGCGGTGCGCATTGCCGGGGAGTACATTACCATGAGCTATGATGGCAGTGAGTACCAGGTGCTGGTAAACGGGGAAGCCAAGAGCTATCCCACTGTTACTATCGAAGCTGACAGCAAGACCCCCATTACACCCTGCGCCGATCTGATCCAGATTTCCGGTGTCAGCCTGAAAAAGGGAGAGAACCTGATTCAGCTGGTGACCAGCAATACCAAGACTGTGGACGGCACCACCTTTAAGGCCAATGCCCCCATTGTGGACTGCGTGAAGGTCACCACCGATGCGGTTGTGATCTGGGACGAGAACCACGATGTTCCCGCTGTTTCCAACTACACAAAGTAAGCTTTATCCATTGCGGCGTATGCAGCTGGCTGCGACCCGCTGCATACGCCGCCACTGTTATGTGAGGTGAATCGTTTTGTCGAAGAAAGAAAAAAAGGTAAAAAAGAGCAAAGCCGTCGTCATCTGGGCGGTTGTCAGTGCTCTGCTGGTAAGCGTTCTGGGGATGGGCAATGTACTGGCCTATGGCGAGCTCAGCGGCCTGGCGGATACCCTGTTCGGCGGCCGGCGTCCCATTTATAATAATGATGTGGTTTCCATGTATCCGGCGGAGGCAACCTCCAAGGAGGAGGCTTTGGGCAATGCCCAGGCTCTGAACCTGAGGGTTGCGGAGGAGGGCTTCGTTCTGCTGAAAAATGAGGCAAACGCCCTGCCGCTGGAGAAGGGCGCTAAGATCAGCGTGTTCAGCAAGAACAGCGTGAACCTGTCCTATGGCGGTTCCGGCTCCGGTGGCTTTGACACCAGCAAGAACCAGGACCTGTATTCCAGCCTGGAAAATGCTGGCTTCTCCATGAATCCGACCCTGAAGGCGTTTTATGAGGGCAGTCAGTCCGGCCCCGCCCGCTCTGCCAACTCCAGTGATTTAGACAGCGGCAGCAACCAGCGCATTGCCACCGCTGAAACGCCCCAGAGCAAATACACTGATGCTGTGAAGAAGAGTTATGCTTCCTATAACGATGCCGCATTGGTGGTCATTACCCGCATTGGCGGCGAGGGCTTTGATCTGCCTCGCTACCAGGGAACCACGGAGGGTGCCGTCAGCGCTGACAGCCACTATTTAGAGCTTGACCAGAATGAACGGGATATGCTGTCTGCTGTGTGTGATGCGGGCTTTCAGCATGTGATTGTGGTGTTTAATGTGCCCTCCAGCTTTGAAGCCACCTTCCTGACCGACCCTGCCTATGCAGACTTTGCCGACAAAATCGATGGTGCCATCTGGATCGGCTTTACTGGCTCCAACGGCATTACTGCCTTGGGAGAGATTCTGAATGGCTCCGTCAACCCATCCGGACGACTGGTGGATACCTGGGCTGCTGATTTCAGCATGAACCCTAGCTTCCAGAACTTTGGAACCGGCCACACGGACAAGACCACTGACCAGTATGATATGGGCATGTACTATTCCGTGGACTACGAGGAAGGTATCTATGTGGGCTATCGATATTACGAGACCCGGGGCCTGACGGATGGGGAGGACTGGTACAAGCAGAATGTGGTCTATCCCTTCGGCTACGGCCTGAGCTACACCAGCTTTGATTGGGAGGTGGGGGATCCTTCCGCTGCCCAAATTGCGTTGGATACTACCATCACCGTACCTGTCACTGTGAAAAATACCGGTAAAGTTGCCGGTAAGGAAGTTGTGCAGCTGTATGCCTCCGCCCCTTACACCGAGGGCGGTATTGAAAAGGCCCACAAGGTTCTGGTGGGCTACGCCAAAACATTGCTGCTGCAGCCTGGTGAAAGCCAGACCGTCACGGTCTCTTTTGATCCCTACAGTGCAGCCAGCTATGACTACCGGGATGCCAATGACAACGGCTTCCGGGGCTATGAGCTGGAACAGGGGGAATACACCCTGTATGTCTCCCGCAATGCCCATGAGGAAGTGGCTGCCATTACCCTGACGCTGGAAGATGACATTCAGATCGGCGAGGATCCTGCCACCGGCAATGAGGTCATCAACCGTTATACCGATGTGGAAGAATATCTGGATAGCGACTGGCAGTTGGATACCGTGCTCAGCCGCTCCGACTGGGAGGGCACCTGGCCAACTCCCCAGAACGATGCGACTCACACCACCACAGAGCGGCTGGCTTCTGAAATCAAGAACACCGAGCACAACAATCCCACCGATTTTGATGAGGAGGATGCACCCTGGTTTGGCGAGGATGTCATCACCAGGCTGAGAGACATGCTTCCTGAGGAGCCTGCCAACGGCTACAGCGCTATCGTTGATTATGACGATGATCGCTGGGAGGAAATTCTGGATGCCTGCAATGAAGACGAGATGCTGAACCTGATTAACAATGGTGCCTACCACACCCTTGCCTTGGAAAATGTTGGCTTGCCCTCCACCATCCACGGCGATGGTCCTTCCGGTTTCACCTGCTTTATGAACAGTGAGCAGATCAACGGCACCTGCCAGTATGTTTCCGAGCCTGTGATGGCGGCTACCTGGAATGAGGAGCTGATGGAAGAGTTGGGCGAGGCCATGGGCGAAGAGGGCATCCTGGGCGATAAGGCCACCGGCCAGCCCTATTCCAGCATCTATGCCCCCGGCGTCAATATCCACCGCAGCCCCTTCGGCGGCCGCTGTTCTGAATACTTCTCCGAGGATCCCTTCCTCTCCGGCATGATGGCCGGTGCGGAAATCCGGGGTCTGCAGCGCAAGGGCGTGGTGCCCATGCTGAAGCATTTTGCTGCCAACGAGCAGGAGACCCATCGTTCCATCGGTGGTGATCTGAGCTGGCTGACTGAGCAGAGTCTCCGGGAAATCTACCTGAAATCTTTTGAGCTTGCAGTGAAGACCGGCGAAAGCAGAGGCATTATGAGCTCCTTCAACCGCATCGGTACTCGTTGGACCGGTGGTGACTACCGCCTGCTTACGGAAATTCTGCGAGATGAATGGGGCTTCAAGGGTACCGTCATCTGTGATTTCAATACCATCCCTCAGTACATGGTGCCCCGTCAGATGTTCTATGCCGGCGGCGACCTGGATTTGGCAACGCTGACCACCAGCATGTGGATGGATGCGGATACTTCCGAAAATGGTGATGCCATTGTTCTGCGGAATGCTGCCAAAAATATCCTGTACAGTCTGGTGAATTCCAATGCCATGAATGCGGAGGTCATCGGCTACAACCCGCCTCTGTGGCACAGTTACCTGACTTGGCTGAACATCGGTATGGGTGCAGTGATTGTCCTGTGGGGAATTCTGGCCTTTGTCCGCCGCAGCAGGTATAACAAGAAAATGAAAGCTGCCTGATGGGCTGAAAGCGGGAGGGCTTGCCATGGCGCAGGCTCTCCCATTTCCCATAGAAACGGAGAAAAACCTATGAAATTTTGGACGAATTTTCAAGAGAAACATCCTAAGGCTGCGAAATGGGTTCGGGAGGGTGGCCTGTTTGTGATTGTCTGCAACCTGGTTACGGTTCTGAAATATTTTATGCTCCAATTCCTGCCCGCCGCTTTTTCCGGGCTTCCCCTGGTGGATTTCGGCTGGCCCGCAATCCCGGTTACCCTGTTTGGCGAGAGCTTCCAGTGGAACATCATCGGCTATGATGTGGCCCATGGCGGACTGCCGTATTTCTGCGCTTATATGGTTGCCATGTTTGTGGGTGAGTGTATCAACTTCCCGATTCAGCGCAACTTTGTTTTCCGCAGCCATGGAAATGTGTGGTATCAGGCCCTGTGGTATCTGATAGCCTTTACGGTGGTCACCGTGGTGGTCAACTCCATCAACTGCGTCTGGGTGGCGGTTGCCGGTAAATTTGTGCCGGACTTTATTTATAACATTGGCACGACCGTCCTCAACGGTGGTGTGTCCATGGTGATTTTCTTTGTGGTAAACAAGATTATTTTTCCGGAGAGCGAACCGAAAAAGGCGTAATACCGAATACATAGATGGGGGCCAAAAGCATGACAGTTAAAGATATAATCGCCAGATTGACCCTGGAAGAAAAAGCGGCCCTGTTGCAAGGGTGGGGAGAGTGGAACACCCTGGAATTGCAGGGCATCCCGTCCATCTTCCTGTCCGACGGGCCTCACGGCCTGCGCAAGCAGGCGGGAGCGGGGGATCACCTGGGCCTGAACGCCTCCATACCTGCCACCTGCTTCCCCAGCGCCGCCACCATGGCCAACTCCTGGGATGAGGCCCTGGGAGAGGAGCTGGGAAAGGCGCTGGGCCAGGAAGCGGCGGCGGAGGATGTGAATATTCTCCTGGGCCCGGGCCTGAACATGAAGCGCTCCCCCCTGTGCGGGCGGAACTTCGAGTACTTCTCCGAGGATCCCTACCTGGCCGGCAAAATGGCCGCCGCCTACATCCGGGGCATCCA
>JAETOP010000008.1 GCA_021771675.1 Oscillospiraceae bacterium | reverse complement strand
ATGGTAGTGAGTTATAATAGGGACAACACAGGAAACCCTTGATTTGCAAGGCTTTCCGGTGCCTGCCCTAAATTCCATTGACCAGGAAAACGGGTAGAACGTCAAGCGCAGGCGTTCAATGGCTACTTTCGCCAGTACAGACTCTCTGCTTCCGGGGCAGGGGACGTCCAATACATAGCTAGAAAGAGGTGACAAAAAGCAGGGGTGTAGTTTTATAGCTGCACCCCTGCAAGTAATGGAAATAGGAACTCAAATGATTCCGCTTTAATTAAGTCGATGAAAAGGAGAACTATAAATGCCAGACTATCAGCTAGAAATCAAGCAGGTTGTGGACTACCCACGCTGCCGCATCTACCGAGAATTTGTCCAAACCCTGATCGCAGACCGGAGCATCCGAACCAACGGAGGCTCCGGTCTTTTTTATTATACCGTCCTCTGCTCCTATGCCAATTTCCGAACCTCCTACCGCCGGCTGGACGGCATCACTTACACCGTCTACCCAGGCGAGTGGGTCTGCCGGGTCAGTGAGCTGGCGGCTTGCTTTCGTGTCCGGTTCCAGCATAAGGCCCTGTCCATCCTGAAGACCCTCCAGGACCGGCAGCTTATTACCTTTACCCAACTGGGCCACGGCCATCTGGTCAAGTACAGCATCAAGGGCTGGCGCAAGCACAACACGGTGCTGGACTACAACTGCCCCTGCCAAAAGGAAAGCGGCTTCTTCTTTATGCCCATTGCCGTCGCTACGGAGCTGATCAGCTATGGCAAGGCGTCTGAGATGGACGTGGTGCTGGATCTGTGGCTCTCCGCCATCTATAAGGACAACCAGGTGCTTGGCTCTGAGGTTGGCCCGGTGGTCTACCTCAGAAACGGTACAGGCAATCCGCTGTTGAATTACTCCGATCTCGCCCAGCGGTGGGGCCTCTCCCGCTCCACAGTCGGACGGCTGCTGAAAAAGCTGGCTGACCTGGATTATCTTACACTCATGTCTTTCCCAGGCCGTACCGGCAGCGTGATCTATCTGAACAGCTATCTGTCCACGATGTTCCAGGTGTCTGATGTGATGGTGGACAAGGACGAGGTTGCCATGTCTCTGAATATCAAGCTCCAGCTCCCGGATGACACGGACACAGTAGACAATATCCCGGACAATCCCAGAGTCTGCGTTTCAGACCAGCTCATTAGCGTTTCAAAATCGCAGGTGGAACGCATTGTCCAAAAAGTGGCGCAAGTCCTTGAGACGCAAGGGATTTCCTGCTTTCACTGCCCCAAATCCACTGTTAAGTTATATCCCTTATCCGGCGACTGCATGGAAGCAGTAGAGAGGGATGGCGAGCAAACAAATGTTCTCAAGATTGGCATGGTGATTCAATGTGGAAACAATCATCCGATTTACAGCTTTGAACTTACCATGACCCCAATATCAACAAACTTTTGAAAGGAGTATTCCACAATGGCAAGGAAAAAGGTTGAGCGCAAGGTGACGGAGGACCCCCGTTACCACAACACCTGGAAGCTGCTGAAGAAGTACCGAGATGTGGTCTGGAGCCTGGAGCTGTCCGTCCAGCAGGTCAGGACGCAGTTTCAGATCGAATATGATACCAGCATTGAGGACTTCCTGGAGTCCATCTATCTGGCCGGCGCGGACTTGGGCGGCACGGACATTGAGCACCAGGCCCAGTGCATTGAGCGCAGTCACAAAATGCTCACGCTGGTACAGAATGCGGTTGATCTGCTCCGCACCCGGCACAAGAACGGGGAGGCGTACTACTGGCTCCTGCACTATACCTACCTGTCTCCCCAGCAGCTCAAAAATGTGGAGGAGATCATCGAACAGCTGCGTCCCCACATCCACGACATCAGCTTCCGCACCTACTACCGCCGTCGGAAAGAGGCGATTGAGGCGTTAAGCTCTGTTCTGTGGGGCTACACGGCGCAGGACAGCTTGCAGGTTTTGGAGCAATTTTTCCCCACAGAGGCAGGTGGCAGATAATTGGCACGGTTTTGGCGTAGCATTGGCAGGGTTTTGCTATTGAAGCGTAAATCCTTATATGCTAAAATAAGTATGCTCAAAACTGTAAGCAAAACTGAAAACAGCCGCAGAAGGACGCTGGAAGCGTCTTTTTCTTTGCCCTTCTGCGGCAGCTAAGGCAGCATCCGAATTTCTGGGTGCTGCCTTTTTTCAGGACGGAAGCCAACGAAAAAAGGAGGTTTTTCATTGAAACAAGACAAAACGCCATCCCCGCACACCCCTCGGCGCAGGATTGATCCCGGACGCGGCGCATTCATGGCCTATCTGGGTGTCTGTACGTCCACGCTGCTCTGTCAACCGGCCTTCGCAGCTGATACGATTTGGACGAAGGCCAGCGAGGTGATGAAGGACGTCTACACCCAGATTCTCGCCATTTCCACCATCGCCGCCATTGTGACAGCCGCCGTTGCGCTGCTGATGATGAACTTCTCCCGCTCTGGCCGGACAGTGGATGAATCCCGGGCGTGGCTGAAGCGCATCGTCATCACCTGGATCATCTTGAACTCTCTGGGATTCATCATGAGCTATGTCACGCCTTTCTTCTCCGGCGGACAGTGGACAGCGCCGTAATCGCCTATGGGCATTTTAGACGGCATTGTAGCATGGATCGCGGAACAAGTTATGCACGGCCTGGATTTAATAAACACATCAGTTTTGGGCGCTCTGGGCTGTGATATGGCCGTGTTTCTGCGCTACTTCCCAGCGGCAGAGACGATGTATAACGTCTTTGTGGCTCTGGCTATTGGGCTGATTCTGCTGCTTTGGGTGTGGAATCTGTTCAAGAACTACGGCCTGGGCGTAGGAGCGGAGGCGGAAGACCCCGTTAAGCTGACCATCCGGGCCATCCTGTTTATCGGTCTGGCCTACTATGCGGATTCCATCGTTGATACGGTGCTGACCATCGGCGGTACGCCCTATGACTGGATACTCACCTCCACGCTCCCCAGCCTGGACTTTGCCAGCTTCAACTCGGTCCTGCTCACCATTATCGGCGTCTGTGCCAATGGCGCGGTGACCTTGATTGTCTTGATTCTGGTGCTGGTTCTGGCCTGGAACTATCTGAAGCTGCTGTTCGAGGCGGCAGAGCGGTATGTGCTGCTGGGCGTTCTGGTCTACACAGCGCCAGTGGCCTTTGCTATGGGCGCGTCCCAGGCCACGTCCAGCATCTTCAAAAGTTGGTGCCGGATGTTCGGTGGTCAGGTATTCCTGCTTCTGATGAACGCATGGTGTCTGCGGCTGTTCACCAGCATGGTGGGGACATTCATTGCCAACCCGCTGTCATTTTAGGAGGCTTTATGAGCAGATTCAAGAGGATTATGAAACTTACGGTACTTGCGGTGTTGATACTTTCGGCCCTGTGCGTACCGGCCCTTGCCCTCGACGAAAGCGAGGTAGAGGCTGCGGTAGCGGCATCCAGTAAGGAGGCTGTCACCGGGAACGTTCTGATCTGGTTCCTTTGTGCGGTGGCCTTTTTGAAGGTATCTCAGAAGATCGACAGCTTCATGGCAAGCCTGGGCGTCAACGTGGGCCGTACTGGAGGTTCTATGCTGGCCGACGCCATGGTAACATTCCGGGCTGTCACAATGGCAACCGGAGGCGCGGGCCGAATCCTTGGCGGTGGGCGGCGCGGCTCTGGGGCCTCCGCATCGGGCGGTGCTTCCGGAGGTAGTTCCAGCTCTGCCGGGCCTGCCGGATTCTTCAAGGGCGGCTTGATTGGCATGGCTGGCCGGCATATCACCAACAGCGCAGTCAAAACCGCCACCACCCAGACCTCCGCTGTCCACACAGCCCAGAAGCAGGGGACGGCTGCCGTACATACCGCCAGCGAAAGGATGTCCGCTTCGGAGGCCCACACCGACAGCACGGTTCATTCCGGCGGCATTGTCCACACGGACGCTGTTTCCCATACCGACAGCACAGCCAGAAGCGACAGTGCAATCCAGCAGGAAGGTATCATCCTCACCGGGAACGATACTCCGCCTGCCGCGCCGATTCAAACGGAAAACGGCGCTCCGCCTGCCGGCAACACGGTTCCTGTAGGGCCTGCGCCTGTTGACAGCGGTATTTCCTCCGGGTCTCCTCCCCAGGAAAACGGAATTATTCTGACTGGGACCGATATTCCGCCTGTGACATCTGCTCCCGCAGATACGGTTACACCAGCGGATAATATCCCAGCTCCAGACGTTGGAATCCCGCCCACCCCGGCTGTGCCGCAGGAAGAGACGGTTCTTGCCGGCGGTGAAGTCCAATCCTCCAGCGTCATTCAGACGGAGGGCCAGACTGACAGCGTATTGCGGCAGGACGGCGTTATCCAGACCGGCGGCGAGCAGGTTGTCCACAGCTCCAGCGAAAAGGCCCATTCGGAGACTGTCCGGCAGGTCGGCGGGGGCGACAGCATCAGCGAGAGCCATACGGTCAACCATACCCGAAGCGTGGAAAACGTCCATCGAAGTACACACAGCATGTTCCCTGTCCGTATGCCTACCCTGGGCGGTGCGGTTTTCTCCCATTCCCTACAGTCCGGCGGGCAGTTCGCCAATGACGTGATCGGCATGGTGGCCCGGGGCGATATGCGCTCTACCGGCTCCATCACCGGAGATTTGGCCGCTCAATCCCTCCAGTCCTACATGGGCCATACTGCTCTGGGGGCAAGCGCCGCCGAAAAAGTGTCCTTCTCCCAGGTGGAGATCGGCGGCGGGCGCATCACCGGCCGGGAAGTGACCCCGGAACATCCCCAGGGAATTGAGTTCGCCATGTACCATGTGGACCAGTATTCCAGACCGGAGGGGGATTATCAGAAGGTGTTTTCTGCGGATGGGGCGGCGTGGTATAAGCAACACGCCGTTGATACGGTGGTTAAGACCCCCTTCAAGGCCCCGGACGGCGAGATCGACTACCAGAAGGAGATCGTCAAGCGGCTCCCCACCCCGCCGAAGCGGAAAGACCGTATGTAAGGAGCGAATTGTATGGAACACGAACAGCGGGACAGCTACCTGATCCCACCCAATTTTATTGAGGGCGGCACCCTGATGGGCGGAATGTTCAAGACCCGGAACGTCATTGAGGCCGGCATCCTGGGCGCCGCTGTCGGTCTGCCAGTTATGAGCCTGGGCCTCTCCCTGACGGCCCGGATCATCATTTTGTGCCTGACGGCTCTGCCCCTTGTGCTCCTGGCTCTGATTGGAGTCGGAGGAAGCAGCCTGTCCGGCTTCATCCTGCTTTTCTTCAGTTATCTGCGCAACCGCCGCGTGCTGTCACAGGATGCCCCTGCGAGGGGGAGGGACGGCAAAGAGCTGTCTATGCTCCCCACCTGGTCGCGGGACAAAAAGTCTGCTCCCGATACCGGAGAGGACGAAGCCCAGCTGAAAAGCCGCAGCCGGTTCCAGGTCGATTTGAAGGAGCGCAAGGTCAACCAGTTCAAGACCTTCCTGGACCCGGAAGAAAAGGTACGGCCCCTCAACCCTCTGGCAGACTACATCCCCATTGAGAAGGTCGCCAACGGCATCATCTACACCAGAGACCACCGCTATGTCAAGCTGATTGAGGTGGTTCCGGTCAACTTCCTGCTCCGCAGCGCCCGGGAACAGCGCAGTATCATCTACTCCTTTATCAGCTACTTGAAGATTGCCCCAATCAAGGTGCAGTTCAAGGTGCTGACCAAGCGGGCGGACATCAACCGCCACATGGATACGGTGCGCCGGGAGCTGGCCCAGGAGACGGACGAACGCTGCCGCCAGCTGCAAGAGGACTATCTGCGGCTGATCCAGCAGCTTGGCTCCAGAGAGGCCATCACCCGGCGGTTTTTCCTGGTGTTTGAGCATGAGCCGCTGCCCGGCACGAAACGGGGCCAGGAGGAGGCCGAGGCCATCGCCTCCCTCCAGACCGCCGCCCGCACCGCCGCCAACTACCTGCGTCAGTGCGGCAACGAGGTCATCAACCACGAAAACGAGGATGAAGCCACCTGCGAGATTCTGTATAACATCCTCTGTCGGCAGGCCAGCAACGAGCAGCCCTTCCCCCAAAAGGTCAAGGAGGTGCTGGCTGAGTACATGGTGGCCGGGAGGCCCCTGGATACCATCCCATCCAACGACTTCTACGCGCCCTCCCGCATTGACCTGACCCATGGACGGTATATCTGCATTGACGGCGTGTACTACGCCTATCTGCTGGTACCCTCGGACGGCTACAAGGCCCAGGTGCCCGCCGGCTGGCTGTCCCTGCTGGTCAACGCGGGGGACGGGATCGACATGGATATGTTTCTCTCCCGCCAGCCCAAGGACCGGATGATCCGGAAGCTGGGCCAGCAGCTGCGCATCAACCGCAGCAAGATCAAGGAGACCAGCGACACCAACACGGACTTCGACGACCTGGACAGCGCCATCCGCAGCGGCTATCTTCTCAAAGATGGCCTGAGCAACAACGAGGACTTTTACTACCTGAATCTGCTCATTACCATCACGGCGGACAATGTGGACGACCTGGAGTGGAAGGTGGCCGAGATGAAGAAGCTGCTGCTCAGTCAGGATATGGATATTCAGCCCTGTTCCTTCTGCGAGGAGCAGGCTTTTTTGTCCTCGCTACCCCTGGTATCCCTGGAGCGGCGGCTGTATGAGCGGTCCAAGCGGAACGTGCTGACCCTGGGGGCGGCCAGCTGCTACCCCTTCACCAGCTATGAGATGTGCGACAACAACGGCATCCTGCTGGGGGTGAACAAGCACAACAACTCCCTTATCATCGTGGACATCTTCGACTCCCGCATTTACAAGAATGCCAACATGGCGATCCTGGGCACCAGCGGGGCGGGCAAGACCTTCACCATGCAGCTCATGGCTCTGCGGATGCGACGGAAGGGGATACAGGTGTTCATTGTGGCCCCGCTGAAAGGCCATGAGTTCCACCGGGCCTGCACCAACATCGGCGGCGAGTTCATTCAGATATCCCCGGCCTCCAAAAACTGCATCAACGTCATGGAGATCCGCCGGGCGGACAAATCGGTGGACGAGCTACTGGACGGCCCCGGCGGGGTGGACAAGTCCCTGCTGGCGGCGAAGATCCAGCGGCTGCATATCTTTTTCAGCCTGCTCATTCCCGATATGAACCATGAGGAACGGCAGCTTCTGGACGACGCCCTGATCCGCACTTACGCCAAGCTGGGTATCACCCATGAGAACAGCACCTTGGATGACCCCGACCACCCCGGCCAATACCGCACCATGCCGGTGCTGGGAGACTTGTACGAGGTGCTGAAGGAGTCCCAGGACACCCGGCGGCTGGCGAACATCATCAACCGACTGGTCAACGGCTCCGCCAAGACCTTCAACCAGCAGACCAATGTATCCCTGGACAACAAGTACATCGTGCTGGACATCTCCGAGCTGACCGGCGATCTGCTGACGGTGGGAATGTTCGTGGCGCTGGATTTCGTCTGGGACAAGGCCAAGGAGGACCGGACGGTGGAGAAGGCCATCTTTATCGACGAGTGTTGGCAGCTCATTGGGGCCAGCAGCAACCGCCTGGCCGCTGAGTTCGTGCTGGAGATTTTCAAGATTATCCGAGGCTACGGCGGTTCCGCTATCTGCGCCACCCAGGACCTCAACGACTTCTTTGCTCTGGAGGATGGCAAATACGGCAAGGGTATCATCAACAATGCCAAGACAAAGATCCTGCTCAACCTGGAGGACGAGGAGGCCCAGCGCGTTCAGTCCATCCTCCATCTCTCCGAGGCGGAGGTCATGGAGATCACCCACTTTGAGCGGGGCAGCGGGCTTATTAGCACCAACAACAATAATGTGACGGTGGAGATCAAATGCAGCCAGATGGAGAAGGAGCTGATCACTACCGACCGCCGGGAGCTTCAGGAGCTGCTGAACCGGGCCGAGGGCCAGGAGGCGGGATAGTGCGTATTCGGGAGGCGGCAGTACGGCAGCGGTACGCTTCGGATACGTCTCCCAATTTCGATACCACTGTAAGACCCCACGAATACGTCTAAGCAACTTTTCAAGGCGGCGATGCGGCGTTTATACGTACAGAGGTCTCTGCTGTGCGTATAAACGCCGCATTTATACCGCCGGAATACGCCAATAATACGGCAATGATACGTATGGGAGGCAGAATATGAAAACGAGAGAACAAATCTACGGGCAGGAGGCCACCAGTATTCTCCGTGATATTACCATGTACCGGGCGCTGATGGAGGAGCAGCTTCTCCGCCTCTACCCCGGGAAACGGAGCCAGGTCCAGAACCTTCTGTCCTATCTGACCAAGCAGGGGCGCATCTGGCACATTGACGGCCTGTACTGCGCCGCCCCGGAGTGCGCCGAGGATGTGGACAAGGGTATGCTGGCCGCGATTTGGGTGCTGGCGGACTTCATCGACCGAGTGGAGTTCCACTCCGTTGGCGATTTCCCCGCCAAGCTGATTTTTTTCGCGGACGGCGAGGTGTACGAGGTCATCCATGCCGCGTCCGGCAAAGAGACGCTGATCAATCACATCCTGTCCACCCCGGCGGAGGAGGCGTCCAGCTACCTGATTCTGGTGGACAAGCCGGAGCAGATTCCGGAGCTGGAGATTCCCAATGTCCGCGGCTACTGCACTGTTTCCCCGGATGGGGAGGTTCAATACTATCAGAGAGAATAAGGAAGGAGGACGGTCTTGAACCGAGCGATTCTATCCCAGCGTATTACATCCATTCTGGCCGATCTGAACCGGCTGACCAATGCCCTTTATGCCATGAACACCACTGATATTCAGAGATACCCCGATAACTACGAGGTGCTGTCCACCGACGCAGCGCTGCGGGCGGAGAACATCGCCTGCCGGCTGAGGCACCTGATCTACTCCACCACCAACATCAAAAAGGAGGAGTATCTGACCTCCGCCGCTGTTATGCAGGGAATCAGGGTGGAGGAGAACGATGGTGTTCTGGAAATCACGCTGCCCTGCCTGCTCCCAAAGCGGAAGCAGCGGCAGAGTACAGAATACCTGCTGGACCCTTTCACCGCCGCAATGAGTCAATATGCCAGGAGCCATCCTCTGCCCCGGCTCCAGCATTGCGTGGTCTGCTTCTCCCATGTCTACTGTCAGGATCTTCCCGAGCGTCGGGTGCGGGACTACGACAATCTGGAGCTGAAGCAGTTTCTGGATGTGGCTGCCTCGTTCATTTTGACTGATGACAGCGGCCTGCTGTGCGACGCCTACAACACCACCGAGCTGGGCGAGGCGGACTGCACCCGAATTTCCATCATGGACAGCGCGCACTTCCCAAAGTGGCTGGCGGAACGTCAGGCGGCGCTGCAGTCCATCACGGATTTGTAGTAAAAGTGCCCTCGAAACAGGGGTCCCATTTTGGGCTGTTTTGAAGCTTCCGTTTTGGGACCCTCGGTAAATTTCAGCAAAGTCTTGTGCGGCAGGGGATTTTCCCTCCCTGGGCCAGCATGAAAAATACCGAAGTTATACGCACCCACGGTAAAAAACAGCGAAAAGAGGTGGTGTCAATATGGCTGCTGGCAGTAAGCAGATACCGCCCGAGGACACGTTGGCAAATTTGCTGCTGACATTCACTGCTCTGTCCGGCGAGTTCCCCACAGCCCAGGTAAGCCGTCTGCCCAGTACAGGCGCATACCAGGAAAAAATCCTCAAATCGCTTAAAGGAGAAAAACTCCTGCGGACTTACTATCGTGATGGGCTGCGGGCGCTCCGGCTGACCACGACGGCTAAAAAGCTGTTGGTGGACAAGTGGCCGGATCGGTTCCTGCCCTATCTCTCCGGCAGTACCGAGACAAATTTGTTGAAGTCGGAAGTCCCCCGCCGCCTGCGGCTCCACCGTATGGCCGAGGTGCTGGTGACAATGTTCAATGCCAACGTCTCTGTATTCCCCTGGGAAAAGCCTGACATATTCAGCCCTACGCCGCCCGCCGCCGCTCCGTACATCAGCCGGCCCGCCTACTACAGTTCCAGAGAGGTAAAAGGCTTGGGCGCACAGGCCGTCAAGATACGCGGTTCCCGCTCGACCGGCCTTCTTTTGACCGATGGTGTCATTTTCACTGTCTACAACACCGGCCCCTTTGCGATGAAGTGGGAGTACAAAGCGGAAATGCGTCTCAAAGCCATGCTCCAGACAGAGCTATGTCAACGCCGGCTCCCGGGCCAGTACCAGAACGCTGTGTTGAGTGCCATCGTGTTCGGCCAGGATATGGAGCGGATGATTCCGCTGATGAATGATGGCGGTGGACAGCGGGACTACTTTGTACTGGATGGAAATTACCAGCACTTCTACTACCTGACCAGCGACCACAAGGGAGAGTTGATTTTGCAGCTGCTCTGTGACGCTGAACAGCGGACAGTTCTGGACGATATTCTCTCCCAGGATCTGGCTCCCTGCCGCCCTGACTGGATCGTGGAAAACGATGCTATGGACGGCGATTCTCCGGTGCTGTTCGCCTACACCTGTGATATGCCCCGCATAAAACGGTTTGACACTGCCCTGGAGCTGCATGGGAAAACAGGGACGCTGTTCTGTTTTGATTTCCAGGAGGATGTGTTGAAACAGATATGCGGCCCCAGAGTCAATATCCAGTGCATCGACTTTGAAGCGTATGAGAGGAGTGTGTTCCTATCTCCCGCAAACAACTGATTAAGCTGCTGATCGTATTGCCTATCGCTCTGGTCGCCCTGCTCTATGGGGGCGGCTATATTGCGCAATTCCTCTATAACTACGATGTATGGCAGGCGGCGGGCGGAGTTTTCGGCACTGCGCCGGAGTTCCCCGACGGTGGTTTCCTGGCTTGCATCGCTGCCGTGTTCCGCTGGCCCTACGGCCTGTATGGTGTGGGCGGCTGTGTGGGGGCGCTGGCTATGTTGGTGTTTATGGTCATGCGGATGGGCTACAGCGAGACCGGCGCATATGACCGGGAGCGCAACCTGATCTATTCCAACAAGGGTACCTATGGCACAGCCGGCTTTATGACTAAGAAAGAGATGAAAGGTGTGCTGGATGTGGTTCCCAACATCCGCAAGCACCACGGCATCATCCTGGGTGAGATAGACGGCGAGGTGGTCTGTGTCCCGGAAAAGACCCGGTTTAACGGAAATCTGGCGGTGTACGGCGCCAGCGGCTCCAAAAAGACCAGGGCTTTTTGCATGAATATGATTCTGCAAAGTGCCGCCCGAAGGTCCTCACTGGTCATCTGTGATCCCAAAAGTGAGCTCTACGAAAAAAGCAGCGCCTACCTGCGGGATCAGGGCTACACCGTGAAGGTGTTCAACCTGGTCACGCCCGCCGCCTCCGATTCCTGGAACTGCCTTTCCGAGATCGAGGGTCAGGAGCTGATGGCACAGCTTTTTTGCGACGTTATCATCAAAAACACCGGCAGCGACCGGGGAGACCATTTCTGGGACAGTGCCGAATTAAATCTGCTGAAAGCCTTGGTGCTCTATGTGGAGCGGGGGTATCCGCCGGAGAAGCGCAACATCGGTGAGGTGTATCAGCTCCTTGCCATGAGCAGCGAAAAGGAGCTGAACGCCATCTTTGATGTGCTGGACATCTCCCACCCGGCCAAGGCCCCCTACAGCATTTTTAAGCAGTCCTCAGAGAGCGTCCGGGGCGGTGTCATCATTGGCCTTGGTTCTCGGCTCCAGGTATTTCAGAATCAGGACATCCGCAACATCACCGGGCACGATGAAATTGACCTGGAGCTGCCGGGCAAACAGCCCTGCGCCTACTACTGTATCACCAGCGACCAGGACAGCACCTTTGATTTCCTGTCCTCGCTGTTTTTGTCGTTCATCTTCATTAAGCTGGTACGTTACGCCGACCAGAACTGTCCTGGCGGGGCGCTCCCTGTTCCCGTCCATGTGCTGGGTGAGGAGTTGTGTGCCTGCGGGGTCATTCCTGACCTATCTCGAAAAATCTCGGTCATCCGCTCCCGGAACATCAGTATGTCCTGCGTGTTTCAGAATCTCGCCGGTCTACAAAACCGATACCCGCAGAACCAGTGGCAGGAGATTCTGGGCAACTGCGACATTACGCTGTTCCTGGGCTGTACCGACGCCCTGACCGCGCAGTTTATCTCTGACCGCACAGGTGAGGCATCTATCGCCGTTACCAGCAAGGCCAAACAGCTGGGCACCTGGCGCATCTCTAACTATACACCGGAGTACCGGGAGACCAGCGGCGTGGGCAAGCGCAAGCTGATGACCATGGACGAAGTATTGCGGATGGATGTTGACCGGGCACTGGTCATCCTCCGCGGAAGAAACGTACTGGAGGTTGATAAGTACGACTATTCCAAGCATCCCGAATCGAAGAAACTGCGCGCGAGCAAGGCCGCCTCCCATGTTCCCGCATGGCAGGAGACCCCAAAGGCGGAGAGGAAGGAGGTGAAATCCGCCCCGCCCAAGCCCGCTCGAACCAGACCCAAATCACCGGCAAAAAAAGCAGCCCCTCCAAAGGCGGCGGCGCCAGCACCGGCAAAATCCTCAGCGAAGGTGATAGCTCCAGAGGACTCTCAGCCCGCTGTTACCGTGCCACCTCAGACAAAGCCGCCTGAACCCGTACCTAAAAAGCGGGTTGTAACCGCAACTAAAGATTCTATTTTATCCAAACCAAAACTGAAAAAGGAGGACTAACAGCCTATGGCAAGAAAAAAGATTGTTCCCGATGACCCTGGGATGGAGGAGACCCCTCAGCTCCCCGAGGGTGAGGCCCCGACGGAGGGCACTGAGGAGGCCATTCCGGTTGGCGGCGCATTGAATGGCGAAGAGCTGCCGGACAGTGCGCTGCCGCCCGATGGGGGTGAGGACTCCGCTGTCCCGGAAGAAGGGACGGCCCCTTTTGAGGGCGATGGAGACAACGGTGTGACGGAGGAGGCTCCCGGCGACCCGCCCATGGAAGATTCCGCTGCCGATCCTCAGTATGAAAATCTGCTGCATGAGATGGAGAGCACCGTTCCCCTCCCTCCTGCGGAGGGCGGTGAACCGGCTCCGCAGGATGATCCCCCTCCTCTGATGGAGGCACCGGCGGGCGATATGCTTCCGGAGACATCGCCTGGTTCTGAGCAGAATCCCATGGAGGCCGCCGATGCGGGTGGGGCGTCGGCGGAACGTACCGCCCGTCCCCGTACCCGGCGGACTGCCCCCAGCCAGCGCAGCGATTACGTGCTGACTATCGACGCCCGTGATCGTGTTCAGACGGAGGAGGAGCGGGAAGAAATCGTTTGGCATGAGATCCGCAACGCCTACCGTACCCGCCGTATTCTCACCGGCATTCTGGGCGGCGTGGAACAGACCAAATCCGGCAGGACGCTGGCAATCGTGGACTACAAGGGTTTCCGGGTGGCGATCCCCATTCTGGAGATGCTTCTCTACACCGGCGAGATGCCCTCCAACCGGGAGTACCTGGAGCTGATGGGCCGGCTGAACCGGATGCTTTCCACTATGCTGGGGGCTGAGATCGACTTCATGGTGAAGGGCATCGATTCCAACACCCGGAGTATCGTGGCGAGCCGAAAGGACGCCATGCTCCGTAAACGGCAGAGCTTTTACATGGATACCGATGCCCTGGGTGAGCACCTGATCTATGAGGGCCGGGTAGTTCAGGCCCGCGTAATCGCCGTGGCGGAGAAAATCATCCGGGTAGAGGCGTTCGGTGTGGAGTGCGCTATTGTGGCCCGCGATCTCTCCTGGGAGTGGCTGGGTGATGCCCGCGACCATTTCAGTGTGGGGAGCCGTATCCTGATCCGTGTGCTTACCATTGACCGGAGCAGTCTGAAGGGCATGACCATCACCGCCGATGTGCGCAGTGTGTCCTCCACTACCAATCTGGACAATGTGAAAAAATGCCAGCCCCAGTGTCGCTATGCCGGCCGGGTCACCGATGTGCGGGGCGGTGTGGTTTACATCCGGCTCAACAACGGCGTCAACGCCATCGCCCACGCCTGTTATGATCTGCGCACCCCTGGCAAGAAAGATGATGTCAGCTTCGCCGTCACCCGGCTGGACGAGGAAAAGGGAATCGCAATCGGCATCATCACCAGAATCATCAAACAAAATCTGTAAAGGAGTCGCCTATGAAGCATTTCAGGCATCTGGCGCTGTCGGTACTGCTAGCACTGTCGCTGATGACCACCGCTCTGGCCTCGGAGGTCCCGGTCAGTCTGGTGGTGGAGAACCTCAACGGCCAGCAGCGCATCGTCAAAACCTATGAGCTTCCTCCCGGTACAGACCCGGAGACACTGAAGGAGCCGTCGTTTACCTACGACGGCTTCACCTATACCTGGGCCTATACCACCAAGGATGAACATACTTTCCTGGAGACCAAGGCTGTGACCGAGACGGTGACGGTGGAGACAGGAAAAAAGGACCTCAATACCGTTCTGGAGCAGCTGGCCCCCAGCATCCCCTATGATGACGGGGAATTTTCCGGCGAGCTGGCCCTGGATCACACCACCATCACCACCGAGGCGGCGGGCTACGCCACCAAGAGCGGGAAGGTGACTGCCACCAAGACCATCGGGCCGCTGGACCGGAATGATATGTCCTATGTTCCAGCAACCACCGTCAAGGACGGCAAGACGCTGACCCTCGCCAATGTGGAGTGGCAGGTCATCGGCACCGATCTGGTAGGCGATGTGCTGGCCCCCTCCAGCTATCAGGCTGTGGCAACCTACTCCGCCTCCACCAGTTATCAGGTCGCAACTGGCTACGTTTCTACCGCAGAGTACAAGGGGACTGTGACCGCCTCCGGGGTGGACACCATCACCTATACGGTGGTCTACGTTGGAACGGAGATCGTGCCGGAGACCCCGCAGCCCACCGAGCCGGTCAGGAGCCAGGGCGGCTCCCTGTTCGGTGGGAACGCCGCTGCCATCATCGGGCCGCTGTTTATCATTCTGCTGTTGGCGGCGCTGGCCGGGGGCGGGGCCTACCTGTACCTGCACCGCAAGAACGTCTACATCTATGTCCCCGGCGACCGGCCCAGAGATTACAGGCTGATCGCCAAGTACCGGGTGGAACCCCAGCGGCCGGAGGTGGACATCACCGGACTGGACCCCTACCCGGAGAGCATTGTCGCGGTGGAGATCAAGCGGCCCCTGGCAAAGAAGCTGCTGGGCCAGACCTTCACCGTTCATCACCGGTCGGCTGACTATGCCTACACCGTCCTCCAGGACCGCCCTGGGGACTGGCATGAGTTCGACCCCTCGGAAGAAAAGGAGGAACCCACTTGAAGCACATCAGAAAAATCGCTGGGCTGATGCTGTCCGTGGCGGCGGCGCTGTCCCTGACCGTCCCGGCCTTCGCGTCGGACTATTCCTTTACTACGGACGCCCCCCAGGACTACTACGGCAGCACCAGCTATGAGGATGTCTACGGCAGCCAGTACAACTACGGTGGGAAGAATGTGGTGGACTACCAGGTGCCGGAGCTGGAGTACGGCGTCCAGAGCACCACCATGACCGGCGTGATGGAGCGCACCATCCTCCCCGGCCTCCAGCAGACTGTTGGGACGGGCGGCGGCGGCTACGGCGTGGCTGGCGGCAACGGCCCCATCACGGTGCTGGTCGAGGGCACCGGCGCCGGCAGCTCCACCTCTGTCACCAACCCCACCGTTCCCACAGTTCCCACCACCCCCACCTATCAGCAGCCCGCCTACACCAGCGTGGAGGGCATGGCCTATAAGGACGGCAGCATCGGCACCATCAAGATCCCCTCCCTGAAGATCAACATGAAGGTTTGGGAGGGCGAAACCAGCGAGAGCATGAAAAAGGGGCTGGGCCATTACAGCTCCACCTCCGCCTGGGATGGAAACGCCTGCTTCTGCGGCCACAACCGGGGGGCTAAGTATGTGATTGGCTCCATCAAGGATCTGGAGCAGGGCGACTCCATCACCTACACCACCGTCTACGGCACCCGAACCTATTCGGTCACGGAGGTAAAGATCATCTCCAACACCGACTGGAGCTATCTCCAGTCCACTGCCGACAACCGCATTACGCTCACCACCTGTCTGGCCGACCACCCGGAGAGCCGGGTCGTGGTGCAGGCGGTCGAAAAAAAGTAAGCGGGCTTGTTGAAAAACTCCGTCTCTGACCGTATAAAATAGTATCACAACAGAAATGGAGGTTTTCTTATGAGACAAAAATGGATGTCAGCGGCACTGGCAGCTGCGCTCTTTTGGGGGCTGGCTGTCTCTGCCTGGGCGGCAGCCCCCCCGAACTCTATCCGCGTCAACAGCTACAAAGGCAATTCTCTGGAGATTGGCGAGCGCAGCGGTCTGATCATCGGCCCCAGCGGGGCGGCGTACACTGTCACCTCCAGCGACCCGGATACGGTGGCGGTGGAGCAGGTGCTGACTTTCTGGGTGGCTGTCGCCAAGTCGGAGGGTACGGCGGAGATCACCGCCGCAAACCGGGCCGGGGAATATGGGACCCTGACGCTCACCGTTGCCGCCGCTGACCCCGCCCCATCCGCTGGGAAGGACAGCGCCGGCCTGACGGACAATCTGGAGATCCGGCTGGAGATGATCCGCCTGATCAATCAGGCCCGTACCGCCAACGGCGTGTCGGAGCTTTCTGTCAACGAGGCCCTGATGAACGCCGCCCAGACCTGCTCCGACCGGCGCTACACCTGGCATCACTCCCAGGAGGAGTGCCAGGCTGCAAAAGACGCCGGCTACCCCTACGGCTTCGGCGACAACCTCACCGTGTTCACTGGCACAGCCAACGCCGCCCAGAGGGCTGTCGATAACTGGATCAGCTCCCCTGGACACTTCGAGACCATGATCGACCCGGCCTGTGACTGCATTGGCGTGGGCGTGACCCAGTATGACGGCATTACCTACTGCTTTATGTTCGTTGGAATCCCAAACAGCGTCAACTTCTATGCGTAACCGAATAGGAACCGGAAACGGCTCTTTCAGCGCAAGCTGGAGGGCCGTTTTTTATGCTCAAAAATGGAAAGGAGCTTTTGATTTATGAGAAAACTGCGTTTCTCTCTCACCCGCATGACGGCTCTGCTGCTGGTGCTGGTGTGTGTGCTGGGGCTGCTGCCGGCCACAGCTCTCGCCGCCAGCCCTGGCACCATCAAAATGGATGACTGCGCTTACAACGGTGTCAAGTACGATTCCCCGGCCCTGGGCGAGTGCTATCTCCATCAGATGCACTTTGGGCTCAATGGAAAGAGCACGATGGGCTTCTGCGCCGAAAAGGGAAAAGGGATGGGGTGGTCGCTAAAGGGCCACACATGGGGCAACCCCAAGCCCGTCTCCGATCCCACCGTCAAGACGATGATGGCCTATTTCTATG
Source organism: Oscillospiraceae bacterium (assembly GCA_021771675.1). Next base: position 41,170 of record JAETOP010000008.1, on the reverse strand, counting down.
CCCATTCCAGCGGCGTGTTCACAGATCAGGCCATTGCCCTCGGCAGCGACGAGGTGTGGGGCAGCGACTACACTTGGACGATGAACGCCTGGGTGCAGGCCATTGTCTGGCGGTATAAAACTGGCCTGCTCTCCGACCCTGCAACCGCCTGTGCCGAGGAACTGGTGTGCGTCTACAATAACCTGGAGCATACGAATTATTCCAGTATTGACGACCTGCTGGACGGCATCTCCTTCCGCGACCGCGCCCAGTATATTCTGGATCTGGGAGCACAGGGCGTCTGGGGCGATTGCGAGGTCTACGAGTATTCCTACACCGGCCCCGGCTCCAGCTATCACCCCTCCAACGATGTGCAGGCTGTCATGGTGGGCGAGCTGACCGTCACCCGGGAGAAGTACAGCCTGATCATCAAGAAGGTGGACAGTACCAACCCCAACAAGACCCTGCCCGGCGCCCGGTTTCTCGTCGCTTCTGAGAACGGCTCCTACTCCAAGGAGGTGGTGACAGGGAGCGACGGCACCGTCACCGTACCCAATTTGGAGGCCGGCACTTTCGCCGTGACTGAATTGGAGCCACCGACCGACTATGAGATTGACAACGCCGGACCGCAGTACGTTGTCTTGCCCAGCGGCAGCGATAAGACTGTGACCGTTACCTTTACCGACAGTCCGGTGATTACCGGTGAAGGCAGCATCCGCAAGGTAGATGCGGACGATCCCACCAAGGGCCTAGCCGGAGCGGTGATCAAAATCACCGGCATAGACAACGACTTCACCGGCACCTATGTTACCGGGTCGGGGGGCTACCTGACCGACGTGCCCTGGAAGGATATGCCCATCGGCAGCTTTACAGCGGAGGAGGTCACTCCGCCGGAGGGGTACACCAAGAGCCCGGATGTCAGCAAGACCAAGCAGACCTTTGTCTGGGATGGCAGGACCGATGTGGCTTTGGTATTCGAGAATGATGCCAAGGTGAAGGTCAGGTTGATGAAACTGGACGACAGCGGCAATCCCCTCCCCGGCGCGGTATTCAACATCGTCAAGGACGGCCAGATCGTCGGTACCGAGGAAACGAAAGCGGACGGTTCCATCACTGTCACCGATGTGACCGAGGGCATGTATGCCTTTGTAGAGGTGTCTGCTCCGTCCCCCTTCGCCACCCTCACTGAGCCGGTCATCGCCCATGTGGATCAGGCCACCATCAACGGCGGCGGCACCGTCACGGTGACGGCCTCCGATAAGAAGCTTCCGAATTTGACCATTTTGAAGCGGGACGCCCAGACTGGCGACATGATCCCGGACACCCACTTTGAGATCAAGGGCATCCACTACGGCTATCACAACGATGTGACCACCGGGCCGGACGGGAAAGCGGTCCTCTCCAATATCCCTGTGGACAGCTACGAGGTGACGGAAATTTCCGTCCCGGACCCCTGGGTGGTCAGCGATAACCCCACCCAGACAATCTGGCTGGAGGCCGGCGACAGCAAGGAGCTGATTTTTGACAACCTCAAGCAGCCTCTGCTCAAAATCTCGAAGATTGAGAAGGGAACGAACCCCGCCGTCTGTATTCCCAACACAAACTTCCTGATTGAAGCCATTGACGGCGACTACCGCCAGGATGTGACCACCGGCCCGGACGGTACGGTGGAGCTGCGTGTTGCCCCCGGCTCCTATAAAATCACAGAGCGGTCTGTACCGGAGCCTTACTATGTCAGCGACACCCCCACCCAGACCGTCAGCCTCAACTCGGGTGATGAAAAGGAGGTCCGTTTTGAAAACCAGAAAAAGCCTCTGCTCACCCTCAAAAAAATTGACGCGGACACGCAGGCCGTGATCCCCGGAACGGTCCTGACCGTCAAGGCCCTGGACGGCACCTATCAGGACGACTGGACCACCGGCGCAGACGGCACAGTCTCCCTCCGCGTTGCCCCCGGCACCTATCAGATCACGGAAAAATCCGTTCCGTCGCCCTACTACCTCCCCGACAAGGACGCGGACAGGGTACAGACCATCACCCTCAGCCCCGGCGATGAAAAGACGGTGGTTTTCCGTAACCGCAAGGCCCCGGAACTGACCATTTTCAAGGAAAATTCCATCACTGGGGAGCCGATTGAGCACGCGAAGTTCCATGTGGTCTACACCAGCAACGGCGAGGCGGCGGAGGCCCCCGCCACCATCGACTACGGTGAAGTCTTTACGGACTCCAGAGGCGAGATCCGCGTCCATGAGCTGGGCAAGCGGCTGTACCCCGGCGAATTTACCATCACGGAGGTGGAGCCGGCGGACGGATTCCAGCTCAAGGAGCCTCTCACCCAGACGGTCATTATCCACGGCAATGAGAGCAAGACCGTCCGTTTCCAAAATACGCCCCTCTCGGCACTCGTGGTCTGGAAATATGATAGCGTCACTGGTGAGCCGGTTGAGGGCGCTATTTTCCAGGTCCGCTATATGTCCGGGACCAGCGGCACAGGCGGCACGGTGATCGGCACCTACAAGACCGGCCCTGGAGGCAGCTTCACTATCAACCGCCTGAAGGCCGGCGCTTACACCGTGGAGGAGCTGGCCAGCGACGGCGATCATGTCATGGACACCGCCCCCCAGACGGCCTACATCTCCGGCAAGGAGCAGGACGTGGTGCAGCTCTATTTTGGCAACAGTCCTAAAGGTTCCCTCCTTGTCAAGAAAATTGACGCCAGCACCCATGAGCCGTTAAGTGACTGCGAATTTTTCATCACCGACAGCCACGGGACCATGATTGGCGACGCCAACGGCAAGTTCGTTACCGATAGCGCCGGCACCATCCTGATCTCCAATATCGACCCCGGTACCACGCTGGTGGTGCGCGAAACCAGGGCAAAAGAAAACTACATTCTGGACGACGTGCCCCAGACAGCCACCATCAAGGCGGGCCAGACGGTGAGCCTGGAGTTCAGGAACCAGCCCAAGGGGTCCGTCACGCTCTACAAGTTCAGCAGTTTGGACCGCCGGACGCCGCTGGAGGGCGTGGGCTTCAAGATCACCTTTGCCAACGGGCAGGCGGTAGACAACATCGGCGGCAAGCTGTCCAGCAATGGTATCTATTATACGGATGCCGAGGGCCAGATCAACATTTCCGGGGTCACCGGCACACTGGTATTCACGGAAATTTCCACAATTCCCGGCTACCTGATTGACGAAAACCGCAAGAGCCAGACCATCGTTGTCAATCCGGACGACCACCAGAGCGTCTATTTTTACAACCAGCCTGTGGGGAATCTCGTCATCAAAAAGATGTCGTCCACCACGAAGGAGCCTCTGAGCGACGTGGTGATCCGCGTCACCCGGACGGACGGAACCGTGGTAGGCGAGTCTAACGGCGAGTTCCGTACCGATGAGGAGGGGTTCATCAAGATCCCCGTGGAGCCCGGCAGCTATATCGTGCAGGAGGTAAAAAGCAAACCCGGATTCCTGCTGGACGATACGCCCAAGACCATTGAGGTCAAGGGTCCCGGCACCTATAACATTGAGCTGTTTAACCAGCCTCTGGGGTCCCTGGTGATTCACAAGTACAGCAGCCTGGACCGCAAGACGCCCCTGGCCGGAGTACAGTTCAAGGTAACCTACGCCCCCGGCTGCGTGGTGGACGATGAAAACGGCAAAGTGTCCTCTAACGGTATCTACTACACCGGGCCGGATGGGACCATTACCATCAAGGGCATCGTGGGCACGGTGGTAATCACCGAGCAGGCCACCATCCCTGGGTACACCATCGACCCGGAGACCCGGAGCCAGACCATTGTGGTCAACCCGGACGATACGCAGCACGCCTATTTTTACAATTCCCCCAAGAACACTCTGATCATTGAAAAGTACCTGGAGACCGAGAGCGGCAATGAGCCCCTGAAGGGCGTTACCTTCCTGGTCACCGATTCCAGTGGGGCTGTGGTCGGCAACAGCAACGGCGAGTATATCTCTGGCGAGGATGGCCGGGTGGTCATTGCTGGAGTGGAACCTGGAACCACTGTGAACGTGCGGGAGATCAAAGTGCCAGAGGGCGTGGTGCTGGACAGCGAAACCAAGACCATCAAAATCAGTGATGACGGGGCCAATATCCTCCGCTTCTATAACAAAAAGACCGGATATTTGGTGGTCCGCAAACTGGATTCTGTCACAAAGCAGCCGCTGGCGAATGTCGAGTTTGAGCTAACCTATGCGGACGGAAGCTATGTGGATGACAACTTCGGCCACCTGTCCAGCAAGGGGCGGTTCAAGACCAACGATGCCGGGGAGATCCGCGTTCCTGTTGTCGGAACCGTCGTGGTCAAGGAGGTCAAGACCCTCCCCACCCACGTCATCGACCAGGCCACTCAGATCCAGACGGTCCAGGTGAATCCTGCGGACACCCAGACAATCGTGGTGTATAACGAACCCCTCTGTTCGTTGACGCTGCGGAAACTGGATGCAGTTACGGGGAAGCCCGTACCCAACACTGAGTTCACCTTGAAAGACGGCGACGGTAATATCCTTGGCCGCTATACCACCGGCGCGGACGGGACTGTGACTGTCACCGGCCTCATGCCCAACTCCACCGTTGTGGTGGTGGAATCCAAGGTGCCCTCCAACTACGTCCTCGATCCCACGCCTCGGACCATCATCGTGCGCAACGGCAGCAACAGTGTCTCCAGCGGCGGGAACACCACCGGCGGCAACGGGAACACCAGCAACACGGGCAATACCGGCACAGTGGGCGGCGGCAATGACATCACTGTGGAAAACATCCCCAAGACCACCCTCACGATTGAGAAGTATCTGGAGACGGAGAGTGGGAACCAGCCCCTCAAGGGCGTCACGTTCCTGGTGACGGATAGCAGCGGCGCCGTGGTCGGCCCCGACAATGGCGAGTACACCACCGATGAAAATGGCCGCATCGTCATCCCCAATCTGGAGCCGGGAATCACCATCACCGCCAAGGAGGTCAAAGTTCCCGACGGCGTGGTGCTGGACTCCACCCCTAAAAGCATCGAGATCAAGGGCGGCATCGGCGGCCAGACCCTCCGGTTTGTCAACAAGGCAACCGGCTACCTCGTCATCAAGAAACTGGATAAGCTGACTTCCCAGCCGTTGGCCGGGGTGGAGTTCAAACTGAGCTATGCCTCCGGCGAGTACGTGGACGACGCCAATGGGCATCTATCTTCTTTGGGTCTTTACACTACGGACGCCAATGGGGAAATTCGTGTTCCTGTGGTGGGAACCGTAGTCGTCGAGGAAACAAAGACGATCCCTGGGTACACCATCGACCCGGGGACTAAGCGGCAGGTGGTCACCGTCAACCCGGCGGATACCCAGACCCTCACCGTGTATAATACGCCCGGAACGACCCTCACGATCCAGAAGCTGGTGACGGGGACCAAAGATCAGCCCCTGGCCGGAGTCGAGTTTTTGATCACCGACAGCTCCGGTGCCTATGTCGGACCCAACAACGGCATTTACCGCACGGACGAATATGGACGCATTGTGCTCTCCGATCTGAAGGCTGGAACGGTCATCACCGCGAAGGAAACAAAGACGGTGGATGGGTTCGTACTGGACAGCACGCCCAAGAGCATTGAGATCAAAGAGGGCGAGGGACAGACCCTGACCTTCTACAACACCCCTGTGGGCGGTTTGGAACTGATTAAGGTCTCCGAGTCGGACAAGTCCCAGCGCATCAAGGGCGTGACCTTTGAAATTCGGAAGATGGACGGCGGGCTGGTGGACACCATCACCACCGGCGACAATGGCCGGGTGTTCCTGCCCATGGACGCCGGGGACTACTACGCGGTGGAAATCGAGGCGGCGGAAGGCTTCAAAATCGACAGCACGCCCCATTACTTCACTGTCCAGGACGGCAAGACCACCACTCTGACCGTGACCAACGCCCCCTTCTCAGGCATCATTATTCATAAGGTGAACAGCGTCACCGGCGAGGGAATTTATGATGTGAAGTTCCTGGTCTATGACCAGAATAAGAACCCCATCGGGGAGTATTCCACCGATAATGAGGGGTATATTTACATCGACGACCTCACCGTACAGGGCAAGGGCAAGCTGTTCATCCGTGAGCTAGAGGCCGCGCCCGGCTATGAGCTGGACAAGGAGTACAAGACCGTCTACGTCCAGCCGGGCAAGACCATTGAGATCACCTGGGAGAACGTGCCCATCACAGGGCAGTTCCAGATCCACAAGTTTGCCGCCGAGTACAACGAGGTCACCGGAACCCCCGCCGGTGCTCCCCTCCAGGGCGCTGTGTATGAGATCAGCGAGGCCCGCAGCGGAAAAGTGGTGGATTACATCACCACGGACGCCCGCGGCGTGGCCGCCTCCAAGCCCCTGCCTTTGGGCCGGTATAAAATTGTCGAGGTGACCGCCCCCGCCTACTGGCAGGTCAGCGGCAAGACCTTTGATGAGACTCTGGAGTATTCGGGCCAGATCATCAAGGTGAGCGACTACGACAAGCCTTCTAACCTGGGCGTGGTCATCACCAAGCGGGGCAACGCCGAGGTGCTGGCCGGGAGCCAGATGCGCTACGACTTCACTGTGGCGAACACCAGCAATGTGCCTCTGGACAGCTATTATTGGCACGACCGGATTCCCACCGACGCGGCCAGGGCCACGGTATTCACCACCGGCACCTACAGCGCCCGGCTCAACTACCGTATCCTCTATAAGACCAACTACTCCGGGACCTATCAGGTGCTGGCGTCCAACCTGCTCACCAGCAGCAGCTATTCCTTCAGCCTGAACGCTATCCCCACCCAGGCCGGCGAGTATGTCACAGATATTTATTTGGACTTTGGCAAAGTGCCTGTGGGTTTCCAGTCCACCAGCAATCCCACGCTGACGGTTCAGGTCCTGGGCACCATCGCCAACGGCTACCAGATCATCAACCGGGCCGACGTAGGCGGCAAGTACCAAGGCACCTGGCAGACCGGCCAGGCCACCTGGGTTACTGTCGTGCGCAAGCTGACGCCCAATCCCACCCTGCCCAAGACAGGCTATTGATCCATTTGCAAGGGGCGGTCCTCGAAAAGAGGGCCGCCCCTATTTTATAATTGCGAGGTGATATGACCATGGATATGGAACAAACCTTTACCGTCCTGCGCCGGGAGCAGCTGCTCATTGACCACGCCCCCCACAGCGTACAGTTTCAGGACTTGACCGACAGTCTGCTGCGGGTCTGCTCCGCCGCCGCTGTGATCCCACCGCTGACGTTAGCAGAGATCCAGCTCTATGCTACCTTTGCCTTGCTCCATGATGTTGGCAAGCGGGCCATCCCCCCGGAAATCCTCAACAAGCCCGGTTCGCTGACCAGAGAGGAGTTTGAGGTGATGAAATCCCATACCATCCAGGGCTGCGACCTGCTGGAGCGGGTACCGGAGCTGCGGGAGTGCGAGGCATTTCCCGCCATCTGCGATGTCTGTCGTCACCACCATGAGCGTTGGGACGGAAGCGGCTATCCCGACCGGCTGGCGGGCGAAAGCATCACGCCTTGGGTGCATGTGGTAGGTCTGGCAGACGCTTTTGATGCCCTGGTGCATCCGCGGGTCTATAAGCCTGCATTTACCCAGCAGCAGGCCAGGGACATGATTGTGACCGGGGCCTGTGGCGTCTTTGACCCGCTCCTCCTGGCCTGTTTCGCCCGGCATATCGGTACGATTTGCACTGCTGTTTATTCTTCCAACGGCTGAGTTTGCTTTTTCTTGCGCTTGGGCGCAATGCTGTCATAGCTTAGTTCCAGCAGAGGTGTAATCTGGTCATCGGAAACAGAGTTGTCCAAAATAATTGAGATCCAGTGGTTCTTATTCATGTGGTATGCCGGGAGAAAACCTTTTGTAGAGAGCAGCGATCCTATCATAATGGTGCTGCACCTTATATCCATCACATTGAGGGCTTCTTCTCCGGCCAATCCCAATTTCTCTGGAAGAACGCGCATCAGAGCGGCATACCACTTCTTGCTGGCGGGATGTCGGAATATCGCGTTGCCTGGACTGTCCGCCCATAAATATTCCGCCTGCGTTCCGTAGGTATCCTGTATGTACTGCGTGATACGTTCACGCTGCGAAGAATGGGCCATTTTATATCTCCCGCGGCTGCTTCAGTCGCTCTTCATATTTCTGCTTTTCCGCTTCATCCGCTTCACGAACGGTATATTTCCCACAGTCAGGGCACTGTTCCGGCTCGATGGTACGGCTGAAAAGGAAATGGCAGTTGTCACAAGCATAAATCATCTATCATCACCTGCGACATTATAGCAGGAATAAAACAAATACACAAGATGGGGGGGTATTCAAATCTGAACTACCAAGAAAAAAACAGCTTATCCCAGGCGGCCAGCACTGCTCAGACCATCCACGGGGCTATCAAGACCGGTAAAGCTATCTCCGCAGCCGCAAAAGGCGCAGCGGTGGGCGGCCCCTATGGCGCGGCGGCGGGAGCAGCTCTGTATGCCGCGCAGCATGGCAAAAAGTTTCTTGCTGCTGCTGCAGTCCTGCTCATGCTCCCCGTGCTGTTTGTCCTCATGCTGCCCTCTCTGATTTTCGGCGGCCTGACCAGTAGCGGCAGCGCCGGACAGCCCATCCTCAATGACAACGCCGCCATCGTCCAGAACACCAACGACATCGCCTTTGCCGTCAATCAGGTTCTGGGCGAGGGCATTGCCGACGCGGAGGCCCGGATTGCCCAGGACTTTGCCTCCACTGGCGGCGACAACTACGAGATCGTCAATCCTTACGCTAGTGATATGACCAACAACACCAATTCCTTTATCGCCCAATACTGTGCCGCCAAGGGTGAGAGCTGGGACACCATCTCCCTGACAGATATGCAGACCATACTCCGGCAGGGCAAGAGCAATCTCTATTCTTATACCCGCACCAGTGAGACCCGGACAGTGGAAGATGACGACCCGGACACCGAGGACGTGGTGGAGACAAAGGAGGAAACCTGGTACATCTACACTCTCTCCTACAATGGGGAGAGTTATTTTGCCGATACGGTATTCCATCTGACCGACGACCAGAAGGCGTTGGCCGGGGACTATGCCCAGAACCTCAGCCTGTTTCTGGGCGATGGAATGTTCCAGCACACTGAGTACGGAGGCACTACGATTGCCTCTCTGGGAAATGTCCGCTTTACGGACGGCGCCACGGAGGTCGTTTACTTCAATCAACTGGATGAACGCTGGGCCAATAAACCCTACGGCACGGACAACATCGGCGGCTACGGCTGCGGCCCCACCTCCATGTCCATTGTGGTGTCCTCCCTGACAGACGATATTGTTGACCCTGTGGAGATGGCAAAATGGGCCTATGAGAACGGCGGCTGGTGCAGCAAGAGCGGTTCCTACCACTCCCTGATCCCCAATGCGGCCAAGGCGTGGGGCCTGAATGTGGAGGGCTGTACGGTGTCTGAGCCGCAGCGTATTCTGGACGCTTTGAGTAATGGGAAGCTGGTGGTCGCCATTATGACCAAGGGGCATTTCACCTCCGGCGGACATTTCATCGTTCTCCGGGGCGTACAGGACGGGCAGATCATGGTGGCTGACCCCGCCAGCTACCGGCGGAGTGAGAAGCTGTGGGATCTGTCCATCATACTGAATGAGGCCAGCAAACGAGCGGGAGCGGGAGGCCCGTTCTGGATTATTGGGTAGAAAACAGGGCCATACCCTGCACATTTGCGGGTATGGCCCTACTTCAAGGATTTCACGATTCCCAGTATTGTGCCACTTTCTCCTCAGCAGTCTGCGGCAGCAACTCAAACTGCTTCACCAGCTTTTGCGCAACAGCCGCCTTATCCGCTGTAAATTCCTTCAGCGTGAGGACTGTCGCACGGATACCTTTTTCAAGGCCCTCCTGCTGGCCCTCGTTTCGAGCATCTTTGACCAGATTGTATTCATGGATTTCAGTTACGTGCTCCTGGTTGAACAAAGTCACCATGATGTCTTGCACCTACCAGCTTAATGATTTTCCAGCAGCTTCCGGTATGTCTCATGTTCCTCTTTAGGTATCTTTAGGGCAGTCAAAACCTGTTCCACAGAAAGGTTTAAGGCATCCATCAGACTTTTTGCAGTTTCTATGCGGCCCTCCCGCTTAGCATCCTTGACCAAATTGTATTCATGGATTTCAGTTACACGCTCCTGATTGAACAAAGTCACCATGATGTCCTGCACCTCCTTCTGGCGTGATGCCAGGAACGGCATCAAAATGTTTTCTTCACAGCATATCCGCAGGGTTTCCTCTACTGCTTTCATTGTATAGCCATACTGCTTTCGCTGTTCATCGGATATTTCGCAGAAACGGATATATTGATCTACAATGTTTCCTGCTCCTGTGTCCTTCAGAACCGTGATCTCGATCTCCGCCCCTCCAGGCCCGTCATACATATCAGACAAACGAAGGATTTCGGGCAGCTGACGCGGTGCTCCGGTATAGACCATATACAACTCGGGGCGGGGGATGGAGACCGGCTTGCTCCCATACAGATCCAGCTTTTGTTCCTCTACATACTCTTTGTAGGTCGCGGCCAGATAGAGCAGCATCCGCAGTGCTATATTGATTGAGAATTTGGATTGCGCCTCCACCAGAAGAATCAACTTGTCCCGTACCTGAAACCCCAGGTCATTGGTCATTCCGTTGGTGAGGATGTGTTCTAATGTGACCAGCTTACAATCGGCCTCCGTTACATCCACATCCTCCGGGTGAAGGGTCAGATAGAGCCGGCGGGTGTTCTCCGGTTGGCGGAAAATAAAGCTGAATACGCTGTCCTTTGCTGTGTATTTCATATCCGCCATGGAACAATCCTCTTTTCTATCATTCTTCTGCTTTCATTATATACAAGTTTCAGCACTTTTACAAGTCTTTTATCAGAAGGGAGATCAACAGTGTATGAACATATCCTCAAAACAGCTATACCTGTTTCTAACCGCCTGCTCCGGTAACTGGCGGAACAGCATCTACATCAAGTGCCAGAGAGAAAAGGATGCCCCTGGTTATCTGCTGGCGGCAGACCGGGACGGCCAGCCGGTCATTTTGGCCGTTCAACAGTTTTATCAGTTGACCGGGGTGTGGATCGACCCCGCCGAGTGCTGCGCCCAGCTCACTGAGGCGGGCTTTGAGGCTCTGTACGCACAGTATCTGCTCTGGCGTCTCCCTGGAACGGAGGAATATCCTCTGCGAAGGCTGTGCGAGGAAAACAGCAGTACGCCTTAATTATTATCCTCACACCACTTCGCAATTTCTCCAATCACCTCCAGTGGGAGCGGCTTGCTATACGGGAGCTGAATCGTACCTTTACTGGTCTTGTACTCTGTCAGCCGCCCGGCGAACACTTCCACAGCCTCCGGGCCGGGGTACAGGCCGATGTGCCGCTTGGAGGCCGCAAACTGGATCAGGTTCCGGCCCTTCCAGTAGGTCGGCATACTCCAGGAGATTTTCTCCTTGGCCTCCGGGATGCTGGCCTTGATGGCGGCGTTGATCTGTCGAAGATAGTCCTGCGCCTCCTCCGGCTGGGCGGCGATATACTCCTCAATCGTCACGGGAGCCTTCCCGCAGTAATGGCTCTGCTCCCTATTTTTGAATGATCTTCCGCACTTAGGGCATACCCACATATCCGTTTTCTCCTGCCCTCGCAGGATTTTCTCCATCGGCTTCCCCTTCGCCAGTTCGTCGATCAGCTTATCCAGGTAGCGAATCTCCCGCATGAGCGGGTCCTCCACCTCCTCCACCCGGACACCGCAGACTACGCCCTTGATCAGCATCCGGTTCGGATTAGGCTTGGGCGCTCTGCGGAAAAATTCTCCGTAGCAGATGTTATCAGAGCGGGCCGCCTCCAACTGTTCCGGGCTGTACCCGGTCAGCCAGCAGATAATTTCATCCACTTCGGCCTGTGTTCGGCTTTTCTTGGTGGCCTTGTCCAGCAGAAGCCCGTACACTTTTCCAAAATCCATTTGAAATACTTTGTCATTCGTCATACTCTATCCGCTCCTGATTGTGATATGCTATTCTACCATACCTTATATTCTTTTGCAAAGAGCTGGTCTGAACCTCGTTCGGGCCAGCTCTTTTATTGTTTACAGAAAGTTCACAGAATTTCGGGACGGATTTGCTTTTGAGCGGTGCGTAATATAAGTGACAAGTAAATACCTGAAACAAATGACAGGGCTACCCCCTGTCATTTGTGCTTTTCCCTTTGGGGAAAGTACGCAATTTCAGACTTTAATTTGGAGGAGGAAATTCCGTGAAACAAATCAACATTAAATGCCCCTACTGCAACTCACCGGCATTCCTGCGCCCAGCCTCCGCCGTTCACGGTCAGGAGTACCGCCAGCCAGGGGAGGAGGTGTATGTCTGCGCCAGATACCCGATCTGTGATTCCTACGTGAGCGCCCACCGTCGCACCCACCTCCCGATGGGGACGCTGGCAAACCGCCCACTGCGCATCAAGCGTATGGAGGCTCACGAAGCCTTCAACCGCTTGTGGAAAAGCGGCATGATGTCTCGAACAGCGGCTTACCACTGGCTCCAGGTGCAGATGGGCCTGCCGGCGGAGGAGGCGCATATCGCCAAGTTCTCAGAATGGCGGTGTGAGCAGGTCATCCGGCTTTGCCGCCAATTTCTCGCACCGAATACCCGCGCAGCGTAACTATTTTCAGAAATCTACGAATGAAAGAAGGGAATCCCATGAAATACGATTTTGTCCTAACCAGTGAGCAGCAGGCCCTTGTGGAACAAAACATGGATCTGGTCAGCCGGATCATTTCCCGTCACATCCGGATCAATGAGGGCGTGTGCGGCCTGGGGTACGATGATCTCAGTCAGGAGGGCGCCCTCGCCCTCTGCCGGGCTGCGGCTACCTATAACGACACCTCCGCTCAGTTCAGCACGTATGCTGCCGCTGTGATCCGTAACCACCTGCTGGACTGCTGCAAGACCGTCAATACCCAGCAGAAGCACCTGTGCAGCCTGCCGGTAGGCCCCGGCTTTGCTGATGATGAACACCCTCCCTCTGTCCCGGAGCCCTCTGTGGAGGATAAGACGGACAGCCTGATTGACCAGATTGACATGGCCGCCCTGCTGGCACACTACAAGAGGGAATACAGCGGTGTGGCCCAGTTGGGCATTGAGGCTCTTGAATTGAAAATCAGGGGCTACAGCGGGGCGGATATCGCCCGGCTCTATCACACCGAGCCCAACCATGTAGGGGCGTGGATCTCCCGGGCGAAGACCAAGCTGAAAAAGGATGCCGCCTTCCGCCGTCTTTGTGGCGGAGTTGTTGAAAACAGCAGGGCTGATTCGTAAAAGAAATATAGACTGAAACACAGGAGGACGATTTTATGTGTACGTGCTATACCGCCGTTGGCAATTTCCGCCGCAAACGGGATGACGCAGGCCATGCTTATCCCGTGATCATCATCAACCGCCAGGAGTATATGGTGGACCGGCAGGAAATGGCCCTGTGGACCTGCCTCAACTGGCGCATCGCAAATATGGAGCAGGCCCGGGAGCATTACGAGAAGCTGGAGCAGTCGCTGTATCCGTCCATCACCCGAACCTTTGAGAACTGCCTGAAGCGGCTGGAGGTCCGTGGGCTGGTTGTGTCCGGCAGCGGCGACACCGACTTTGAGGCTCTGTATGATCTGCTGGGCGGCCTCTATGTCATTCCTATCTCGGAGAGTATTCCGCTGCGGGCCGTGACTTTCTTAAAGATGGTTCTGCTGGAGGGCGTTGCTGTATCCAAAGCCCGGCAGCTGTTTCAGCGGGACCGGCCCAACCAGCGGGAGGCACAGATCCTGGCCCTGTCCAAGCAGGCCCTCCTGTCTACCGCCGAGTTGATCAAGTGCGCCGAGGCCGGCGTCAGCGACGTGTCCACCGATCAAAAGGTAATGGCGGCGCTCTATGATGATGACTATAGCACTTGTGATAACCTCCGCTGGGAAATGATGCAGGCGGAAAGCCGGGAGGATGTTACCCTGGCGGTTGCGAACCTCTATCTGCGGAAGCAGATCATTTTCGAGCGGCTGGGGTAATGAAACTCCGGCGTTAATGTCGTGCTGTCAGCATAAAGAAGGGTGGCGCTTCATTGGGAGGCACCACCCTTTTGCAGTTTATAAAGGGATTTCACATCATCTTGCGGGCATTTTGAAGCCTGCAAGCGCTTTGTTCAGATAATCATTGAACGGTTTCATCAGGTGGAAAATATCCGCCGCTTTGGACAGGAACAGATTGCTGTCTGCAAGCTCCTCGTCTTGGATCGGATACTCCAGATACCAACTCTTGTATTTCAGATATTTGGCCTGGGGATGGTTCTTTTCATATCCAGCCGGGATATTTTTCAGTGCCGAACCGCCCACGGTGAAATGCTCTTGAAAAGACGGAGCCGTGATAATTTCCTCCCACTCGCTGCCATGCTCCGAGATGGTATCCCGCACCATCCGGGTGGCGTCCTTGAACATATCGGCAAACAGGCCGCCGCCCAGGAAGGACTGTCCGCCTGGCTTGAGCATTAGATAGTAGCCCACCGGGATGGGCAGCTTTCCCATGGATGAGATGTGCGCCCGGAACGCGGGGTTGTAGGGGGACTTGTCATGGCTGAATCTGGTGTCCCGTACCAGCTTGAAGGTCAGCTCCTTGGGAGCGTGGCCGAGGATGCTGCTGTCAAATTCTCCGATTCGGAGAATCAGAGCCTGTATCAGCTCCTCAAACTGTGCGTTGGCCGTCTGGTACTCAGCCTTATGAGCGTGGTACCACTCCCGATTATTGTTGGCGCTCAAGCTGGACAGATAGTCCAAAATCATCTGTGTATTCATTTCCTGCCTCCTTTACGCTTCCGCAACTGTGGAGAAGGCCGGGCCATTCAGAAAATCCCGGATCATCTGCTTCAGCCGCTCCGTGGACTGATATGCCCGGCAGAACGAGAATTGCTGGGAGTATCCGTCGATCTCCTCCATAGCCGCCGTCACCGCTACAGCGGCATCGCTGGGCTTGGCGGCGGTAAAGTCCAGACGGTCGGGAGCGATGCGGTGATTCTGGATCGCATAGTTGACCCGATTGGCGCAGCGGCAGGTTCCTTTCCCGTACTCACCGCAGTATTCCGAAAGGAAGCCAGCCATCCTTTTCCGTACCCGGGAGAGGCGCTGGCGATAGGCTTCAGGAGTAATACCCAGGATGTCTCCGGCAATCCGGCTGTCCACTCGGAACATCGTACCCAAGATAAAGATACAGCGGCTCTCCGGGTCCAGACACTGGAGCATGACGTTCGTACAGGACAGCTTCAGCTCTTCGGCCAAGATTGCCTTCTCCACATTCTGCGTCAGATCGGGCACATCCTGAATGTTCCCGTTGCGGATATCGTCTCCGTAGAACTCAAAGCTCAGGGGGAATAGGGCGAACATGTGCTTCTTGTAGTCCTTGAGGTGGTTCACCGCAATGCGGAATACCCAGGTGGTGAAGCTGCTCTCCCCTTTGAAGGAGGATAGGTGGGTCATGACTTTCAGCAAAATGTCCTGAGATGCGTCCTCCGCGTCATGGAACGTGCCCAGCATCCGCAGGGACAGATTGAATACCAGATCCTGCACACCGGCCAGCAACGTCTCCAGCGCGGCCCTGTCTCCGGCGGTGGCCCGCTCGATCAGAGCGGATAACTCTTGATTTTCTTTCGTGCTCATAGAAACACCTCCTGAGTGATTAGACTGGCGCCGCCCCGATTTGTGACAGGGAAATCAGACTATTTTCGCGGATGTAATGTGATAGCAGTATAAAGGAGCAGAAGAATTTTTGCAACTTCTTTTCTTTCAAAAAATTTTTCGGCTTTCATGCAGAAAAGACCGTTGCATCCCTTTGTTTTATAGTATGACAGCAAAAGAGGAGGTCATGAATATGGCAAAAATCAGCGACATTTTTATTCAGGCATCGGAATTGCAGCCGGGCATCAGCCGCCTGCTCCGCAACTCCACCTATCCCCGGTATGATGACCTGAGCGGACTGGAAATCGACTATGAGGACGGCGAGCAGTTGTTCCTTTTGGATGAACTGCGCGGGGTCATGGAGAAGCTGGCCGATGTGGAGGACTGCATCCGTTACATCGCCCAGCCGGTTCTGAGGACGGAGCAGCTGAGGAAGAACGCTTCCGGCAGATATGAAACCGGCAGCGGCTTCTACTACTGCTGCGGCAGTCCCATTGAGGCCCTGGTGGCAGATGGCCGCTATGATGTGCCATACTGGGTACGAACCAGTGTAGAGCATGACGGAACGGACTATTATCTGGTGGGCCACCGTGAAGTGCGTATGGAGGGCCTGACTGTCCGTATCAGAAGAAGCAGTTAGGCCCTGGCCCGCAGTTTCCCTATCAGCCACAAGATATGGCAATCATGCAAAAATAAAATACTATATCTTGTGTTTATGGCTTGACAGCAGGCGCAATATGTGGTACACTACCATTGTAATTGATTTTTGTGCGCCTCCCGCAAGGGACATAGATCACGGTCTATGCGCGAAGAACTTCGCATTGCACACGTTGTCAGGTTTGTATTCAGTGCTGGTAGGACAACTGCGCCCATTTAGGGGCAAGCGGTTGAAATGCCGGCACTTTTTTATATATCTATTTTCGCCTTTATGGCAGGAAGGAGTGGTCTATGGCAAAGCTCATGTGCATCGGTCGGGTGACCGCTGACCTGGAGCTGCGCGAGAGTGCCCGGAAGGAACCCTACGTCCGATTTTCCCTGGCGGAAAACCTGGGATACGGCGAGACAGCCCGCACACAGTATTTCCAAGTGTGGGCTTGGGGACATCTTGCAAAGAACCTGGTCAAACGCAAAGTGAGAAAAGGCAGCTTGATCTGGGTATCCGGTTCTTTGGAACTTGAGGAGTACACCAAGAATGACGGTGAGACCCACGACAAGCGGCTGAAGCTCAAACTGGGCGACTGGGATTACATCCCGGCCTTCCAGGGCAAAACCGAATGCGGTGTACCGCAGTCCGATTCTGCCGTCCCTGCTGGGATGGTGGACGGTGAGCGGGAGGCCCTGCCGGAGTAACGCTCCGGCGCAAGTGAAAGAGGCGCTGTACCATATGTTTCAGATGAAGTTCTGGACTTTGGTGCAGCGCCTCTTTTTTGTTTTCCCGACATTTTAAGAAAAGGTGGTAATTTCCATGAAAAGAACGAGTCCTCTTTGGGGCAGCATTTCTATCCTGATCGGCGTTGTCATTGCCATCCTGTCTCTGCTGCGGGGCATCTGGGCAACAGTGGCTCTGATTGCCGTCTTTGCGGTATGGGGCCTGTGGCTCATTTTCACCCAGCTTCTCCCCGCCTGGAGATCCAACCGCACGTACCGGCGTCGTGTCCGCCAATCCCGTGACCGGCAGGAAGCCGCCTCGGATACCTCTGACAGCGGCATGGGCCTGGTGCTTCTGCGCCATGTGAACCATCGCATTTCGGAGCATCTGAGGTCGGTTTACCCCCAGGCTCATTGGGAGTGGACCTTAGCTGATCCCACACGCTTCATTGCCTATGGCGGCACCGGACGCATCCGCGTCTACGGCATTCCGGACTATGACTATGCCGATGTCACGTTAGACCGGCAGGGCGGACTTCGCTGTTCGCTGGTCAAAGTCGCGCCGCTGGAGGACAAAGCTGCTCCCAACCAGCAGCCGGTAGATCCCCGGGTGTGGTATGAGTTCCAAGGCCGCAGTATCCTGGAGAACATGATTGCCGATCTGCGTTCCCGGGGCCACAGCAGCCTGACGCTGAACGAGGACGGAAGCATCTGCATCCAGCCGGTAGACGGAGGCGAGGAGATCAGGAAGGATTCCTTTACTGCCTTCCCTGAGAAGGTCTACTGGCCCAGACTGGCGAAGGTGCTGGAGCAGGAGGGGCTGACCGCTGACGTGCAGGATACCAGGATTCTGGTTTCCTGGTAAGCAGCTCAAAAATCAAGGAAAGGAGTGAAGCGCACCATGAAAAGCGGGCGCACCATCCAGGCGATGGCGGCAGAGATCCGGCGTCAGGGTGAGGCCAAGGCCGACTACATGGTGGACACCAGATGTCTGCGCATGGAGATTTGGGACAATCAGCCCTTTCTCCTTGCGCTGAATGAGAGCGGCCATGATCTGATGGAGCCGATGGACATTCAGGCGACGGCCCATCGCCAGATCAGCACCTATCTGGACATCCCTATCAAGTATTACGAAAAAATGCGGCAGAATGATCCGGAGCTGTTGGCCTACAACGTCAACCGCTGGCTTCAGCGCATTGATCCTGCCCAGCGTATGCTGCGGACATTGGACGGCCATGCACGGGCATTCTTGAGCAGCCGCTACCGGCGCATTGACAATTATGATGTTGCTGGGATCGTTACCCCCGTGGTAGGTGAGATGCCGGACATCCAGTTTGGCAGTTGTGAGCTTACTGAGGACTACATGTACCTGAAGGTCGTGAACCCGCGCCTCCAGGATGAAGTGCGTCCGGGCGATGTGGTTCAGGCTGGAGTGTCCATCTCCAACAGTGAGACCGGCCGGGGCGCGGTCAGTGTCTGTCCGTTCGTCTACCGGCTGGTCTGCACCAACGGGATGACGGCCACCGACAGCACGGCCTCCAAAATGCGCCGTACTCACTCGGGGCCACGTATCCTCACCAACAGACGATTCTTTGTCTGCGCCGCAGAGGTGCTGACAGACAGCGACCAGGATTTTGTCCACAATCTGCAAGCGGCAGTTCGGGAAGCAATGGACGAAGCCCGGTTTGTGCAGCTGCTCAACCAGATGCGGGAGAGCACACAGCTGGCGCTGAACATGGACAATCTGGAGGAAGTGGTAAAACGCGCCGCAGCGTGCGTCCATATCACAGAGGCGGAGAGCGTTGGAATCCTCCGGCATCTCCATACGGACGGCGACTACACGCTGTACGGCCTCGCCAACGCAGTTACCCGGTACAGCCAGGATGTGGAGAGTTATGACCGCGCCTCCAAGCTGGAGGAGATCGGTTACACAGTCATGACTATGGCCCCGGAGCTGTTCCGCAGAATCAATCAGGTTACAGGTATTGCCGCATAAAGGGCCATACCACCAATATCAACATTTTATAGGAGGAACAATTTATGTATAGCCAGAACAATCAGAACAATACCACTGTCATGGAGTGCGCCCAGTTCATTCTGCCCACCGCTATGGGCCTCGACGCTCCCTCCGATGATCTCTCCGAGGATATGGAGGGCCTGCGGCTCACGTTCCCCAAGGTCAAGATCCCCGGCGGCGGCGTCCTGCAGTTCGAGATGGAGAGCGACAACCCGGAGCGCCCGGATTACGTTCCTGAGCTGGAGGGCATCCTCCTGTTCAACCACCCCGCCAATGCCTACTGGCCGGAGGGTGAGGAGTATGAGGACAACACTCCGCCCCTGTGCCAGTCTGTGGACGGGAAGATCGGCTACGGCAATCCCGGCGGCCTGTGCGCCAGCTGTGGCTTCAATACCTTCGGCAGTGCCAGCAACGGCCGGGGGAAAGCTTGTAAGAATATGCGGACGCTCTACCTGCTCCGCAGCGGTGAGTTCGTGCCCATCCAGATTTCTCTCCCGCCGACCAGCCTCACGCCCTATAACGCCTTCTATAACGCGGCATTTGCCCGGCGTCAGCGGCCCCTTTACAGCAGCATCGTCCGGATCGGCCTGAAGCGTATGAGCAGCAACGGCTACGATTACAGCGTCGCCACGTTCTGCAAAGTACGGGACCTCTCCGGCGAGGAGTTGGCTGCGGTGAAGGCGTATGCGGATACGTTCCGCCTGCAGATCAAGAACACGCTGACTGAGCAGGCTGCCAGCAAGGAACTGGAGACTGGCGCCATCGAGGTTGGCTCCGGTTCCATGGACCTGCCTGACAACGAAGCCCATTTCTCTGTCGGCATGGGCGTTGTCGATGGCGAGCGCGAGCGGCTGCCCGCCTGAGCCGGCCGGCCCTGTTCAGGAGCAGACAAGGCCGCCCCCGTTCGGTAAACGGGGACGGCCTGCCACGCCCCAGACACTGACAGAGGAACAGCGTCAATTTGCCGCAGAAAACCACAATTTGATTTACACATATCTGTGGAACCGGCGGTTGAAAGTTGACGACTATTACGACATCGCTGTTTTTGGATACCTGCGCGCAGTCAAACGGTATCTGACGGAACCCCGGCTGCGCCGCTATCAATTCTCCACTGTCGCCTGGCACGCTATGAGGCAGAGTATCACATCCTTCCATCGGGCGGAAGAACGACGGAGGGAAACCGAGCGAAAGTATCTGAAAACACTCCCGGCCAGACCTCCAGATCCGTTTGAGGAGCTGGAAGCTAAATTGCTCCTGCATGATCTGGCAGCTGTCTCCAGCCAAGAGCAGTATGACCTCGCATCCATGCGGCTGCAGGGTTACTCGGTTGCGGAGACTGCCCGCATCCAAGGCATGAGCGAAAAGCGGGTTCGGGGACTTTTAAGAGAGCTGTACCGGGTTTATCTGTGCTTGTATACTTAAAAAGGAAAGAGGTGTCAAACCCATGACGTTAGAGGCAAAGGAAGTCCGAACGCTGGCAGGGATTCCGCTGCGTCCGCTGGCTGTCGGTTCCAGAGCAGTCATCGTTCACCAAGGGAAAATTACCCTTACCGCCTGTATTACAGCGATCCATCACCGTACTGCTGGCGAGGTGTGCTTTGAGACGCTGGATACCAGGTACTATTTGCTGACCGGCCCTGATTTTGAGCCGGCCGTGAGCGCGTTTCCCGCAGTTCTGGCCGCATAGACCACAGATCGGGCCGAATGATTCATGGGCGCACTGCAGACCTGACTGGGTTTGCGGTGCGCCTGCTATTTGGAGGAGGCTGACATGAACGATTATAAAGCAGTACGCAGCAGTCTGGACATCAGCAGGAGTATTGCGTTCTATTTGGAGATGTCCGACCCTGCGGCATTCCGGCTGGGAGACCGGGCCGGAAGCATCAAAACCATCAATGATATTTTGCAGGGCCGTTCGGAGCAAACGGTCGAGGCCATGCTGGCTGACCTGGAGCAGAAGGGCGGCACTTACTATGCCGGTGAAATCGCTGTGCTGCGTCAGAACATCCAGGACTTTCAGCACCAGAAAATGATGTTGACCCAATCCTACGGCAAGAGCAGCAGTAAGACGTATCGGTTCAGGACTTATGATGGCGGCAATGGCCGCTCTCTGAAGATTGTTGATCAGAAGTTGTTCGACAGAGCGGCCAAGGCAGGTTTCCCGCCTGAGTTCTTCCGGGAAACCTATTTTGACCAAGTGACACTGTATTGTCTGCCGGAACGGGCGGATTTTTATGGCTCCATATTCCAAGACTGCGCCTTTGCTGTCTGCCGGATCAGCGCCCCATCTTTTGTCGGTGCCAGCATTTACAGTTCGGAGTTTCATTCCTGCGTGCTGGAACACGCTGATTTTTTCAACGCCAGCATCGCGCATACTCACTTCCGTGACAGCGCCCTGTCCCATGTGACATTCCAAAAAGCCAGGTTGAAGTCGTGCAACACCATCGACTGCACGCTTAACAGTATCAACTATTTGACTGCCACACTGGATAGCTGCTCTTTTGGCAGAGTCACCGTCTCGGATATCCGGCATCTGGATACTGCCGCCATTACTCAGGGCGGCGCTACCCAGGAGGAGTGCCGTCGAAACCGGGATGATATTTTCCAGGCCCTGGGCGTAGAACAGGAGGCCGCATGAGCACTGCAGTACCTGTGAGGCCCAAGGATTGGGTCGATTTTCACTGCCGGCTCTGCGGAAACTGCTGCCGGAACCTGGAGGGGCAACTTATGCCGGAATTACTGGACGTATATCGTCTGGCTCGCTGCCTGCGTGAACGGGGTGAGGTGGAGTACATTGAGGATGTATATAACCTCTATACCCATGTAGAAACGCTGGAGGACTGCTATCCTATCTTTGTCATGAATACCACTGGCACAGAGAATGCCTGCGTATTTTTGAAGGATGGCCGGTGCAGCGTCTATGAAGTTCGCCCCAGAGTATGCCACCTGTATCCATTCAACGCATTCCCTGGACAGCGAGGAAAAGCCTTTGAGTTTTATCAGTGCATTGACCAGCACTCAGCTCATTATACAGAGGAAAAGGTGTTGGTCAAGGATTGGATGTACCAGAATTTCAAGCGGGAGGACCGGGAATTTCTGACTGCGGAGAGTACCACGCTGCTGGAATTAGGCCGCCTGCTTCGTGCTCTGAGTCCGGAGCAGCTGGAAGAAAACCTGCTCCAGATCCTCTATTACCGTTACTACAATTACGACTTGGATCAGCCGTTTATGCCCCAATATGAGAAAAATACGGAGGAGCTGAAGCGTATCCTTCGGGATATTGTTGGGAGGTAACCATGTACGCACTGGAACAGCTTGTTTTTCAGGGAACGGAGTGCTGTCCACAGTACCGCTGGAAGCAGTTCGCAATCTGTGGGAGCCGCGTTCCCTTGGACAAGATACGCAATGGTCAGCAACATCCGGAGAACTGGCGCGTTGTATTCATGCCCTGCCAGATAAAAGATGTGCTGAAGAATCTTCCGAAAACTGCTTGATAGGAGGTGTGAAGCCGTGCGGCCATTCCATCCGTGCGGATATGAAACCTGTATTCACAGCCGTAAACGAGAAAATGCCCCTTGGAAGGTTTATGATAGCTGCTCGAATCCAGGACGGCTATTGACCGGAAAACGATATGAGCTACCTTATAAGAGTATGTGCCTGAGATGTCCGTTTTACATATTGGACAGTAAAACAGACAGGGACCATTGAATGAAGGGAGGAACTATTTTGGATAAAATGAAGCGCAAATATTTTGAAATTTGCATTGGCTCTGGTCCCAAGGAAAGCAGCAATGATTTCTGGATGTGTATTTGTGGTGTGAGAGAACCCACCATCCAGGAGGCCGAGCGTTTCTGTACGGCTGACGTTGCCCTCTATGGCGGCCATGTGCTGGGAGTGTATCCCATTGACCTGAACACTGCCAGGGCCTGCTATGACTTTGAGCGGGCGGATCGCTGGCCTGTGTTTGGAATTTGATGTGCAGTCCCATACAAGCGATTATAGAATAGCGATCTCCACGATTCCGTGGGACAAATGAACAAAGGGACCGACAGACTATGCCAATGAAGTCTGCCGGTTCCTTTTATTTTCAGAAAGGATTGGTGATCTATGGATTATACGCAGTTAAAGCAAATGCTCTCTCAGCATGAGCGGGAGCACCCTGAAACCCACCTGATCGCCTGCATTACGTTTGCCTCTTTCGGTCCAAACGCGAAAAAAGACTATCCCTGGCGCAGCCGAACCTATGTCATCTCCAGCGACAACAAGGCGTTCCAGCCCGACAAGGGCGGTTACTCCATTTATGGGAGATGTCTGGACGGCACTGATCCCTTCCTCCGGTTGGATGTGCTTATGAAGGAGGAGCATGGCGGCAAGGACGGCTGGATTGTGGAGGACTGCGGCATCGCTGGCTATCTGCTGATCGAGTGCAGCGACTGTAACATTTCGGCTCCGAAGCTGTTCTACACTTACCACGGTGCGCTGGATTATATGCTGTCCCGGCTGGCTGAAACAGGCGAACTTGACGCCGGCCAGTTGAAAGCACGCTTCACCGCCACGAAAGAGGTGTATGAGGAAGAGCATTATAGAGCCAGTCAGGATTCTGCATGGCTGACTGATTCGAGTGAGGACTGGCACTGGAAGCTCCAGTCGGTCTGCATCTATGGGCCAATGAAAATCGTGATTCCTGAGACGGAGGACACGTCATGCCCTGTGTAGGCGGCGCTAACGCACCCTTTGACAGAAAGCAAACATATCTGCTGAAATTTTATTATGTGAGGAGTAAATATTATGGATTTTGAGCGATTTGACAAACTGGCCTGTACCGACCGCGTGACTCTGCTCACGGCGCTGGAGCTGCTGTGGCAGAATGGCCGCATGATGATCCAGACTGAGGATGTATCTACGCTGACGGCGGGCTGTGCGGCCGGCGTTGGTAACTTTTATACAATGGAAAAGCTCCATGAGGTCGTAACGGTCTGCAAGGAACTGGCCTCGCTGGAGACGGCTGAGCTGATTCACTGCCTCCGGTGCAGCGGTATGAAGATGAAGGTCCCTGGCGCGGATGAAGAGGGGATCTGTCCCATCTGCGGCGGTGAGCTGGAATACGGAGACGATGAACCTCTGGATGATGGGGGCGTCTATGACTGGACGTGCCCCCATTGCGGCGCTACCGGCAAGGAGGGCTACGATAAGGTGTTCGACCGGCACTACGATGTGCAGGACGGGGACGGCAATCCGTATCCCGATTTATCGGAAGGCGCCCAGGATACCGCTTTGGCTGTGCCGGAGACTGTGGAGTGTCCGCCGTCTCCCGGCACGGCGGAGGTGCTTGTGGTGGATGGAGGCCGCACCAATACGCTGCCCCCGGAGGATATTGCAGGACTGAACGCCCACTTCCCCAGAGATGACTGGGGAGAGTATTTCTGGGGCTTTACCTGTTTCTCACGTCAGGACTATGCCAAAGTTGTCCCTCTGGACGGGGTGGATGAAATCATGCTGGGTGTCCAGTGCATCGAAGGCGGCTGCCTGTGTGAGATGGCGATTTGCTGGCACATGCTCAGCAGTGAGCCGGTCCCCAGGCTGGAGATGTTCAACGAGGCGTGGCCGCTGTTCCAAGCCCCCACCTTTGTGTCGGTACTGAAGCATCTGACCCAAATGAGCCAGAACCATGCGCCTACGCCGGATGAAGTATCCGCGCTGCTGATTGCCCACGGCTTCAGCGACCGGTCGGACCGGCCCCTGGGGACGGCCAATGAGTGACGGGAAGTATTCAGACCCGGCCAAGCTGCACTGGTACCCGGACATCTCCTGTCCCGTCTGCGGCGGGGAGGTGAACTCCTGGGACAAGCGGTGCAGCCGGGCGCTGGGTTATAAACAGATCGTCTGCGAGAAATGTATTGCCCAGGAGTACGAAATTGAAGTAGAGGAGTTGAGGGACACCATGAAGGAACACTTTGGCCTGATTCCGTGTCCGGGAATATGAGCGATCAATTAAACGCTCTAACCCAGCATCTCTATGAGCAGGGCTACACCAGGGAGCACCACCCGGATACGGTATATTGGAGCGACTGGCAGAACTTTGGTTACAAATGGGAAGTTATGCTCGGTTTTACCTGGGAGACCCCCTGCGGCCTGCTCATAGAAGGCCAGAGCGGCGCAGGGCGCAGCCTGGCCTCTTCCGACGTATTCTATCAGCATGTTTGGTACTGCCCGGAAAATGATAATCCACTGATGCTTTGCCCCCACGGGCGGAAGAATTGTGAGCATATTCCAAAGGGATTGCCCCTGGTTATGTGCCCATGCCATCAGACACAAAGAAGCTATGTCTATGAATGCAGCGTGGAAAAAATCGAGGCGGAACAGACAAAGGAAGCTCACCGGGAGTACATGGAGATCACTGGCGGCAGCTACTGTGCTTGCGTGGTCAATCATAACGGCTATGCAGGCGGCAGGTGTGAAATCAAGTACGATGTAGCCATGTGTATCCAATGTCAGTGCAAGAATCCGGTATGCGTTATTCACAAACAGCCACGAGATTTGAGCAAAGTCAACATTTTTTATGATGTCCGCCGCACCTGGATCACTCGTATCGGATTCCTGGAAGAGAAAGAGGTGGAGGTCACGAAAGGCTTAAAGCTGTTCAAAAGGCCGGTAGCACGAACTGACGCTGAAATCTGGCTGAAAACCAGAGAAGCGAAACGAAATCCCTTGACCAGTCAATCAGTGATCGAGCAGCCCAAGAAAACTCCGGAGGACCGGCGGCAGGAGTATTTCTCTAAACATCACCGCAAATATTCCGGCTATGACTATTTCGAGTTCCACTACGAGGTGGAGAACATCCGCATTGCCCGAAGTGAACAGCGCGATCTGCTGCAGGATCTTCAGGACACAGCGGAGGGAATTGAAGTAGTCCATGCGATAGATTTGGACAAAACCACTGCTGCAAAGAAGCGTGCGGCAAGGGCTCGACGTCAGAAGTTAAAGGCAAAGAAGGCGCAAAAAGCTCTCCTGCCACCTAAAAAAAGCGAGGAAATAGAGCAATTTTCTCTGTTCCAAAGCGAATTGGGTAGCAAAACCATAAAACAGTGAGATAGGAGTGTAGTACAAATGGAAGGTAGTAAGCTGATGACCCCTCTCTTTTATGATGGCAATTTCAATCGTGAGGGCCGCAAAATGCGGTTGGTATTGGAGCGGGAAATCTCCGATGGAGCGCAGACCTATCGCTTGTGGCGTTCCGCTGGAAAACCTGATCTGGACTATCCCCGTACTGAGAACGATAAGTATATCCTCCATGTGGAGATCAACGGCTATCTCATCCCCCTTGGCATGACCGATTTTTCCTTGACTGACTGCTGCGGGTTTTCCCCTGCGGCGGAAAAGCTGTATGGCGGAAAAGACAATCGGGGAAAGTGGATCGACGCTCTGCGGGAATCCGGCGGCAATGATGCCGTCAACGCTGCGCTAGTGGAGGAAAGAATGGAAATCGAGCGATTTGGAAGCGACCCGGCCCGTCAGACGGATTATATCCGTACTCTGATAAACAAACGGGTGGACGCATATCAAAAAGCAAAGGAAAATGGCGGCCAGACTTTCCCGGATTTTGTCGGGGCGCTGGTCATGGACGATCTCGCCCGGTGCGTAGAGCTCTCCGAAGTCTATCAGGCGAAACGGAAGGCGGATGAAGCGATCCGCCGGACACGTGCCGCCGAGGAGGAAAAGGCGTACTGTGAAAAGCGGAATCGGCCGGCGGAGCAGGCTGTCTCAGCGGCCATCCAAGTTATCCGGGAGGGCGGTGTTTTGAAAAATGAAACCATTACGTTCTACCAGAGCCGGTACAGCTCCAGCAGCTATTCCATCGTCAATTACCTGATGCGGCAGTACCATGTGGATGTTCCCCTGCGGACCCAAGGCTGGATCAATGAGATGCTGGCCTCCGCCACTATCCGGAACGGGAGATGTGAGCATTATCAATTTTTCCATTCCAAGCGCGGCAAAGGTTCCCAGAAGTTTTTTGAGTGCATGAACCATTTGATCCGGGCTGTTGTGGAACAGGCTCAGAGTGAGACAAAAGACGGCGCGGCATAAAAACCACTCCTGTAGTGATATGCCGCCGCTGGCACAGATGCCCGAAGGGATGCGCCCGCTGGATGCGGACGCTCCTTTCGGGCTGCATTTTTTAGGAGGACTTCCTATGAACCTGTTAGAAAAATTTGACACAGTGGAGATCAAGGCAACCTGCCATATTTCCGAGGTGGATAAGCAGTTCTGTGAACGGCAGCAGGCGGCCTACACCGCCGCCCTCTACGGTTTCCAGGAGCTGACGTACTTTTGGGAGGATATGCTGGCTTCGCAGAGGACTCTGCTGGGCCAGCCGGACAGTTCGCCCCGCGTTTACAATCAATATCTGATCCCCTGTGGCGATGACGGGCCAAAGATCACCATTCACCGGCTTAGGGTACAGATAGACGCCCTGCACCGCAAATTTCTCCACACGCTGGCGGACTACTTCCAGTCGGCCTATTCCATCACCATACAGGAAGATGACTTGGAGGCTGCGCTGTTTCCGCCTAAACCTGTTAAATGTGGCAGCAAGGGGAAGCAGGAACTCAAAGAATACCTGCTCTGGTCCAGCACCGTACATCTTCATTATCAGGATGTGGCTGCCCATATTCTGCGCCAGTTTGACGGACGCCAGTTTTCTGAACAGAGTCTGTACGAACTCTGTTGCCGATGTAATGATGCCGCATGGTCTGGAGTCAAGCATACGGCGAAATTTGAGCGAAAGTATGCTGTAATCTCCTTCCTGGATAGCTTCTGCTCCTTCGGGTACTCCCACAATGATTGGGAGTTCACGGATAAGATGAAAACGGTATTGTCCTGTGCCGCCCACTTTGAAACTGGCAGTATTGGAACATACCCTGTTGGCTTTCCACAGCCGCCATTTGAGGAACCTATCGTTGTCAATCCGCTGGACTTCCACGGATATGAACGGCTGGTTCAGATGCGGCTGTTTAAGAACGGCAGGGTAGATCTCCGCTTTACCAGTGAGGATGATGCCACCCAATTTATTAACACCTATCTTGGAAGGGCCTACCAAGGGCAGGTGAGCGAATGAAATACCAGCCGCATGAACTCCATTTAAGCCTGGAGCAGCGCAGGTCGCTCAATGAAAAGGTGCTCTACCTGATCGACAGCGGCATCAGCAGCGAATATGAGATTACCTGTGAGGATATCTATAACGCCTACACTGGAACTGGCGGCCTGCATGGGCTGAAGTACGGAGATTTCGACAACTACCATGAATACAGCGAGCAAAAAAAGCAATTTGAGAACGGACAATTTTTTACCCCGTCTAAGCTCTGCGAGTTGGTCATGTCCTGCCTGCGGCTCTCGGAGTACGATCTGGTAGCTGACCTGACCTGCGGTATGGGAAATTTCTTCAACTACGCACCGTCGGAATCCAACGTCTATGGCTGCGAGTTGGATCACAATGCCTATAAGGTAGCCTGCCACCTGTACCCGGAGGCCCATCTGGTACAAGGCGATATCCGCTCTTATCAACCGGATGTCCGATTTGACTTTGTAGTGGGCAATCCGCCATTCCACCTGAACTGGTGGCTGGAGGATGGGCAAGAAATGGTCTCCCATCTGTACTACTGTGTAAAGGCAGCGGAACTGCTGAAACCCTTGGGCATCCTTGCCCTGATTGTGCCGCAGTCTTTTTTGGCAGATTCATTTATGGATTCTGGAATGATCCGCACGATGCGGAAACGCTTTCGTTTTCTGGGGCAGGTTCTCCTGCCAGACAGCGCATTTTCATCGCTGGGTGTAAACAATATGCCGACTAAGCTGCAATTCTGGCAGGCCAGAAGCAGTGGAGCCTCTGCTACGGACGGCCGATACACCCCGGAAGCTGTCTGCACCCTCTCAGCTCACTTTGACGTGGCGCAGATGGCCCAGCAAATCTATGAGCGTATTTTAATGCTGCCGAAGGCAGACCTGGAACAAAACAAGTCCCGTGTCCTGCTGGAGCTGGCACAGCAGCGCCACACCTCGAAGAATTTTCCCTATATCACGCAAAAGCTGCTCTACCAGATCAAGGTACACCCCGCTACCAGAGATCAATATGCCCGGTGCTGTGAGTATCTGCATCGCTTTTACACAGAGAAACAGCCTCCCAATATGAAATATGAGGAATGGGTAAAGAAGCGGCTGACCGAGGCCAAAGTATTGTCTTATCTGCGCCGGGCGCTCCGGAGGCAGAACCGAAAACCGGAGCGGGACGTGGTGGCCCTGGTCAAACAAGGTGATCAGTTTGTCTACAAAGCATACAGCAAAGAAGCCCGGCGGCGGCTGACCCCGGAGATGCAAGAATCAGTTCCTGTCTATCAGGCGGTATTGGACGATGTTCCGGAGCGGTTTCCTGGATTTGAGCGGTTGTTGCGCCGAAAGCGCAGGGAGTATGATAACCAGAGCCAGGCATTTGACAATATGGCGGAAGACCCTGAGATTGCCGCCTGGCTTCGGAAGTTCACTCTCTGGGATGCGGAAAATGAGGAGTGGATCTATTTCAATGACACGCAACGCCGGGACATCAACCGTATTCTGCAAAAGCGGTTTGGGATGCTTCAGTGGGAGCAGGGCAGCGGCAAAACCCTGGCCGCTATCGCAGTTGGACAGTACCGGATGCAGAAGCAGGGGATTCATTCTACCTGGGTGGTATCCTCTGCCATCTCCATCCGCAACAACTGGGATGAGGTGCTGCCCAATTATGGTTTGTCCTATGTATTTGTAGAGCGGCTGGCAGATCTGGAACGCATCAAACCCGGCGATTTTGTTCTGGTCACTCTGAACAAGCTGGGACAGTTTCAGAAGCAGATCAAGAAGTGGATCAAGCGTCACAGGCAGAAGGTCTGTCTTGCGCTGGATGAAAGCGACGAAATTTCCAATCCTGACTCCAAGCGGGCCAAGGCGTCGCTGTCTTGCTTCCGCCGCTGCCGGACGAAGCTGTTGACGACTGGCACCAGCACACGCAACAATATATCTGAATTTGCTCCACAGTTGGAATTACTCTATAACAATTCTATCAATATGATCAGCTGGTGCATCACCACATATCACTTTGATTCGGAGGACAATCGCCTGGAGAGCAGCAATAATCCGTACTATGGCCGTCCAATTCCTGCTTACAAGCGGGGATACGCTTTATTCGCTTCCTGCCATCTGCCTGAGAGGACTACAGTATTTGGTGTGACTGAGCGGAACCAGGATATTTACAATGCAAACGAGCTCAACGATATTCTGGCGAAGACGGTGATTACCCGTACCTTCGAGGAAATCACCGGAAAAGAGATCCGGCGTATCCATCAGGTACCGCTGTCCTTTATGCCCGAGGAACTGGATGTGTATGAAATTGTGGTGAAGGAATTTTGCAGGATTCAGCGGGAATATTTTGAATCCACAGGCAATCACCTCAAAGATGCTATGCTCCGCTTGATGCAGCAGATCACGCTGCTGCTTCGAGTGGCGGCCGCGCCGAACACACTGAAGGAGTACACTGGAGGCATACCGCTCAAAATCATGGCGGCGGTGGAGATGTCCGCCCAATGGGAAAACGAGATCGTCGCCGTCGGAGTGCGACACCAGAATGTGTTGAACGCCTACGCCGCAGCATTCCGGGAATACCTTCCGGACAGGCCGTTGTTTATTGTCACCGGCTCCACCAAGACCTTTGCCCAGCGGCGGGCCCTGCGGAAAACGCTGCGTGACAGTGGAAACGGGATACTGCTCTGTACGCAGCAAAGCCTTCCGTCCAGCGTCAATTTTGAGTATGTCAATAAGATCCTGATCCCGGAAATGCACTTCAACAATTCCGGCATGAGCCAATTTTACATGAGATTCATACGCTATACTTCAACGGAATATAAGGACATCTATTTTCTCAACTATATCGGCAGTTTGGAGTCCAATCTGCTGCAAATGGTGGTAGCAAAGGAAAAGATCAATCTGTTCATGAAAGGCCAGGACACCAACTTGGATCAAATCTACGACAAGTTTGGTATCGACTACAATCTGCTTTCTCTGCTAATGCGCAAGGGTGTGGACGAAGACGGCCATTTCCAGATTCGCTGGGGAGAGCAGAAGATCGTGTAAATTCAGCGGCTGGTGGACATCCATCTGCCGCAGCAGGTCAGAAAAGGGGACGGCTGCAACACATGCCAGCCGCCCCCTCATTTTATAAGAGGAGGCCACTATGCACAGCTATATTTTTCAGGTTTTTGAGTCGCCCTGTCCTCAGAAACAATGGGCATCGGAGGAGATTTTCTGGGAACATCCGGATGCTTTGCCGGTTGCCAACAGCACCTCACCCGTAGAAGATCGTGCCATCGCAATCGCCAGCCTTGGAAAATGGCTGGCGGACAATCGGCTGGGCAAGTTGACCAGTGAGACATTTATGGTGAATGCCCAAGCCGCTGACCGCCACTTCGAGGGCCGGTTTCCAGCCTTCCAGCAGGCGATATCTGCTTTGCAGCAGCTGGATGAACGACGGTTTCTCCATGAGCATGACCAGGTACAGAATCTGATCGACAATTTGAGCCGGACGTTCACAGATAAGTACGACGCATATATGCTGGTGGGCAGCAGCGTTCCACCGCTGCCCATGGATGAATTTATCCGCAAGGCCCAGCCGAACATGCCCTACTACATTGGGACTGTGCTGGATTTCTGTTATTGAGAAGCCAGAATGTAAGTGTTTGGCTCAGTGGATGTACCGCTGTCTGCGCCTGCGGAGCCATATACACGGATTTGAATAAGGAGAATGATGAAATGCAATTTTATGAAACAAAAATGGGGCACGCTTTTTTTGAGCATCAAGTCCCACAACTAATTACTGCGGTGGAAAAACTTGCTGCCGCGTTGTCCAGACCATCCCTGCCAATAACCGTGCCGGAAGCTGATCCGAAGTTTCTGCATGATCTCTTCTTTGGCAGCTATGAGCCGGAGGTCTATCAGGTGACCCCTGAGATTCAACAGCTCGGTCGGGCTGTGAGCAGCGCCCACGTCGCATTGGCGGAAACCTTGTCGGAGGAGGGGCAAAAGAGACTGGACGCATATGAAAAAGCTCTGTCAGAGCGAAACGCTGCTGTTACGGAGCTGGCATACGAGTCCGGCGTCCGCGCCGCTGTGCAGATGATCGTGGCTGGACTGTCCCGCTTCGCTCCCGGCGAGGAGGTGTGACATGGCAAAACCCTTGATTCACAAGCCCCGCTGTTCAAACTGTGAATACTATGGGGTCCACAGTGAGTCAGCGCCGAAAAAAGTTGCAGGGGCATTTTTGCGGGTAGGATGCCGTTACTGTTCCGGCGGAAAGAGAGTACGTGTATTCAAGCCTTCTGATCCCAAGGTATATATCCCCTCATGGTGTCCGCGCCATAAGGCACCGGCTGAGATGCGCGTTTATTGCTATAAGGATACCGATGCCTGGTACATAAATTTCCTTTTCAAGCAGGATGGTACTCCCCGCTCTCCGAGTGGATATGAGTATGCAGTGCGTCATGAGTGCAGAACGGAATTGACAGCCAAAGGGTTTTATGAACTGTCTGAGCAGCAGATGATCAGCGATATTCTGGGATTTAACGTAAGGATAAATGAGGTCATTGAGATCGACGATGGCTTGAAGCCCTATTATTTTTTCATCCATGAATATGGCATTGAGGTATTGACCTATTTTGACCGGGATAGAGCGCGCAAAAATAAGTTGGATCGCCCGGACTTAGAAGAGCCTGATACGGATTTGGGCATTTGATAAATGAGATATATTGGGAGCGCTAGCTTACGGTGCTCCCAATATAATCTTTCGTATGTGAAAGGATACAAATAAAATGATTTATATGGATCATGCGGCCACCACCCAAATGACTCCGGCAGTCATCCAGGCCATGCTTTTGTGTATGGAGGACGTTTGGTATAATCCCTCCAGTTTATACATGCCTGCCCAAAGAGCTGCAGAGATGCTGCGGAATGCCCGGTCGCACATTGCGGCTTGTATCAATGCCTCTCCTGAAGAAATTATTTTTACATCAGGGGGTAGCGAGGCGGATAACCAGGCGATTCTTTCCGCTGCCCAGGCAGGCTCAAAGGCAGGAAAGAGGCATATCGTCTCCACTGCCATTGAGCATCATGCCGTCCTGCATACCCTGGAAAAGCTGGAACAGGAAGGGTATGCGGTCGAGTTGCTGGATGTTCACTCCAATGGCATTGTTTCTGCCGCACAGGTGGAGCGGGCCATCCGAAAGGACACCTGCCTTGTTACCGTTATGTACGCTAACAATGAGATAGGCTCCATTCAGCCCATTTCTGAGATCGGTGCGGTATGCCGGGAAAAGGGAGTAATATTTCACACAGATGCGGTACAGGCGGCAGGTCACCTCCCTATTGACGTAAAGGCCCAGAATATCGATTTTCTGTCTCTATCTGCTCACAAATTTCACGGGCCAAAGGGAATTGGGGTACTGTATGCCCGGAGCGGCATCCCCGTAACCAGCGTAATAAAGGGGGGAGATCAGGAGCGGGGCCAGCGTGCCGGAACGGAAAATGTACCCGCTGTCGTGGGCATGGCAGCGGCTCTGGAGGAGTCCTGCTCTCATATGGCAGAGGACACAAGGAAACTGACCATCCTCCGGGATCAGCTGATTGCAGGGCTGTCTCAAATCCCTCACTCTGTTCTGAATGGTGATCTGAAAAACAGGCTGCCGGGAAATGTGAACTTTTCTTTCGAGGGAGTTGAGGGAGAAAGTTTGGTACTGCTGTTAGACCAACGGGGTATTTGTGCATCCACTGGCTCCGCATGTACCTCCCAATCTCTGTCGCCCAGTCATGTGCTATTGGCAATCGGCCGCTCTGATGAGATGGCTGCCAGTGCGCTTCGGCTGTCTCTCGACATGGATAATACACAGGCAGATGTGGACGAAGTGCTGCGTACTGTTCCGGAACTCGTAAAGGAACTGCGCGGGAAAAGGACGGTGAAGGTATGGGGAAACAAGTAAATCCCGATGCGGCAGGTTATCTCCTGGAAGCTGCCGCCTGTAAAAAGATTCTGAAAGAGCTGGAACGATTGGCAGAGAAGTACAAGCGCAAGGTTGATCGGGAACAAGCTGCCCGTAAGGCGGAATTTGAAGCTGTCATGCAGTATAGCAGTGAGAAGGATATTTTGGACGCCTATGGCTGGGAGTTTATTACGGAAAAGCAGTATGACCGTTATCTGGAACTGTTTCGAGAGGGCCAGAACGCTCTGGAACACCATGCGCCCACCAGTTCAGAGATTGCCTACGGCATTCTCTGCCGTATGGCCGCTTCTGTTCAAAGAGATATTCAAGAATGGGAGTTCTGTGCATTAACGCCTGAGCAGCAACGTACCGCGCGGGAACGGGCAGAGAAAAATCAGATAGAGTGGAAGCGAAAAATAGCGGAAATCAAAAAAAGGCGCGGTATTATAGAGGATGACGGTCACCCGACTATCGCAGACATAAATTAGGCTTGCACAGCACTTATACTTCGGCTATAATAGGACTATAATAAGAATGTAGCCGAGATCAGGAGGAAAGCACAATGTATATTAAGCGTCACATGGAGCAGCTGCTGGAGCAGATTACCGCGCAGTACCCTGTTCTCCTGGTGACCGGCCCCCGGCAGGTGGGCAAGACCACCATGCTGGAGCACCTGGCCCAAAAGGAGGGCCGGGGCCGGGAGACGGTTACGATGGATGATCTGACGGTTCGGGAGCTGGCAAAGACCGACCCGAAGATGTTCTTCCAGCTTCACAAGCCCCCGCTGCTGATTGACGAGGTGCAGTACACCCCGGAACTGTTTCCGTACATTAAAATGATGGTGGA
Source organism: Oscillospiraceae bacterium (assembly GCA_021771675.1). The sequence continues at coordinate 6,193 of JAETOP010000008.1, read as the reverse complement.
CGGCCGCCGCCAGCCGGGGGACTTCTGGCTCACCGGCTCCCAGCTCTTTTCCATGATGGAGGGTGTCCAGGAATCCCTGGCCGGCCGGGTGGCGCTGCTTCAGCTTTCCCCGCTGTCCTATGGGGAGATTACGGAGGATGACAACACACCACCTTTCCGGGTGGAGCTGTCTGCCCTGACAGAGCGGCAAAACCGCCGGACAGTGCTGGACACCCCCGCCATTTTCCAGCGGATCTTCACCGGCGGGATGCCGGCGCTGGTCAGCGGGCAGTACGCCAACCCTAACATCTTCTATTCCAGCTATATCAGCACCTATCTGGACCGGGATGTGCGGCGGCTCTCCGCCGGGATTGACGATTTGAAGTTTCTGGGCTTTCTCCGGGCCGCCGCCGCCCGGGCCGGTCAGCAGGTCAACTACAAGGGTATGGCGGACGATGCGGAGATCGACCAGGCCACGGCCAAGAACTGGCTCCACATCCTGGAGGCCCTTGGCATCGTGTTTCTGCTCCGGTCCTACTCCAACAATGTGTTGAAGCGGACGGTATCCACGCCCAAGCTGTATTTCTATGACACGGGCCTCGTCTGCTATCTCACCCGCTGGAGTAGTCCGGAGGCGGCCATGAACGGAGCCATGAACGGGGCGCTGTTGGAGAATTACACGGTGGCGGAGATCGTCAAGACCTACCAGAACGCCGGGCAGGAGCCGTTCCTGTACTACTACCGGGACAAGGACGCCCGGGAGATTGACCTGCTGCTGGAGCAGGACGGGAAGCTGTTCCCCATTGAAATCAAGAAGATGGCGTCGCCGCCGAAAAAGCTGACGAAGGTGTTTGAGTTGATCAGCAAATCTCCCTTGGAACGAGGAACCGGCGCGGTGCTGTGCATGGCCGACAGGCTAGGAGCCTTTGACCAGGAGAATCTGATCGTTCCGATTTCCCTGATTTAAGGACAGCATATCATTATGAAAAGGGGCTGGCAGACTGTGTAAGTCTGTCAGCTCTGCTTTTATATTATCAAAAGGAGCATTTTTATGAAAATCAATACATATAGAACCATTTTGGAGCAGATGTGGCAGAAAGATAAAAAATGCTTTGCTTCCGATGCAGAATTTCCCCCGCACTGCCTGCGCTGCGGCAAGCCGCTGAACAAGAGACTGGTGGTGAATGCCCTCAGCCGCTATGCGGATGTGCATATCTGCGAGGACTGCGGAATGGATGAGGCCCTGAGAGACGCCTGTGGTCAGGTGCTCCCTATGTGGGAATGGTATGCGCTCTCATATAAACGAGACATGCCCTTCCATTGTGATGGGCCTGCTCTGACGACGGACTGCAGCTTCAACCACATTTATACGGGTTCAAAGAAGTTGTTCCCTTTTAATCACTTGGAGCATCCGGTCAGTGAGATGGTCTATTCCCGGTCTGACTATGACGGCCATAAATGGTGGACAACCTGGCACCATAGCGATGGAGAACGGCCTACAACGGAGTTGGCCACAGAGATTGACCAATTCACAGAGGCCCTGTTCCAGTTGCCGGAGTTCAAGACATTGGACACAATGAGATGTTTTTGCCGAGCCAGCGCACAACCCACCAGCGAAAGTACAGAGTTCAATTTGTATGCTGCGACGGAGCATTTTTATATTTGGCTCCGAATGATTACGCGGCCCAGGGACTATAACCTTTACTGCCACTTTTACTTGAAAGAAACGGCAGATGGCAGCAAGTGAACATTTGCTGAATGTCTATAGCTTATTCACGCAAATTTTACAAAAAATAGATTAGCCTGATGTTACGCTGATTTTATCCTGATATTCGTCATGTAAACTGCGATTGTGGCAGTAAATCCCTAAATTCTTCCGGGCTTGACGGGTAGAAAGGTGGTGAATTCAGTGATCGGGATCAATCGAATAGTGCTTCATACGAAAAGCGGCCTTTATCCAGACAATGGGTAAAGGCCGCTTCTGCTATTCGACAATTTTCGGTGTCTTTCGAGCCTGACTGAGCATAATTTCATATTTCATTTGGCAAGGGCGGCAGCGTTAGCTGCCACAGGATAAAACAATTTAGGAATATGTTGGCCGCCTGTGTGATGTCCGCATAACAGCGGACAGGGAGCAATGTTATGGATTATAAAATCTATAACATTGAGCTGGTCAATCGCCTTTTGGCGTGGCAACACACGGCCTTTAAGACAAAGACTTCTATTCCGATTGCCCAATCAGGCAGAGGGCGTGAATCTGCAACGAAAGCAGACGAGCCTCCGCCTGATCAACAGGAGATTGTTGATCCACTCAATGTTATCATGTGGGATGCAGCGGATTTTGTGCTTCGTCACAAAGTCCGCTGTTCTTTTCATTGTCTCCCAACCCGATGCCGCAGCCCGCCTCCCCGTCTGAATTCCCCTAAATTCAGACGAAACGGAGGTACCGCTATGCGGTATAGAAACAACGGGCAGGGGGAGGACAATATCCTGCAAAATCAGTTTACCACCTATTTAATGACGGCCATCCGCTGGCAGAAAATCGCCTATCTGAAAAGGCGTACGCGGTTGGGGACGCATGAACTCCCCACTGACTTTGACAGTGCTTTTGCGCAAATGATGGAAGTGCAAGGGAAAAGTACTGTTTCTGTGGAGCAGCCGGTACTGGACAGTCTGATGCTGGCGCAGGTCCTCAGCCAGATCAGTGATCGGGAACGGTACATCTTTTTTGCGCGTGCCCTGGAAAAACGCAGCTTTGACGATCTTGCCGCAGAACTCGGTATAGGGTATAAGGGAGTCGCTGCAGTCTATTACCGGGCAATTCAGAAATTGAAAAAGGAACTGTGAGGGAAGGACATGAACTTCAAGGAATTGCTGTCCCGTGCCAAGAATGATGACCTTCAGGCGAAAGAGACCATTCTGGAACGCTACAAATCCCTGTTGTTGAAGGAAGCTATTATTGATGGCGTACTTGACGAAGATCTGTATCAGGAACTGTGTGTGACACTGCTGGACTGCATCCATAAATTCCATATTTAAGTAAAAGGGATGGAAACCCGGCCATACCAGGTTTCCATCCCTTCGATCTGGCAGCCTAAAACTATACATATGGCAAATAGACAAGTTTTACGATGTCGTGTTATCTGTTTGCTGTGGGGTGTCTAAAAGCCTCACCGAGATTATCGATGCCGCGTTTTTCTCCACTGAGTTGAGAATGAAGCCGGCCAGGTCACAGGCGTAGAAATCCCCCACGATCTCCAAGCTCTGTTCCTGAATATAGCTTTTAAGAGCGGTATACCCCTCGGAAATATCCCAGCTACCCCGGCAGCAGAGATATAAATAGTGCCCGGCGGGCTTCTCCATGTAGTAGGGGAAGTCCGCTTTTTCTTTGATTCGGGTGTAGAGGTGGCTGATGGCTCCCGCCCCGCCCCGCTCCCCTAGCTGGTGGATGGCCCCCAGTTGAAAGTCTGTCTGTATCCTGTACTGCCCGCACAGCGCCTGACACCGTTCCAGTACGGCAATCAGCATTTCGTCCTCGCTGGCCGTTGGGGGCATCAAACCCTCCAACTCCTCCACCGGAAGGGCCAGCAGGTGTTCTGCGTCAAACCATCCTATCTGGGGCACCATGTCAGGAACCGGCCCGAACTCCAGATTGCGTAAGGCGCTGGACAGCACGAAGTCCATGTGTTCAAGCTTCCGCCGTTCCGCCTCCAGACGGTCCCGCTGCTCCCGCAGCAGATCCAGCGTCTGGGCAGCATTCTGCCCCCGGAGGCAACGTCGGATCTCCTCCAGGGATGTCCCCGTCTGGCGAAAGATGGAGATAGCATAAAAATCGTAAAACTGCGCCACATCGTAGTAAAAATAGCCGTTGTCTCCCTGGTGGGCCGGGGAGAGGAGGCCAATGTCCTTGTAGTGCCGCAGCGTCTCTTTCGTTGTACCACACAAAGCAGCGAAGGTCCCGGAGGTCAGCCAGCCCTTTTGACGTTCCATAAAAATTTCCTCCCAAAATGAAAAATACCTCTTGACTGCGTGGCGGCCACACGGTTTATGATACCTCCTGTCGGGAGAGATGTCAAACAACAAAACCAGGGAACTGCCGTTCCAGGCAGTTCCCCGATAAACTGGAATCTATAGATCAATCCAGGCTGTTTTCAAATCCTTATAAACTCTGCATCTTAGTGCTGAGAATTTTAAGATACAATAATCAGGATCGGTTTTGCCCTCTTTATAGAACATTGTATCACCTGCGTGCCAAATTTCATCCTTGATGCTTTGTTCCGTCAGTACCTGCATTGTACCGACGAACATAACGCCCACATAGCTGAACAACCCACGCTTATAAAAATAAATACATGCTTTTTCATCTGCGTTGTACTGTGCAACCCTCATAGAAGAAGTGTTTGTTGAAAAATAGAAGTCATTACCATCAATTTTTCGTGGCGATAGCATAGCCTTTGTATTAGGAAAGCCCTCACTATCAACCGATGAAATTATAGCCGTTTTCTGCTTTTTGACAAATTCAAAAACTTGTTCCTTCGTCATAGGATACCTCCATATATTCCCGATTTATCGCTCCAATCATAACACCAGCGCTAAAAAAATACAAGTCGGTTTTCTAAAACCAGTAACCTTTTCCGCCAGAAACACGAAAGGAGAACCTCATGGAAACCAAACTGGACTCTTACCACCTGCCCGTCACGGGCCGGAACATCCTGCGCTTCGCCTTCCCCACCATTGTGATGACGGTGTTCAACACCTTCTACACCATGGTGGACGGGCTGTTTGTCTCCAACCTGATCGGCATGGAGGCCCTGTCCGCCATCAACCTCACCGCCCCGGCCATCGCCCTGATTACGGCGGTGTCCGGGATGCTGGCTACCGGCGGCAGCGCCGTGGTGATGAAGAAAATGGGGGAGCACAAAGAGACAGAGGCCCGGCAGGATTTTACTTTGCTGATCCTGACGAACGCATTGGTTGGCGCAGTGATGATGCTGCTGGGCTACACTTTGATGGACACTTTGCTGGGAACTATGGGCCTCTCCCCAGCAGTGTTCAACTACTGTCACATCTACTTGAGCAACTATCTGCTGTTCACCATTCCCATCCTGCTGATGTATAACTTCTCCCTCTACCTGATCGCCGCCGATAAATCTACCCTGTCCCTGATCTGCACCGTGGCGGGGGGCGTGACCAATATTATTCTGGACTATGCGCTGATCTCCCTGTTCGACCTGGGTATCCAGGGAGCGGCCATTGCCACCGGCCTGGGGTACTCCATTACCGCCGTGGTGGGCTTTCTGGTGTTCCGAAAGAAAGACAATCTGCTCCACTTTGAAAAGCCGGTGCTCCGCGGAGACGTGCTGTTCCACGCCTCCACCAACGGTATGTCAGAGCTGGCGACCTCCCTGGTGTCCGGCATCACCACCCTGCTGTTTAATTTGGCTATGCTGAAATACATAGGGGAGGACGGCGTGGCGGCCATTACCATCATCATGTATGTACTTATGTTTGTCAGTGCCCTGTTCATCGGCTACTCCTACGGCGTGGCCCCCATGATCTCCTACTACCATGGGGAACAGAACCACGAGAAGCTGAAAAAGCTGGTAGGCTTCAGCATCCGGTTTATTGTTGGAACCTCTATCCTCTGTACGCTGATCTCCATTCTGGCGACGGTCCCCCTGGTGGGTATCTTCACCCGGCCAGACAGCCCGGTTTATGATCTGGCTGTCACAGGAAACCGACTTTGCTCCCTGGCCCTGCTGTTCGTGGGGCTGAATGTGTTCGCCAGTGGGATGTTTACCGCCCTGTCCAACGGTGTGGTGTCCGCCGTGCTGGCCTTTTCCCGGTCGTTCTTGTTCACGGTCGCCAGCATTCAAATTATGCCTGTTCTGCTGGGCGGCGTCACCGGCGTGTGGCTGGCAACACCGGCGGCGGAACTGTTGGGAACAGCAATGGCGGCGGCGCTGCTGCTGAGATACCGAAAGCGGTATGGGTATTAAGATAAGAAATTATTTTCCCTCTTGACAACCGTTGCAGTCTGTTTTATACTGTACTTGTTGATACGATACAGTAAAAGACGGATAGGCGGTGGTAATTTGGAGATTGTTGTCAGCAATAAAACGAGCCGGCCCCTGTATGAACAGATCTCCACTCAGGTCAAGGCGCAAATTATGAGCGGGGAGTTGAAGGCGGGAGAACCGCTCCCCTCCATTCG
>JAETOP010000007.1 GCA_021771675.1 Oscillospiraceae bacterium | reverse complement strand
CAAAAATTATCCTTCACACCTAAAAAAGTTCAAAAAGCAAGCCTTATTTAGGAAAAATGGCAAAATAAGGCTTGCTATTTTTGTTGCCGTATGATATAATTAGGCTATACATTATAAGAGGGAAAGATGGATATGGCGTTGGATAAATCTATACAGGTGGAGCTTCCAAAGCATGGAATCGCCTACAAAAAGGTGTCCGGCAAAACCTATGTGTATTATGTGACGGCAGCCTATCGGAATGAGAAAGGCAAGCCGACCTGTGACCGTATTTCAATAGGACGTTTGGACGAGGAAACAGGAAAACTGATACCCAACAGGAATTACTATGAAGTATATTTGAAAAAGCCCATGCCTGTCACTACGGGAATTCAGGATTACGGTGTAGCGGATGTTTTTGAAAAGGTGTGCAAAAAACTTGGTGTAACGAAATTGCTCCGGAAATATTTCCCCGAAAATACGAATGAAATGCTGACTGCCGCTCAGTACATCTTAAGTGAAGGGAATGTGATGTATTACCTTGACGACTACACGCAAACCCATAGAACGCCTGAAAACGGAAGAATGAGCAGCGAAATGTGCAGCAAAACATTCGCTTCCTTACGGCAGGAGGATATGCAGCTATTCTTCCGGGAATGGATGAAACAGAAAAAGCAGACGGAATATCTGGCTTATGATGTGACCAGCATTTCTTCTTACAGTAAAAATATCCGGGAACTGGAGTGGGGCTATAACCGGGACAAGGAACGCCTGCCGCAGATCAATATGGGAATGTACTACGGAGAAGAGTCCGGACTGCCGCTGTACTACAGAGTATATCCGGGAAGTATTTCAGATAAAGCACACCTGAAATATATGATTGCGGACAATGAATTTATCAACGGAAAACGTACCCGCTTTGTTATGGACAGAGGATTTTACAGCAAAGATAACCTGCAATATTTAACAGCGGGCGGATATCGGTTTGTCATTGCGCTTCCGGACAGCCTGAAATATTGTCAGGAGGTGATTGAAAAGCACGGGCAGGAAATTATCAACCACTCAGAGTACCGTCTTGGCCCAGGCCAGCCATATGGAAAAAGCTATGAATCCACAGCGCTGGGTTTCCGAATGAAGATTCACCTGTATTATGACCCGGAAAAAGCGCTGCGGGAAAGTGCGGCTTTGTATGAGCTGCTGGAATCCCAGGAAAATGATCTGAGAGGCATGGAGGAGCCGCCTGACAGGAAGCTGCATTATGATAAATACTTTTTTATCAACCGCTCCAAAGAAGGGAAGCTTGGATTTGTGAGGAATTACAAGGCGATTGATGAAGAACTGAGATCCTGCGGCTTTTTTCTGATTGCAGAGACGGATTTCAAGAAAACGACGGCGGAGATTCTGGAAATCTACCGTCGCCGGGATACAATTGAGAAAAGCTTTGACAATCTGAAAAATGAACTGGATATGAAACGAATGAGAAGCCAGAGTTCGGAAACAGCCCAGGGGAAACTATTCATATCGTTCCTTTCTTTGATTGTGCATGCATACCTCAGGCAGCCGTGAACCCAGGCTCCTAAATCCGCTGACCAAACGGCAGAGGGAGATCTATGAGTTGTTAGAGATACCTATACCTGAGTGTATAGGATAATTCTGAGCAGAGTTTAGGGTTCAACGCCTGCTTTAAAAACGAATTTAAACCTCACCTGAAAAAAGCTGGTGTATCCCTCCAAAGAAAAAATCCAAATTTCTAACCAAGAAAAGTTAACAACGTCTGTGTCCAAATGGTCGGAAAAAATGTCCACTTGGTAAAACCGCTTGCTCTGAAAAAATATGGATGGTACAATACCGGAAAGAAGCTGTCAGGCAACAGACAGAAATAAAGGAGGAATCATCCATGGAAAACATGAGCCGTAGAAGCTTTCTGCGCAATACACTTGTGGGCGCAGCTGGCCTGGCTGCAACGGGCATATTGGGTACAATCGGCGCTGTTGCAGAGGGGAAAACGACATACAATCCGGGAACCTATCGTGCAACGGCAAAGGGCATCAGCAGCGATGTGACGGTGACAATGACCTTTGATGCGGAAGCAATCACGGATGTTCAGATTGATGTATCCGGCGAAACTGCCGGGTTGGGAGCAGATATTGGTCCCGAGATGGTTAAAAAGCTGCTGGATGCGCAAAGCTCGGATGTGGATGGAGTTTCCAGCTGCACCGTGACCTCAAATGCCATAAGGGAAGCGGCCGCACAGTGTATTGCGGATGCGAAGGGCGTAGAGCTTGTGAAGGTAAAAACCGAGGTAGAAACGGGAACCGAGCCCCATACCTCCTGGATGAAAGCACCGGAAGAGGTCACTGAGTTTGAAGCGGAATATGATGCGGATGTCTGCGTCTGCGGTCACGGCTATGCAGGCATCACCTCCTGCCGTGAGCTGGCGGAGCAGGGCTATCAGGTTGTTCTGCTGGAAAAGGTCCAGGAGGACAGGTATCAAGCCATCGGCAATGAGTTTGCTTCTCTAAATGCTACAATTCTCAAGCAGCGCGGCGTGCCGTATGTCGATCCCATTGAGTTCTACCAGAACTTCATGCTCAATACACAGAATTATGCCAATCAGGAGCTGATAATGAAATTCGCCCTTCACTCGGGCGAGGATACAGACTGGTATCTCTCCGAGCTGACAGAGGAAGACTTTTCCACTATGACGACGGCATACTTCCCGGAGGCGGAGGGACAGCTTCGTCAGATCGGTGCGCTAAAATTCTGGCCTTCTGTGTGCTCCTTCTACGGGGCATGTAGCCAGACAAAGATTCAAGGCTACAACCGCAAGGTGGCTCAGGAGCATGGAGCGCAAATCCTCTTCGGCACCTCGGCATACTACGTCATCATGAAGGACGGTGCAGTAGCAGGCGTTGTCGGCAAGACGGATACCGGCTACATCAAGGTTAACTGCCGTGCGGCCATTCTGGCGACAGGCGGCTTTGGCTCCAACAGTGAGATGATGGAGTATTTCTTCAAGGATATCAAGGGATGCTTTATCGAAAAGAATGGCGATGCGCTTTCCGCTATGATGGATCACGACGGGCAGGGCATCCGCATGGGCTACTGGGCCGGCGGCCATCTGGAAACGTGGCCTGTGCCGGGTATGAACATGAAGCACTATTCCCCTTCGGCTTCTGTCCAGGCAACTATGCCCCAAGCTCTCTGGCTTGACCACAACTGTAAGCGCTTCTGCAACGAGTTCTATGGCACGATTGAGCATCGTGGCCGTCCAACGCTGTTTATGAATCGGGATGCTTTCTATGTTGTTTTTGACAAGAACTTCCCGGATTACCGTTGCCATCTGGTGCCGCAGCATGGTGCTTGGTCTCCGCTGAACGGCAATCTTGAGTCCTTCAAGTCCGAACTGGATACGGCCTATGCCAAGTATAAGGGAACCTATGTTGAACCGGAGACAACCGAAGCTCCGTCGCACGGCATGGGAGGCCCGATGATGAAACCGGTAGAGTACATCGTGGGCGACACCATTGAAGAACTGGCTGATAACCTTGGTCTGACAGCAGAGCAGAAGGAAAACTTCATCGCCAGCGTAAAGCGTTACAATGAGATGTGTACTGCGGGCAGGGATACTGACTTTGGGCGTGACGCAGCGGTGCTCTTCCCTGTTGCAGAGGGTCCGTTCTATGCCGTCAAGACGACACCGACCATTGGCTCTACTATGGTCACCATGGGTGGTCTGTTGACCGATGGCAATCAGAATGTGATTGATGCCCAGATGAATCCTATCCCCGGCCTGTATGCCTCCGGCAATACCTGTGGTCGCCGCTTCGGCAATGAGTATTTCACCCCGATTCCGGGGATCTCTCTGGCCATGGCCATTGTGCTGGGGCGTGAGTGCGGGCGTTCTGTGGCGAAGTTCCTCGCCAAATAATCAATTCAGCACTGTTCAGGCGGCTCCCCTTTATCAGGAGAGCCGCCTTTTTAGGAAAGGAAAAAATGAACGAGCTTGTTGAAAAGGCCAGAGCAGCGCTCTACAGGCAAGATGGCCGTCAGGCACTTGAATGGGCCGACAAGGCACTTGAACAGGATGAAGGCTGCTCTGAGGCTTGGTTGATTGCAATGCAGAGCTTTCAGCTCTTTCTGCCTATTGACAGTTATGATCCGCAAAATGAGGTCAGATGTGCCCGTTATGCCATCCGTTTTGCCCCGGCGAACGAGAAAAGTCGGGTGCGCAGACAGGTATATACTTTTCTGCTGAACAAAGTGCTGGAGGTTCTTGAGCGGGATGCTCAGATCCTCTCGGATGGCAGAGAGCTGGTCAGCTTCTATCAGCGAATTTCATATTTCAATGCAAGCGGTGCTCCAGACAAGGCACGAGAGCATGACGCTCCCTTGATGCAGGCTGCCGAAAAGAGCTTTGCTTTCTGTTCAACCCTTTTTACCGCCGTTCCTCCCAGTGCGATCAAGCGCAGCCGGACGCTTGAAAAACTGGCAGAACAGATTGCGCAGCAGTGGCAAAAGACATACAGCTTTTTTTCCATGCGCATGGGGCTTGTCCGCTGTGAAATGACACGGGAGAGCATTCAGGCAGGGCTGAAGCAATATGCACAATACCTGCGCCCGGTTCGCCATGCAGAGGAAATCATACGAAAAACCGTGCCGTTCAATACGGTGGGCGAGGATCAGCTTGCCTATCTGAGGCAGGAGAAACATTGACTGCCGGGCACTTCGCATTCGTTTGGTTTAAGGCTCCGGAAGGAACGAAGGTGCTCCGTGAGCAGAACATCCAGCTCATCAGAGAAAACGAGCCGGTCTTTCCCCAGAAGATAGGGGAAAGACCGGCTCAATTCTTCATTGGGATGGCTCCGTTAAGGGAAACAGCAGTGTCAGGGTAAATTCGTCCTCATCAATGCTCCAGCTTACCTCTGCGTGATAGCATTGCGCCGCACGGCAAATATTTGCCAAACCAAAGCCGTGATTTTCCCGATCCGGCTTTTTTGTCGTTAATCTTCCTGCAACAGTGTGAACCTGACCATCGCAGCTGTTGCTGAACGACAATACTGCGAACCCAGGCTGCTTTGCTGTCCGCACCTGAATAAAGCGCTCCTCTTCGGGGTTGCACAAACAGGCCTCAATGGCATTGTCCATAGCATTGCCGACAATGGTGACCATATCCATCGGCGAAATGAAGCCGAACAGCCCTCCGTCAGCAATCACTGTGCAGGTGATGTGCCATTGCTCACACTGTCGGAGCTTTTCGCTCAGTAAGATATCCATCGCTTCGTTTCCTGTATCCACAATGGTTTCAAAAGGATGAATATCTCCCAACATCTTTCTGATATGGGACTGAAGATTTTCGCTGGATGGTCTGTTTTCCAGATACAGCAGCAGATTTTTCATATCATGGTACTGCCTGCGCACCTGATCGATGTTATTTTTTCTGAGGATGTATTGCTGCTGTTGCCGCTCCATAACGCGCTGCATGGCTTGAGCCTGCTGCTTTTCCTTTTCGGCATAAAGTCGGCTTTCCAGACTGACAATCAAAATCAGCGCCAGGAAACAACTGGCAGTCAAAGTAAATATCACCGAGATTGGAACAGCTTCATGCTCGATGGGCAGCCAGACAGTGATGCGCCAGGAATACAGAAACGGCACAGCGGAGAGTATGCTGAGTACAAGGCTGTTGCTGTCAACAAGCGCATCCGGAGAAAAGCAATGACGGAGCAAATACAGCAGCAGTCCATTCACCAGCCCCATAAGACCCATAGAAAGAATCACTCGCCAGACAGGGAGGGTTCTGAAAATATCCTCACCCAGCATCTTTTGGCTGATATGGCTCAGTATCATGGTGACACATTCTGTCAGAAGTACATAGCACAGGGCGCGCTGGAGGGCTGCTTTCCAGGGCAGCTCGCTCCAGAGGCAGAAAAAGGCGAGTGCTGCGCCAACGCAGGTTGCCAGATACAGATAGCTGATTGGGCCGTCAAAGTACTCAAATTGCCGGATGAGTGTTTGCATGAGAATGCTTTCTGCAATGAGCACTGAGCGCTGAAACGTAGTTCGTTTGCCCGCCGGAGGAACAAAGCTGCTCAGAAGCAGTGTATGTATCAGGGCAAACATCAGGGGGATAACAAGCTGACTGCTGAATAGATTCATAGCGTTTTCCCCCAATAAGCGGTCAATTCCCGCATGAACTCCCGATGGCGGTACTTGCTGATCGGGATTGTCTTGTCCGAAATGAGCAGGCTATTCCTTTCGATGCGCTGAATCCGCTTCATATTCACCAGAAATCCCTGATGACAGCGAAAGAAGCCGCAGCCTTGCAACTGAGTTTCGATGGCGGCCATCGTTTGGGCGGAATGAATACTCTCCTCTGTTGTGTGGAGGATGGTTCGATGATTGACTGCCTCCACATACAGCAGATCATCCGTATTCAGGCTATACAGACTGTCACCGGAACGGATCGCCAGCTTCTGATGTTTGTTCAAGTGCTTGAGGGCCCGATGCAGGCTGTGTTTCAGAAGGGCGGGCTCAACGGGCTTGACAAGATAATCTGTAGCTTCCACCCGGTACCCCTGCACGGCATACTGAATCATACTCGTAAAGAAAATCAGAATGACAGAGCTGTCCCGTCTGCGAATTTCCTGCGCACAGGTCATGCCATCCATCTCAGGCATCTGGATGTCAAGAAAGATAATATCATATCGGCCTTGTGCGAAGGTATTAAGAAATGTGCGAGCATCCAGAAATACGGATATTTCGGGCAACTCGTTCTGACGATCCAGTGAGCTCGCCAGCATATCCCGAATTTTCCGGGCTTCTTGGATTTCATCATCAATGACCGAAATTTTAAGCACAATATCCTCCTCTGGCTTTTGGCCGACTGTGCGTGGAAGGAAAGTGGGTGGAATCAGCAAGCTGTCCGTGTATATGGGCAACATCTTGCCGCATTCTATTATACAAGCATTTTTCGGCTTATGCAACCGGATAAGACTTTCTTGTTCTGCTTTCTGCTGTTTTTGTGGAACGAATGCCTGAGTGACTTGTCCCTTCCGGAGAACAGCTAGGTATTTACGCTGGTTGGCACCCTCTGCGCCGAGCATGAACAGATTGCCTTTTTGCCGGACTCCAGTTGGGTTCGCAGCTGATGAAACTCACAGAAGATAATGAAAAATAAAAAAGGACTCAGGTCAGCAGGATTCTGTCTGTCGGCCTGAGTCCATTTTCAAAATCATCTATCGCATTGTTATCATTTTCATGCCGTCCAGAGCTCAATGCGCACAGACCGCAAATGCCGCCTGCCACGCTTCGCCCATACAGGCGAGGTGGAGCCCTTCGTGTCCGGTGTTGCCCATCACATCCCGAAGGTCCAACAGAAGGGCTTTCCTTAAATATGCATACCCTTTTTCAGTGATTCCGTTCTGGAGGGCAAACAGGGCATGGCTGGCAAAGCTCAGGGTGGAATCATGGAGGCAGATGGGTTCAAAATCCTCCCACGCCTGCTGCTTCTCTTTTTCTGTGAACAGGTGGGGCATCCGAGTCATCAGCAGAAGCACATCGGCCTGCTTGATTACCTTATATCGCTGTAAGCGGTCAAACGAGACTCGGTGGTAGCTGGCACCCGCATCCGGCTTAATGGTGCTGATATCCACACTTTCCAACAGATGAAAGGTATCATCCTGAGTAAGTCTGCCGGTTACGGGATCATGGGGCCACTTGATCGCTTGACCCAGGGCTGCCATGCGGTCAAGCTCTTTCTGGGTAATGTTCAGCGCTCTGTACCGTTCCGGACGCTTCTGCCTTAAATCCTCTGCCGCCTGAATTGCCAGCTTGAGATTATGCTGAACCATCACATTCGTAAACAGATTGTTATTCGTGATGCCGCAGTATTCATCCGGTCCCTTGCAGAAGAGCAAATCCGCTTCTCCCGTTTCAGGCCGATAGGTGTAGCGGCTGAACCAAAAACGGGCTGTTTCCACAAATACCTCCGCAGCCCGATCCAAATAGAATGATTCATCACCGGATTTTTGACAATAAGAACCCAATGCGAAAGCGACATCCGCCGTGACATGCAGTTCGCTGCATCCGATGTCCCAGGTCTCGCATTGCTCACTGCCATCCAACGCTGCCATCCAGGGATACCGGGCACCGTCGGTGTTCATTCGCTCCGAATGCGTTTTCGCAGCCGGAAGAGAGCAAACGCGGTAGTCGCAGAGGTTCCGTGCCGCTTCCAAATCATTTTCCAGGAAGAACGGAAGCATGAACAAATCTGTATCCCAGAAATAGCAGCCTTTGTATCTGCCGTGGCTCAGGCCTCTGGCACCAATGCTGACCGTGGGATCCTTCCCGCTACAGCTGCCCATCAGCTGGAACATGGAAAAATGCAGACCGCACAGCAATTCCTCATCAAAGGACGGGATGTCCAGATTGCACCTTTCCCAGGCGGCATTCCAGGCAGCCCGATGTTCCTCCAAAAGCGTTCCAAAATCCCAATCCGCACCCAGTCTCCCAATTCTGGGGTCTACATCCCGGGAGGTCAGGATGCAGGCAGCTTTCTGAATCCCATAGCCGGTTCCTTTCCGGGCGCTGATCTGATAGTAATTCACTGTATGATCGCTGTGAGAGAAGGCAAAATCCGTGGTGCGCAGAAAAACTTCTTCCTTTACGGAAAGATTGGTTCCCAAAATATCGAAGGAACAGACAATCCCTTTTTCGGAAGCGGAGGCACTGACCAGCCGGGAAAGCTGTATGGTTTCCGCATTGGCTTTTGTCTGGTCGTCAGGAATCGGGCTATTGCAGCTGTCCGTCAGAATTCCGGTGGCGACGGTGATGCGCATATCCTCCTGGGGAATGAGAATCAACTGCTGCATCAAAATCGCCGGATGCTCCTTGGGAAGAAACCGCTGGGATTCCACCAAAAGCTTTTTCCCCCCAGCTTGCAGGCAAAAGCGCATCAGCACAGTGGCCTCCCGCAGATTCAAAATCCGCTCCACGTCGGATGCCAACTCCGCTTCCATATTGTCGATGTACAACTTTTCGGATACCGGCGTGGGCAGGTTCACAAAGTCTGTAATGCCTGACTTGATCTCCCCAAAAATGCCGGCGGTGTAGACCCCTTTCTGAATGGGACGGCTCTGGGGCTCCGAGGACGCATAGCCGCGAACACCCATCCGTCCGTTGCCCAGGAAAAAGATACTCTCGCAGAAATCGTCCACCCATCCGGCACCTGTCTGTGAAATTGTCCATGGGGTGAGCTTCAAATCAGTTCTCATGTTTTTTCTCCTCATCGGCGGTCTTTATGCTGTGGCAGAGGAATCCTGCGCAGGTGGCAAAAGCAGCTCCGGTGGTGCAGGTTCCTTTCACCGGATCCACGCTTTCGCAAGCGATACCGTTGTCCATTTCCAGAACCTCCAATTCCCGGAAAGCCTGACTTTCATAGCCGCACAGCAGACTGTTGCACAGGCTGAGAATCCAGGGATAGGGCGCATGGGCGCAGCCGATCTCCGCAATGGGAGCATCCGCAAAGCTGTATTCATAGGCGGGAGAGCGGATGATGGAAACGGTATTGCACCATATTTCGTCGGAGGGGTCGCAGAATCCGTAGTATGGCAGAAGCTGCAGACTTCCCGGGGGCTCATCATAAACATTGTACGCCCCTTTCAGGTTGACAGACCAGGCAAAATAGGGTTTTTCGTCAGAATCATGGAACACGCAGCTGCGGTAGATCGCCTCCTTCACCTCTTGCGCCAAAGAAGCAAGCCCGGCGTATTTCTCCGGGTACAGCTTTGCCAGCGCATTCAAAGCTCTCCACACAAGCACATTATTATAGGTCAGATAGGGGTAGACAATTTCATCATCCGTGGGCTGGAGGAAGGTATCGTACAGCGGCTCCCGACAATGCTTCCTTTCTTCCAGCTTTTTCAGAATGTCCCGGATTCCACTTTGAACCTCCGTTTTCATCAGAATGTCCTTGTTTCCGGTTTTCGCCACATAGGCTTCCAGTGCGATGACGGGGGCCATCAGCTCATCCAGCTCAAAACCGGGCTCCAAAACCGTTCCGTCAATGTATCTTGAATGGATGCCCAGATTCCTCCGCTGCCTTCCGAAAATGTAGTACAGAATTTCCTCTGCCAGCGCTTCATCCGCATCCAAGATCGCAGGAAACGACCACAGGAGCACATCCCGATCCCAGTAGGCTGCACTGACATAGTACCGGGTGCCCCTGCTGGTGGCGCAGACCAGTTCTTCCGTGTCCAAGGTAATGCCGGTGGAATAAAAGATGCAGAAAAAGAGATTGGTATTGTAGAGTTCAGTCAACCTTGGACTGGTCATGGTTTGGCTTCGCTTTTCCAGCCAGGCGGCGGTGCGGTTATATTCCCAATCCCATCCCCGGCGAAGCATCTCCTTGGCGCTGGTTGCGGCAGCTACCTCCTCGAAGCCCAGACCCCAGTAGAAAACCATTTCCAGGGTCCGATTGGCATGGAGGGTATCGTTTCTGGAAAGGGTGTAGAAAACCTCATTCCCGGAGACGGAATATTCCCCATGGGTGCTTCCGCTGCACATGGGTGCGAAAGCAAACATGGGAGCGCCGCAGCGGTAATCAAAAATAAGGCTGTCGTTCCAGCCGCTTCGGTAGCAATGCGCATCTCCACTGAGTTCCTTGTCCTCGTTGACGCAATGCCAGCTGCTGCCCCAGCAGCCTTTTAAGCCCCAGCGGATTTCCACATCCTCGGCGCCGGTGACGGTCAGCTTTATGGCGAAGCCCCGTTCTCCCACAGGCGTAAGGATGGTCATGAAGAAATCGTGGCATCCAAGCTTTGCCTGGAGCGTGGGAATCCAGAAATGTACTCGTGTCCAATTCAGGCAGGAAAGCTGCATCTGCTCATTGTCTATGAAAAAGAAAGGCTCCATCAGCGGAGCGGTGTCGGTTCCCCGAACCTCGATCAGCCCTTTGTGCTGCATGGACAGGAAGGTAAAATCCTCAATTCCAGCAGTCTGCTGGTTAATTTTCGGGAGGGAAATCATTTCGTTTCCGGTTGGCAAGTAGCGCTCCATAAATACACCTCGCAGCATCGTTTAACCGATTAAATTATATTGATGATTCAAGTATAACAAAATTTCCTGTCTTGTCAATAAAATTTTAATCATAATGTAAAAAACTATTGACAAATTGAAGTCGTGATATTATCATAGACCCATAGAGTTAATTTAAGCGATTAAACGCTATTAAGAGAGGGATTACCATGGCACGCCCCACATTGAAGGATGTCGCACAACGAGCCGGTGTCACCACCGCAACAGTTTCCTATACCCTCAGCGGGAAGCGCCCCATCTCCGAGCAGACAAAGCGCAGGGTGATGGAGGCCATTGCCGAGCTGGATTATGTTCCGAATCTGGACGCCCGCTCTCTGAGTATGCGGGATTCCATGCTGATTGGTGTGGTGGTTCCCCAGACCGAGCCGGGCGACCGGCTGATGTTCCAGAATGCTTTCTACAGTGAAATCCTGGGCAGCATCGAATACTACGCCCGGTTGGAGGGCTACCATACTCTCATCTCCGCCACGGACGCAAATGAGAGCTACCTGACCCTGGCAAAGAAGCGGAATCTGGATGGCATCATCGTCATCGGAATGTACCCCGATGAATTCTACCAGCAGATGAAAAAGACCCAGATTCCCATTGTGCTCATCGACAGCTACTGCAACGACCACTACTACCACAACATCCGTATTGACGATGCCTACGGCAGCTACCTGGCCACTCGTCACATGCTGGAAAACGGTCACGAGCATATCGCCTTTTTCGTTGGTCAGATGAAGGAAAACGGCGTCATGAAAAAGCGCCTGCTGGGGTATCAGCAGGCACTGCAGGAACAGGGGCTTCCCTTCCGGGCGGAATATGTATTTGAAGGTCAAATCGACTACAGCAGCGGCATCAAACTGGCAAACAAGCTGATTGCTTCCGGCCTGCCTGCCACCGGGGTGGTGGCTGCGGCAGACATTCTGGCCATTGGCGCCATCAAAGGTTTTTTTGAAGCGGGCAAACGGATTCCGGAGGATTACTCCGTGGTTGGGTTTGATGATGTGGAGGTGTCCCAGTACCTGACCCCGGGCCTGACCACTGTCCGCCAGCAAATTTCTCTAAAAGGGCAGAAAGCGGTAGAATTACTGCTGAAGCATATCGCAGACCCTTCTCTGCCAAAGCAGGAGGAGATTCTTCCCCTGCAGCTTGTGGTACGGGGCTCCGTCAAAAAGCTGCATTGATGCGTCCCAGGCCACGAAGGAGGAGGTGTAAAAAAGCGGCTTGCATGCCCTCGCCAAAGTTCATGCAAACCGCAGGAAAAGAACAAGGGTACCCATTCTTTTCGCTGACTCTATTGTAAGCGAAAAGAGCAAAAAAATCAATTCTGAAAATCGAGGAGGATATGAAAAATGAAAAAATCCAGGCTGTTTTCGCTGATTATGGTGGCTGTGATGGTATTCTGCCTGTGTGGCAATGCCTTTGCTGCTGACGAGACGGTTACGATTACCTACTGCAATTTCAATGCTTCCGGCGGAAATGAGCAGACCCTCGCCAAGATGGTTGATGCGTTCCAGGCGGAGTACCCCAACATCAAGGTGGAAGTGGAGACCATCGGCTACAGCGACTACTTTACCCAGATGCAGACCCGGGTTGCCGGTGGTACCGCCCCCGACTGCTACGAGCTGAACATCGAGAACTTCGCGGCTTACGCCAGCAAGGGCCTGCTGGCAGAGATTGCCGGTGTGGATGTCAGTGGTCTGAATGAAACCGCTTTGGGCGCTTTCAATGTGGGCGGCAAGCAGTTTGGCCTGCCCGAGAGCTTCTCCAACGTGGTGCTGATCTACAATAAGGACCTGTTCGACAAAGCCGGTGTGTCCTACCCCACCGACAGCTGGACCCAGGACGATCTTCAGGCCGCTGCGGAAGCCATCCGGGCCCTGGACGAGAACACCTTCGGCATCTGGCAGCCCATCACCTACAACGAGCTGTTTAAGGTCGTGGCTCAGTACGGCGGCGCTCTGCTGAACGAAGATAAGACGGAATTCACCATCAACTCCCCCGAGAACCTGAAGGCCGCCCAGACGCTGGTGGATCGGGTTCTGGTTTCCAATGTGCAGCCCAACACTGCCCAGCAGGGCGGCATGGGCGACTGGGATATGTTCATGAGCGGCCGTCTGGGTATGATCCCCACTGGCATCTGGGCCTTCCAGACCTTTACCGAGAACTGTGACTTTGCCTGGGACATCGCCGTGGAACCCGGCAGCACCCAGAAGGCCACCCACTTCTTCTCCAACTGCGTGGTCATGAATCCCGAGACGGAGCATCCCGAAGAAGTCGCCACCTGGCTTGCCTGGCTGGCATCCTCCACCGCTTCCGCCGACATTCGTCTGGCAGCCGGCTGGGATCTGCCCGCCCTGAAGGACCTGAACGCCCTGGCCTCCTACCTGGAGATCACTCCGCCCGACAACCGGGAAGCCGTGTTCGAGAGTCTGAACGATCTGGTCATGCCTCCCGTGATTGAGGACTATGCCCTCATGAGCGACATCATCGGACAGAAGCTGGCCGCAGCCGCCGACGGCACCATCACCGTGCAGGAAGCCCTGGATCAGGCCCAGGCAGAGTGCGTTGCACAAATTAAGCTCGGATAATTTCTGGCAGTGGGCCGCTGCTTCCTTGCAGCGGCCCCATTTTTATGGAGTTGAGGTATCAAAATGAATATACGAAGCCCCAAAAGAAAGGGGAGCGGTTTTCTTGTTGCCTCCCCCTTTCTGCTGCCCAGCCTGATGGGATTGATGATCTTCAGCCTGCTCCCCCTGATCATTTCCGGCCTGATCAGCCTGACCGACTGGAACGGTTTGGATCAGCTGACCAAGACCGGGTTTTTGCGGGAGCACTTCATCGGCCTTGAGAACTACAAAACCATTCTGACCACCCCGGAATTTTGGAGGACACTGGGCAACACAGCGGAATACATCGTGCTGTATATTCCCTTCATGCTGACCGCTTCCCTGCTGGTGGCTTACTTACTCAGCAGGCCCTACAAAGCCATCGGCACCTTCCGGGTCATCTATTACATCCCTGTCCTTACAAGCTGGGTGGCCGCCTCCCTCATCTGGAAATCCGTGCTTTCACCCCAGTATGGTGCGCTGAACGGCATCCTGAGCTTTTTCGGCATCCAGGGTCCCGGCTGGCTGATTGACGAGAAGTGGGCCATGCCCGCCATTGTTCTGGTATCCGTGTGGAAGGATATGGGCTTTTTCGGCCTGATTCTGCTGTCTGGAATCGTGGGAATCAACAGAACCTACTACGAAGCAGCGGACATCGACGGCGCGGGCGGATGGGTCAAATTTCTGAAAATCACCCTGCCGCTGCTGACACCCTCCATCTTTTATGTGGTGATCGTCGCCATGATCAACAGCTTCCAATTGTTCCCCCAGATCATGATTATGACCGGCGGCGGCCCCAATGGCGCAACCCAGGTGATGGTGGAACGTATCTATCAGTACGGCTTCCGCTATTTCCGCATGGGCTACGCTTCGGCATTCTCCTGGATTCTGTTTGCCATCATCATGGTGTTCACCATCATCCAGATGAAGGGACAGGAAAGGTGGGTACACTATGATGACTAAAAGACGAAGCAGTGCAGCCGTATTCTACTTATCCGCAGCCTTGTTGGCGTTGGTATCCCTGATTCCATTCCTCTGGATGATCTCCACCTCCTTCAAAAGCAGGGGTGCACTCATGTCCATTCCCATTGAGTGGATTCCAAAGGAGCCCACGCTGAAAGCCTATATCAAAGTGTTCTCCAAGTTTCCCTTTGCGAAAACCATCGGGAACTCTCTGTTTATCTCCATCTCCTACACGGCAATTACCCTGCTGTCCTCTTCCATGGCCGCCTTTGCTTTTTCCAAGCTGCGCTTTCCCGGAAGCCAGCTGATTCTGGGCGGGTATCTTGCAACCATGATGATTCCCACCCAGGTCACCATGATTCCACTATTCGTCATCATGAACAAGCTGGGGCTTACCGGCACCTATTCCAGCGTCATCATGCCCTCGATTTTCCGTCCCTTTGCCATTTTCCTGCTGGTTCAGCAGATGCGAACCATTCCAAACGATTACCTGGATGCCGCAAAAATTGACGGTGCGGGGGTATTTCGGATATTCCTGCAAGTCGCCTTGCCACTGTGCATCCCCAGTCTGGCCACCCTGTCCATCACCACCTTCATGGAATCCTGGAATGACTACCTGTGGCCGCTTCTGATGCTCACCGACAAGAACAAAATGACCCTGCCCATCGCCCTGTCCACACTGAACGGGCAGTACGCCACCGAATACAATGTTCTGATGGCCGGCAGTCTGATTTCCATGATTCCCATTATCATCATTTACATCATCGCTCAAAAGCAGTTCAAAGACGGCATGATGGCGGGCGGAATCAAAGGCTAAGGAGCATAATATGAAACGACTTTCTCACCAAGCAACGCATTTTTCTTTTGAAAATGTGGAAATCACCCGCAATGGCACCACGCTTTGGATACGCCTTGATTACCATGGTGCCTATGGCATGGGTGAAAAATACGACAGCCTGAATCAGAAGGGAAATACGGTTATCAATCAGGTGCGGGAAAAATTCTGCTTCCAGGGTGACAAGACCTATTGCTCCGCTCCTTTCTTCTGGACGGACACCGGCTTCGGCTTGTATGCGGACACCTGTGAGGCCACCGTCTTTTCCTTCGGCGCAGACCAAATAGAAATATCGCTTCCCGAAACGGCTGATGTGGTTCTCTTCTCCGGCACGCCGGAAACCATCCTCCGGGAGTATATGAGCTTGTTTGGCCCCGCTGTGCTGCCTCCGGAATGGGCACTGGGCATCTGGGTCTCCGCAAACCGCTGGAACAAGCAGAGCGATGTGGAGGCACTGCTGGAAAAGCTTCGTAACTATGATTTCCCCGCATCCGTTGTGGTGCTGGAAGCCTGGAGCGACGAGGCAACCTTCTACATCTGGAACGGAGCCAGGTATACCCCCGTCCCCAATGGACAGCCGCTCCAGTACAAGGACTTTGATTTTGGCGGTTCTCCCTGGCCCGATCCCGCCGGAATGATCCAAAAGGTGCATGATGCCGGACTCAAGCTGCTGCTCTGGCAGGCTCCCATTTACAAAAAACAGGGTGCAGAGGAAATCCTCAACACCCAGAATGAGCTTGACCGGGAGGACGCCGCAGTGCGGAAGCTCTGTGTTGCCATGCCCAACGGTTCTCCCTACACCATTCCAGAGGGCAACTGGTTCCCCGGTTCCATGATTCCCGACTTCACCAATCCCGAAACCGTGAAAAGCTGGTTTGGGAAGCGGCAGTATCTTCTGGATATGGGTGTGGATGGCTTCAAAACCGACGGCGGCGAGTTCGTCCATCGGGAACAAGCCCAATTTCACGATGGCTCCACCGGGAAAGAGGGCGTCAACCGCTATCCCCGGGACTATACGGAGCGTTACCGTGACTTCGTGGGAAGCAGCCGGGTGATTTTCAGCCGTGCGGGTTTCTCCGGGCAGCACACCGTCCCCTGCCATTGGGGCGGGGATCAGCAATCCCAGAATGGCGAGCTCGCAAGCGTACTAAGAGCAGGGCTTTCCGCTGCCGCCACCGGTATCATCTTCTGGGGCTTTGATCTGGCGGGCTTTGCAGGACCTCTGCCCAGTCTGGACCTCTACCGTCGTGCCACACAAATGGCCTGCTTCTGCCCCATCATGCAGTGGCACTCCGAGCCGGACGGCGGCCAGTTCCGGGAGCTGATGCCAGGGGCTCAGGGAAACAACGAGCGCAGCCCCTGGAACATGGCGGAAAGCTATGACAACCCGGATTTTCTGGACGAAATGCGGTATTGGCACAAGCTCCACGAGAAGCTGCGGCCCTATCTGTGGGAGACGGCGCACAAATGCGTAACCGAAAGCAAACCCATGCTGCGTCCCCTTGTTTACGAGTGGCCCACCGATAAGCTGGCAATCGACTGTCAGGATGAATACCTGCTGGGAGACGATTTGTTGGTTGCCCCGCTGCTGGAAGAAAATGCCCAGCGGCGCAAGGTCTATCTGCCGGAGGGAACCTGGTTTGATTTCTTTGACGGCAAGGAATATGGGGGCGGGCAAATCATCACCGCCGGCGGCAACGGGAAACTCCCCGTATTCACAAGAAACGGTTTTGCTTTATGAATCACATTGACGCAATCGTATTTGATTTGGACGGCGTGATCTGCAGCACGGACCAATACCATTACCTGGCCTGGAAGGAATTGGCCGACAGCTTAGGCATTTCTTTTGATGCGCAAATGAATCAAAAGCTCCGGGGTGTCAGCCGGATGGATCGTCTTGAAATCGTCCTGGGGCAGCATTGCAGCGAATACACGCCTCAGGAAAAACTGGTTCTGGCAGAGAAAAAGAACGAGATTTACAAGCGCTACCTTTCCACCATGAGCCCCGGTGATCTTCCAGAGGATGTAAGACAGACCCTCCAAACGCTGCGCCGGCGAGGGTATCTACTGGCCATTGGTTCCTCCAGCAAAAATACCCGTCAGATTCTAAACCAATTGGGTTTGGGCGATTTCTTCGACGCAGTCGCCGACGGCACCCAAATCACCCGGTCTAAACCGAATCCCGAAGTATTCCTGCTGGCTGCTTCCCTGTTGGGCGTATCACCAGAAAACGCAATCGTAATTGAAGACGCCGAATCCGGCATCCGTGCCGCAAAAGCAGGCGGATTCCGGGCAATCGGCATCCGAACCGAAGGGAACGACCCCGATTCAGACATAACCATTAAAAACCTGCGCAATTTATTGGACTTCCTGTGAGAATCAAGCGCATATGTCAACGAAGCCCCGGCAGAATAAGCATGGATGATACCACAGAAACACAACCAGGAGCAGTCTCTGAGACATTGAGGCAGTTCTTGTACCACTTCCCAGTTTTCCAGACGTATGATGTTGTCCTCCATGTCGTGAACTGAAGTCCGGCCTGCATATGAATATGGAACCGTAACAGAATATGTCCAGAGCGCAAGAGCTCCCCACCGCCGGGTTTCTCCGGTGATGGGGAGCTTTCCATATTATGTGGAATTTCGTTCAATCAGATTGGATGTGGTCACATAGGTTTGAATCTGCATATTGGGATGGCGGATGATGTCCATCAGCGACTTCGCCGCCTGGTTGCCCAGGTCCCGGACGTTGATGTCCACCACGGTGAGCTGGGGGTCTACGAACTGGGAAAGGGGATAATCGTCAAAGGCCAGAATCCCCAGATCATCGGGAATCCTCAGACCCTGCTCCTGAACGGCGGCCACGCAGCCCATGGCGATGTAATTATTGGCGCAGATGATGGCGTCGGGAAGCTGTTTTTCGGCCAGGAGCTGCTTGGTCATGCGATAGCCGTCGGTGCGGGTGGATTCTCCCAGCCAGACATACTGGTCATCCAGGGGAAAGAGGGCATCCTTCAGGCCCTGCCTTACCCCCTGCAAACGGAGGGTGGAGCCCAGATCATAGTACTGTCCACCGAGAAAGGCGATGCGGCGATAGCCCTTAGACAACAGGTAGGAGGCCGCAATGGTGCCAGAATAGACATTGTTATTGTCGATCCAGCACACCTGGCTTTCAAAATTCGGCATTCCCAGCACAATATGGGGAAACCGCAGGCGGGAAAGCAGGGCGGACAGGGGATGGGTCAGGACGGACACGTGGATGGCCACCGCGTCCGCGCTTCGGCGGGAGATGATCTCCTCCGCCACCTCATAGGCATTGGTCTCGTCCACGCCCCGCAAAAACAGGCGGTAGCCCTTTGCCCGGAGGGTCTCTTCCATTCCGGCGATGATTTCAAACAAATGGGGATTCTGAAAGGCGGTATTGGGCGCCAGCTTCGCCAGGACCGCCACGATTTTCGTCCTGCCCTTTGCAAAGCTCTGGGCGCTGGCGCTGGGGTAATAGTTCAGCTCCCGGATGACTTCCTTCACACGTTGGGAGGTCTCCTCCGAAATGCTGTAGTGCCCGTTGATCACCTTGGAGACGGTGGACACGGAGGTGCCCGCCGCCTTTGCTACGTCCTTGATTGTCACTGCCATAGCCAAGCCCTCCTCTGCGGACTATGATAATTCATTCAGCAGCGTTCGTCAACGAATATTCCAAAGCCATAGGCAGAAAGCGTCTGGTTTTCCATGGAATCGGCCCAATAAATCTTACCGGGAAGCGCCGGAAGAACGGCTGGAGCATCCCCGCAGTTGAGGCTGACCGTCACGGTCTGATGTCGGTACTTTCTGGAATAGATGAGCAGTGACGAGCCCCTCTGAGCAGACACGATTCGGAAGTCTCCTCGTCTCAGTGCGATCAGTTCATGGCGCATGGCAATGGCTTTCCGAAAGAATTCAAGCAGCTCCTGATTGCCAACCTTCCAGGGCATGGGGCGGCGGTATTCTTCCTCCAGAAACCCCTGCATCCCCAGCTCATCTCCGTAAAACACCGTGGGCATTCCCACAAAGGTCATCTGAAACAGGATGGCAAGCCGGTATCTACCCAGATTGCCGCCGCACAGGGACAAAAAGCGGCTCACATCATGGCTGTCCAGCAGATTCAGTTGGGCGGGAACGGTCTGCAAACGGTATCGCATCAGCATATTGGTGATGCGCCCGGAGAAGCTCTCGGCATCCATGCTCCCCTCCGCAAAGAACTGGTTGCAGTGCTTTCGGAAATCATAGTTCATGGAGGAATCGAACATATCCCCCTGGAGCCAGTGATTGGCGGTTTCCCACACCTCGCCAATCAGCAGGGCATCCTGCTTCACCGCTTTTACCGCCTGTCGGAAGGCACGCCAGAAGCCGTCATCCACCTCGCTGGCCACATCCAGCCGCCAGCCGTCGATTCCAAAGGCCTGAATCCAGTATTGTCCCACCCGGCAGAAATAGTCCCGCACCTCCGCT
Source organism: Oscillospiraceae bacterium (assembly GCA_021771675.1). Next base: position 40,624 of record JAETOP010000007.1, on the reverse strand, counting down.
TTGGCGGTGTCCAGCTTGGGCATCATCCGCTCATAGGCAAAGCATTCATAGCCTGGGTATTCCTCCGGCGTTTCCGGCCGCACAACGGGGAATTCCAGCCGGTAAAACCAGTCCCGGTATTTTGATTTTTCCTGATGGATGAGCACATCCTCAAAGGCAAAGAAATTCCAGCCGCAGTGATTGAAGACACCGTCAATCAAAATTCGAATCCCATTTGCATGGAGCGTGTCCACAAGCTGCCGAAAATCCGCCTCTGTCCCAAAGCAGGGGTCTACATGGAAATAGTCCAGCAGATCATATTTATGGTACTCTCCTGCCGCAAAAATCGGGTTGAGGTACACACAGTTGACCCCAAGCTGCTTCAGATAATCCGCATTTTCTGCGATGCCCAAAAGGGTGCCGCCCAGCTTTCCTTTGACGGGATGCCCTTGATATTCTTTCTGCGTAGGATGCCGGGAAATCTCACGATAACCGGAAGCAAAGCTGTCGGGAAAAATCTGATACACCACCGCATCGTGAACCCAATCAGGAACTGTGACAATGTCTGCCCGATGGTTAAAGGGCAGCTTGAAATACTGGGAGCGGTCATCCACCAAATGGTCAGTGAACACATCGCCGTAGTACAGGCAGCTTGTGTCTCCGTCCTTCAGTTCAAAGTAATAATATACCCGGCGGTAGGGGCTTTCCACCACCGCCTGCCAGTAATCATGGTAATCGTCCCGGGCGATCCGCTCCATGGTCACGGGGGTGAAGAGAATGGGCGTGACCCGGCAGGCGGTGTCGCCATAGTACAGTGTGACCTGTTCGATGTCATTTCTGCCGGTACGAATTCGGTAGACAATGTGGTTTTCATCCAGGCCATGGCAGTATTCCGACATAGGGATATGGAGCACGGCTTCCAGCTTCATCCCTTCACACCTCCTGCCGTCAGACCGGAGGTCATATATTTCTGGCACAGGAAGAAAATCACCAGCACCGGCAGGGATACGGTAATGGATGCCGCCGCAAACACCGGCCAGCTTCCGGTCATTTCCGTTGCCTGGAGGGAGTTGAGTCCCGCCGCCAGGGTATATTTCCCCTCCCCCGTGAGGAACGTGGTGGCGTAGATATACTCGTTCCAGACATAAATCAGCACCTGCAATGCCGTTGTGATGATGCTGGGCTTTGCCAGGGGCAGCACAATCCGCCACACCACCTGGATATCGCTGGCACCATCCATTCTGGCGGCCTCCTCGATTTCCGTGGGGATGGTGTCAAAATAGCCCTTGGTATTCCACAGGCTGAATACGGCCATGGTGCCTGTGTACACCAGGATCAATCCGAACCGGTTGTTCACCAATCCAAAGGGGCGGAGCAGCCGGTAGATGGCGAACATGGAAAGGATGGCCGGGAAGGAATTCAGCAGCACCAGACATTTGAGGATGAACTTCCGCCCGGTGAACCGCCGCCGGGAAAAGCAATAGGCGGCAGGCACGGCAAACAGCAGGGAGAGGAACACCGTGACTGCGGCAAGCAGGACGGTATTTTGGAACCAGGTGAGGATGTTCTCTCCAAACAGCACCTGTTTATAGTTCTCCAGTGTAAACGAGCTGGGGAAAAAGGAGAAGCTGGAACTGAGCAGACTGTTCTGCCCGTTGAGGGAAACGCTGAGGGCATAGAGAATGGGAATCAATGTCACAAAGCACAGAAGCGTAAAAAAGAGGTTCAGTGCCGTCAGTTCCATTTTTTCCAGAAGTCGTTTCTTGGTCATCTGTTTTCCTCCCGCATCTGATACCGGGCAGAGAACACCAGCAGTAAAAGAAAGATGATGATGGAGATTGCGGAGCTGTAGCCGTAGTTATTGGTGATAAACGCGTTTTCATAGGCGTAGGTCAGGATGGTATGGAAGCCGGAGCCTGTTTTCGCCCCCGCCTGCTGGGTCAGAAGATACACCACATCAAACTGCTTGAAGGTGGTAAACACCGTGATGATGACCGCAGGCGCAATGATTGGGGAGATGGCTGGAATGGTAATATACCGCGTCCGTTCCAGCCAGGAGGCGCCGTCCAGAATCGCGCTTTCAAAATAGCTCCTGTCGATGCTCTGCATGGCGCCGTCCATAATCATAATCATAAACGGGAGCGCAAGCCATAGATTCACCACTGTGCAGCAGAGGAAGGCGGACACACTGCTGCTGAGCCATCGCACCGTTTCCAGGCCCAGCTTGGTCAGCCACTGGTTCAGAAGGCCAAACTGGGTGTTGAACATCCCGGTTTTCCACAGCAGAATGGAAACATAGCCCGGCATTGCCCAGGGGAACATCAGCAGTGTTTTGTAGAGCCTTCGAAGCCTCAGCTTCGGCACATTCAACAGGCTGACCAGCGTGAAGGCAATTACCAGCTGCAGCGCCATGTTGACCACCGTCCACAATACCGTTGCCAGCAGTGCGGAGAGAAAGCCGGAGTCAAAGACAAACAGAGCCCTGATATAATTGTCCAGACCAACGATGGTAAAGTCGAACCAATGGTACACGTTCATATTGGTCAGGCTGATATATGCCGTATACACAATTGGGAACACAACCATCAGCCCGATCAGCAGCAGCGAGGGGCTTGACCAAAGGTACGCCTTGCGGGCATCGGTTTTCCTGTTTCTCATGGGGATGCCTCCCTTCTATTTCATCGCGCCAATCAGCTGCTCCGCCTGTACCTTGGCTGCCACGAAGCTCTCGGCAACATCCTTGTGTGACAGGTTCACATTGGTCAGAAGATTGCTCACCACCGTCCACATCACATCCATTTCCGGAATATTGGGCATGGGGACAGCAATCTGGGCAGTGGTACGCATGGCCTGCACCAGTTCATCCCCCGCAACCCGTTCATCCGTGTAGCATTCTTCGTTTGCCGGTGCACAGCCGCTGGCCAGAGCCAAATCAATTCCGATTTCGGGGGCAGTCAACGCGGACAGCAGCTTTTTGACGGCATCGGCTTTCTTCTCTGCCGCGAATTTCAGAACATGAATGCCCTGAACACCGGAGAATGGAGCAAGGGCTTTTCCCGTTGCCTCGATGGTGGGCATGGGGGCAATTCCAAGATCGATGTTCGCAGCTCTGGCAGAGGGAACCATCCAGGGACCGCCAATGGTGGAATCCGCCTTCCCCTCCAGGAAGAGGGTATTGACGGTGCTGTACTCCGTTTCCCCGGGCATCAGTGCCACAAACCGGGCGTGATAATTCAGCGCATCCATCACCGCCTGTTCATCCGGGAAGGGAGTGCCGTTTTCATCGATGATGGAGCCGCCAAAGCCGTGAATCCACGCAGCGGAATAATAGGCGGTGCTGTGCTGCTCCACAAAGCCATAACGGCCTCTTCCAGTGTTTTCCTCCATATAGGCAAGCAGCGCTTCCGTGGTTTCCGGGACATCCGCCTCTGTCATATAGCGCCGGTTGTACATGAAAAGCAGCGTTTCAAAATAGAGCGGCAGCTGATAGAGCGTCCCTTTATAGGAGGCGGCCTGTATGGTCATTGGCAGAAACTGATCCAGTGCGCCATCCTCCAGGAAGGGCTGAATGGGAGCCAGAATCCCCATTTCCGCAAAAACGCCGATTTTATCATGGGCAAAAATGAAGAGATCCGGCGCAGCACTGGAGTCGTTGCCCACCAGCTTCAGGGAATCTGTCAAGCTGGTTTTCTTCTCGAACACGATTTCCAGTTCCGGAACCGCCTGCTTCAAAGCCTGTTCCAGCGCCGCAATCACCGCGTCCTCTTTGTCGTGCCAAATCGTGAGCTGATTTGCAGTTTCCTTTTGGGAAACGCCGCAGGCAGTCAGGCCCATGAGCAGTCCAATCATCAATAGGACGGAAACCAATCGTTTCATCTCATTCACTCCTTTGCGTAAGATTGGAAATTGCGGGTACACGGCGCATCCGCATACCCGCAAAATCTCAATTTTCTTTATGCGGCAGGCTCTTCGCAGCTGACGGTGACGGTTTCGGCATCGGCAACCACGATCCAGAGATCCTTCCCTGCCTCCACGGAAAGGTCACTGGTCTGGACGGTTCCTTCCTTGGCGTTGATGATGATGGAGTTGATCCAGCCGGGAACCGACAGGGTATACCAATCGCCGTCCTTCACCAGCGGCTCGCCGGGCCAGGCGGTAAAAGCATTGGTTCCGTCGGGAGCGGACCAGGCCCAGCAGCCGGGGGCTTCCCAGTCCTCGGGAACCTGGGCATGAACGGTGATGTCCTCCACCGCCTTGTCCGGGTCTTCATAGCTCAGCTCGTAGGTCAAGTCTTTATAGACAGTAATCCAGAGCTCTTTTGCTTCCACGGAAACATCCTCCGTCTGAACGGTTCCTTCGTTGCCGCTGATGATCAGGGAGTTGATCCAGGTGGGAGCCTTTCTGGTGAACCAGCCGTTGTCGCCCTCCACCATTGTCATACCGGGCCAGCTTTCAAAGGCATTGGTGCCATCCGGGGCGGACCAGGCCCACATATTCACCGTCTTCCAGGAAAGGGGCACATAGGCATGAACCACAAATTTTTCCACATATTCAGGGATTTCCCCCCGCAGCTGGGCTTCATAAGTAACCTCGGCGGAAGCATCCTCCGTAACCGTAATCCATACTTCCTTACCAGCTTCCACAGCCACAGCATCGGTCTGCACAGGAGCATCAGTGCGCTGATTGGCATTGATGATGATGTTCTGCACAAAGGCAGGAACATAGATGTAATACCAGCCCTCTTCCCAGCTTTCCATTTCCTCGCCGGGCCAGGCAGCAAAGGCGTTGGTTCCATCGTCAGCCCACGCCCAGACATTGGGGGCCTCCCACCCTTCGGGAACGGACACAAGAACCGGCACCATTTCCGTTTCTTCCGCAGCAAAGGCTGTCAGGCAGAGGCTGGACAGACAGAGCAGTAAAGCAATGAGCATCGCGATCGTTTTTTTCATGGTTTTTCCTCCTCGCTTATTTTTATCGCTGGAGTCAATATACCATTCCCATCCGCCACCGTCAACGCAGAATTGCGAAAGCAGTTTCTATGTTGTTTATGTATATAATTATTAATTATCGAACAATTAAATTGTTCATTTCTTACATTTTTTCTCCTCTATAGGCCTGTTTCCTTCTGTTTTTCTATGTATTATTTCACCCGATTAAGAAAACGATTTCTTAATTTGATGTGCCGACGCAAAGAGCACTGCACCCCAGCTTCTCTGCGGAAGATCGTCTTAAGGTAGCACCCCATGATGAAGCAGGGAAATTCAGCGAAAGAATTTGACCCAAATTCTGACCCAAAGCACGATCAAAACCAATAGAATTAGAAGACCAATTTGTAGGGATTTCCCGGCGAAATAAACTGTTTATAACGCATTTACACGGGATAAGTTATAAAAAATTCAAATGCGGTTATTCGAATCCACCTTCCCCCACCAAACATTTAACCGCTGAATCGAAAGGTTTGGCGGTTTTTTGTTGCCTTTTTGAAGTTTTCAGCATATTGGGGTCTGTCCGCTATGTACCTCGTTATGTAGCTTTCTAACGGTTTTCTAACGGATTACATTATCCTAATACTAAATCTTAATAAAGCAGTTTAAACACTTGCAATGATGTGATATACTATATCTGGGTGATAGAACATGGCTTCCAGATATAAATTCAGTGAAGAAGAAATACATGAGCTTGAGCAGGCACGCAAAAGTAATAAGGACAAGCGAGCAGAAGCAAGATTGAAAGCATTGGAGCTCCGGGCAAAAGGTGCATCTGCCATAGAAGTATCCCAGGCAACCGGGCTTCATGCAGGATCTGTGACACGACTCGTAGCAAAATATCGGGACCACGGAATTGAGGCAATCACTGGCAACCATTACGGCGGAAACCGGCGTAATATGAGCGTTGAGGAAGAAGCTGCAATTCTAGCACCCTTTAAGGAACGAGCTGAAAAAGGTGAAATGGTAGAAATCAGCGAAATAGAAAAGGCATACCAAAGTGTGGTGGGGCACTCAGTCGGTAATGCCCAGATTTATCGCGTACTGCACCGGCATGGATGGCGGAAGGTTATGCCCCGGAGCAGACATCCCAAGAGGGCCAGCGAGGAGGTCATTGAGGCCTCAAAAAAATTAAAATAAGGGTAGATGAGCTGAAGAATTCCACAGGCAGAATGGTAAGGGTAATGTTCCAGGATGAGGCGGGATTCGGAAGAATCAACAAGCCAAAGAACTGTTGGTGCAAAAAAGGGATTCGTCCCAGTGTACCCTGTCACCATATCCGGGAGTACCGTTATGCCTATGGTTCGGTGGAGCCATTGATAGGTGATGGCTTTTTCCTGATTATGCCATATTGCAATACCGTATGTATGAACATCTATCTGAAGGAACTGTCAAAACGCTATACAGAGGATGTCATATTGCTTTGCTGTGATGGCGCTGCATGGCACAAATCCGCGGGTCTGGAATTGGCGGAGAATATCGTTCTTTTTCTTATCCCACCGTACACACCTGAAATGAATCCAATCGAGCAAATCTGGAAAGAAATCCGCAAACGCGGCTTCCGAAACGAAGTATTCACAACCCTGGAAAAAGTCGTTGACCGCCTGTGCGATACCATCTGCTCACTGTCGTCTCAGGTCATTTCCAGTATTACCGGGAGAAATTGGATTGTTAAACTGTTTAATTGAGAAATAGTATTAGGCATTTCTTTTGATGCGCAAATGAATCAAAAGCTCCGGGGTGTCAGCCGGATGGATCGTCTTGAAATCGTCCTGGGGCAGCATTGCAGCGAATACACCTTCTCCCGCCAAACATTTAACCGCCGAATCGAAAGATTTGGCGGTTTTTTGTTGCGTTTTTGAAGTTTTCAGCCTATTGGGGTCTATCCCCTATGTAGCAGCTTTTGAGGCTTTCCAACCGTTTTCCAACGGATTCATTTACCCTGGAATTTCTTCAAGCACCTTCTGTACCATAGCGAGAATCATTTTCTGAATGTGTCTTTGTGATACGCTGGACAAAAAATTGAAGCCTCTCTCATAAAAATTATTGATTTAAAAACGTAGAAAAGATGCTGAAACCAGGAAAAACGGTTCGTACAAAGTACTCCTTTGTATGGCTGGTGTGATGAAATTATGTGCAATATTATGAGAAAATGTGCAGATATAAGGAAATAAAAAGTAAAATTGCACATAATTTCATTGACAAAGAAAAAAAAGCAGATATACTAAAGTTATAAAAACCGAGTCGAAAAATGAAAAAAATTGAAGCAAAGGAGTAAACATTATGGAGAAAGAACAAAAGGAACTGGAGCGCCTGGCTGTGAATTCCATTCCGACCAGTGCCGGAACCGGCGTGGTTCGCAAAATGACCCGGGAAATTTGGCTGGAGGAGTGCTTCCCCGAGTGGCACCAGATGATCAACATGCAGATCGAAGAGGCACAATTTGAAAAGGGCTCCTTCGGCATGTGGATGCTGGGCGGACCGTCTTGGGCGTACAAGTCCGCAGGCGGCGCAATCTTCCTGGTGGACAACTACTCGGGTTCCTCACTGAACAGTGAGTATCACTACTGCGGTGTGTGCCGCACCGGTGGTGCGCCCTTTATGACCTGGCAGCGAACCAATCCCCATGTGATCGATCCTTGGAAATTCAAGCATCTGGACTATGTATTCTGCACCCACCACCATCAGGATCATGCGGACTACTACACCGTATGCGCTACCCTGGAGACCACCAGCTGCAAATATGTCGGCCCGGAAAACACCTGCAAACTGTTCCGCAAGTGGGGAGTTCCAGAAGATCGTATTGTGGAGGTACATCCCGGCGATACCTTCCAGTGCAAGGATGTCACCGTGACCATTGAGCGCAACTACGACACCATGGCCTGCATGACCGGCGACTATCGCCCCGGTCAACCCTGTGACTTCGATAAGAATGCGGTATCCCTGTTGTTCGACACCGGTGAGAACTCCGTTATCTTCCTGGCAGACAGCCTGTATCATGACGGCTACAAGGCCATCGGTGACCGCCACAAGATCGATGTTGTGGTCACCAACATGGGTCACAACCCTCCTGGTGCTACCGACAAGATGAACCCCTGGGATGTGATGCGGGTTACCCAAAATCTGGGCGGCAAGGTGGTCATTCCCGATCACTACGAAAACTGGGCCAGCAGTCACATTGATCCCCGGGAGCTGAGCAAGATTGTAGATGCCAACGATCCTTCCATCACAACCTGCATTATGCAGAGCGGCGGCCTGTACGTCTATCCCCGTGACAAGGATCTGCGGGAATACAAGTACCCTGACTGGCGCAAGCGCTTTGATTGGGAGAAGAGTTTTGTCTACGGCAACGTAAAACTCGATTGATTTTGTAAGATAAGATACCGTCACTATCAGAGCAAAGCTCTGAGAAATAAAAGGAGGTAAAATCAATGAAGAAGCTGTTATCCCTGTGCCTGGTGCTGCTCTTGCTGCTAGGCTGCGGTGCATCTGCACTGGCAGAAACCATCGCATTCAATGATCCCGCTGCGGTAAAGCCTGAGTCCATTGAGATGCCAGTCACTGGCCTGGGCTGGAATGCAACCACGGAAGTCAAGGCAAAAGAAAACTACACCATTGCTATGATTGTTAAGAACAACACCAACCCCTTTATGAATGGCGTTCTCAACGGCTTCAAGAAGGCTGCCGATGAGGCCGGCTTCGAAGCACTGCTGCTGTCTCCCCAGACCGCAGACAGCAACGAAGATCAGGTTCGTCTGGTTGAGGATATGATCCAGCGCGGCGTTGATGCGATCTGCATCCACCCCGTGGACTCCAACGGCATCGTTCCCGCTCTGGAGAAGGCATGGGACGCTGGTATTCCCGTGCTGGTGCAGGGCACCCAGGCCAACACCGACAAGATCTACGGCTGGTACGGCACCAAGTACGCTGACGAGGCAACCCTGATTGCAGAGTATATGTGCAATGCACTGAACGGCGAAGGCAATGTCATTTACATCACCGGTCCCCAGCAGGCTAGGAATGCTCTGGATGAGATTGAGGCCACCCATGCGGTTTTGGAAAAGTACCCCGGCATCAAGCTGCTGGAAGAGCAGCCCGGCAACTTCAACCGTGCCACCTCAATGTCCGTTATGGAAAACCTGATCCAGAAGTACGATGAAGATGAAATCGACTGGGTCATCGGCGGCAATGACGAGTGCGCAATGGGTGCCATTGCGGCAATGGAAAATGCAGGCTGGACCCTGGGCTTTGAGAACGGCGGCATCGGCGTGTCCGGCATTGACTGCAACCAGGATGCCAGCAACGCTATGGCAGAGGGCACTCTGACCGTCTCCATCAACCCCGACCCTGTTTCCCTGGGCTACATCGGCGCAATCTTCCTGGTAAACTATTTGAACGACGGCACTCTGTTCCCCGAGTATGTGGCATGGCCTGACTTTAAGACCGCAGAGGACGTTATCGTGGACAGCAACTCCATCGACACCTATCTGGGCAACGCCTGGTGGAAGGATCCCGCCTGACGGTAAGAACTGAAAAACGCAGAAGGGGGAGCAGCCCGCTCCCCCTTCCAGTGCCGCAAGGTTCGGCACCGGATTCAAAAAGGATACAAAAATGAGGGAAAATGCCATGACACCAATCATTCAATTGGAGCATATCGACAAACGTTTCCCTGGCGTACATGCTCTGTCGGATATCAATATTTCGTTTTACGCTGGTGAAGTTCATGCTCTCTGCGGTGAAAACGGCGCAGGGAAATCCACGCTGATCAAAACCATTCTCAGCGCATATAAGCCGACCTCGGGCAAGGTATATATTGACGGCCAGGAATGCCATCTGGCAGGCCCCCTGGAAGCTTCCCGGATGGGAATTGAGGCAGTTCATCAGGAGCTGATGCTGATTCCTTATCTGAGTGTGGCGCGGAATATCTTTATAAACCATGAGCTGAAAAAGGAAGGCACAAAGCTCTTCGATGTCAAAAAGATGGAAGCGGTGGCGCAGGAATTGCTGCACAGCTTTGGGGTGGATATTGATGTGACCCGGCCTGTGAAGGAATACAGTGCTTCGGTCTGGAAGATGATCGACATCGCCCGGGTGGTAAATCTGAAACCAAAGGTCATCATTTTTGACGAGCCCACCGCAATCCTGAGCAAGCGGGAAGTGGAAAGTCTGATGGAGATAATCCGGCAGCTGCGCCAAGAGGGTGTGGCGATTATCTACATCTCCCACAGACTCAATGAAATTGAAACCTTGGCAGACCGGGTCTCCATTCTCCGGGACGGCTGCCTGATCAGCACGATGCCTGGCCAGAATGTGGATCGGGAAGAAATCGTGAAACAAATGGTTGGCAGAGATGTCTCCAACTTCTATAACAGAAACATCCAAAAAACCGGAGAAGAGCTGCTTCGTATGGACAACTTGTGCCTGAAAAAGGGGCAGCAGAACATCTCTTTGACGGTACACCGGGGAGAAATCGTTGGCCTGGCTGGCCTGGTGGGCTCCGGCCGTACCGAGGTGGCGGAGAGCATCTTCGGCCTGAACCGGGTGCTCAGCGGTGAGATTTTTTACAAGGGTAAGAAAATCCGTCCGAAAGGGTTTTCATCCATGATTAACCATGGCATCTATCTGGTACCGGAAAACCGGAAATATCAGGGCTTGATCCTGAGATTTTCCGTGGCAGCCAATATCGGCCTGAGCGTATTTCAGAAGTGGAGCCACTTCTTTTATTCTAATCGCTGGGAGCGGGAAAACGCAGACCAAATGATCCAGAGCCTGTCCATCAAAACACCGACCCGAAAGCAGCTGGTCGGAAACCTCTCCGGAGGCAACCAGCAGAAGGTGGTTATTGGCAAGGCGATGGTGACGAAATCCGAATTTTTGATCTTTGACGAGCCTACCGTCGGCGTGGACGTGGGTGCCAAAGAAGAAATACACAATTTGATGGATGAATTTGTTGAAAAAAACGGTGGTATTCTGATGATTTCCAGCGACCTGCCCGAGGTAATCGGCATGTGCGACCGGGTATACGTAATGTATGAAGGCCGGATTGTAAAGGAACTGGCACGTCAGGAGCTGTCCGATCAGCGTATTGCAGAATATATGCTGGGATCCCGGCAAGGAGGCAGCAATGAATAAAGCAGAGAAACGGACATGGAAAGAGCGGCTGCTGAATGTAGAACCGGTAGTGTACATGCTCCTTGCCATTATCATCACCTTCTCCTTTACGGGAGAGAATTTCTTCTCCATAAGAAATCTTATGAACATTGTCAAGCAGGCATCCCCGTTCCTGATTCTGGCACTGGCTGAGACCATGGCAATTCTTATAGGACAGATTGACCTATCCGTGGGCAACAATATGGCATTTTGCACGGTCATCGTGGCGATGGTGATGCAGAAGGGCCTGGCCTGGCCACTGGCTGCACTGGTGGGTGTGGCAGCGGGCGCACTGTGCGGCTTCCTCAACGGCATTCTCATCGCCAAGTGGAAGGTTCCCGCCTACATTACTACCTTCGGCCTGGGCACCATGTTCTACGGCTTGGGTTCCCTGATTACCAACGGAGAATCCATCCCGGCCCTGAACAGCAGCTTCCGATATATTGCCGACGGCAGCGTGCTGAAAATCCCCATGGTGCTGATTCTGGCCGTGACCGTGTTCCTCCTTGTGAAGCTCCTCATTGACCGGACACCCTTCGGACGGAATATGTACGGGCTGGGTGGCAACCGGGAAGCGCTGTTTCTCTCCGGCGTCAATGTGGTAAAGGCAGAGACGCTGGTTTTCACGGTCGGCGGCATCCTGGTGGGCATTGCGGGTGTGATTTTTGCGGCCCGCTCTGCCTCCGGTCATCCGGACTATGGCAAGCAGTGGGAATTCAACGCCATTGCAGCCACCATTATCGGCGGCAACTCCTTCTCTGAAGGACGGGGAGATATTTTTAAGACGGTCCTGGGCGTGATTTTAATTCAGATTCTGAAAACCGGCCTGAACATCTCCGGCGTGTCTCCTCAGGCGCAGTCCTTCCTGATGGGCCTGATCGTGGTGGCTGCCATTTCCATTGATGTCAGCATTAAGCTCAGAAAGGAGAACTGATGGCCATGAAAAAAGAGAGACGATCCTTTTTTGAGATATTCTTCGGAAGCGGCCTGTATCGGGTTGTAATCCTGCTGGTGCTGTGCATTGTGACCGCCTGCATTTCCAAGAACTTTTTTAAGCTCAGTAATATGTTCAATATCATGCGCCAGGCCTCGGTGCTGCTGATTCTGTCGGTGTGTGCCACCGGCTGCATTGTGACCCACGGTATCGATAACTCCCTTGGCGGTGTCATGTCTCTGTGCGGCTGTGCCTGCGGATATTTTCTGAATCACGGCTATCCCATTGCCACGGCAATTCTCCTGACGGTGCTGGTTGGCGCCTGTTTCGGATGCATCAATGGCTTCCTGGTGGCAATCGTCAAAATTCCGCCCTTTGTATCCACCTACGGCGTAAGTTATAGCGCCAATGGTTTGGCCCTGATTCTCATGGGCTCCACCATCTTTTCTGGCTTTCCGAAGCAGTTCCGATGGCTGGCTACCGGCAACATCGGCGGCTTCCCGCTGATTACGGTGTGGGCGCTTCTCGTAACCTTTGTTATGTACCTGCTTCTGCAGCGAAGCAATTTCGGCAAAAAGGTATTCTGCGTAGGCGCAAATCCCACAGCATCCCGGTATTCCGGTATTTCCACCACCACGACGCTGTTTTCGGTGTACATTATTTCGGCGGTTGGCGCCTCCCTGGCAGGTGTGCTCCAGACTGCACGGCAGAGCGCGGCGCAGGCGGGCATGGGCGACACCTTTCAGATGACGGCCATTGCAGCCATTGTGATCGGCGGCACCTCCATGTCCGGCGGCGAAGGCAATGTGCTGGGCGGTATCCTGGGTGTTCTGATTCTGACATTGATTGTCAACGCCATGAACCTGCTGGGAGTTCCGTCCCTCGCACAGTCGGTGGTCACCGGTGCGGTGATTGTGCTGGCGGTGCTGATGGATATCCAGATGAAACAGCTGCGTGCAAAAAGACAGGCTTCTGAGGCTTGAAATGGGGGAAATAAAATGCAGATTGAAAAAAGGAAAATTGTGGATCTTCCCATGGTATATGTGACTGCACAGCTGCAGCTGGGAGGAAAGCAATATCTGGCTGTGGCCAGTGAGGCTCCGGGGGAGCATGCTTATATCATTGATCCGGAGACCGGTGACTATGCAGATCTTTGGAAAGGCGACACCGGTGTGATGAACATCATTCAGATTCCCGGCACGGAGAAGCTGCTGGTGATCGTCCGGTTCTATCCTATCTTCCAGTCCAAGGATGCGGCCGTGTGCTTGCTGGAGCCGGGGGAGGACGGATACATGGCACAGTGGAAGATCCGAGAAGTGGCAAAAGTGCCCTTCTGCCACCGCATCGGTGTGGTGACCAATAAACACGGCAAATTCTTACTGGCCTGCCAACTGTGTGCGGATAAGGACTTCCAGGAGGACTGGACCAAGCCCGGCAGAGTGTGGGTGGCACCCATCCAGGAGAACGGCGTGGGACAGTGGGAGCAGACCGAGCTGTTCGGCGGCTTGACCAAGAATCACGGCCTGCACATTGAGGATGGCAATCAGGTGTATATCTGTGCGGAAAACGGCGTACTGTATTTTGATCTGTCGGATTACGCAGGCGGCGCTGTGCAGCCCCTGCTGCTGACGACAAATCCAACCAGCGACATCAGCTTGTACCACAAGGGTGGCAGCACCCTGGCAGGTGTGATTGAACCTTTCCACGGGGACACCCTGGCGATTTATGAACAGGGCCGGGGAAGCTGGAAGCAGCTTGCCAAGTACGACATCACCTTTGGCCATGTGGTGTGGATGGGAGAATTGTTTGGGAAGGATGCGGTCATTGCAGGCAGCCGGGGAGGCGAAAAACAGCTGGAGGTCATTTTCCCGGAGAATGGGCAGCGGGTCACGCTGGAGCAAGGCGTGGGGCCAACGCAAATCTCAGTATACCGGCAGGGAGATGCCGTGAAAATCCTGTCTGCCAACCACGGCGCCGGAGAGGTGGCTGTTTATACGCTGCGGCGATAAGCCGAATTTGAAAAAGGACAAAACGGGGGTTGGGAAACCGACCCCCGTACCTTTCGTATGAAAAATTTGGTATTTTTTCTTGCAACCTGTTGAAGAGGGCTTTATAATAACTGTATGAAAAAATGATTTCCAGACACGTAATAACCAGTAAACTGTTGGATAGGGCAGGTAAAGTAAATGCTTGTCCTTGGAGGAAGCCAGGAAACAGCTTTGTTTCACAGCGAAGGATGGGAGGATCAATAAATATGAGCGACACGACTGACAGACGGAAAAACGGGGAGAGTGCGGATGAATTGGCGATCCTATCTCAGGTTGCGCATATGTACTATGATCTGCATATGCTTCAGCCGGAGATCGCCCAAAAATTGTTCTTTTCCCGGTCAAAGATATCCCGTATGCTGCAAAAGGCCCAGGATATGGGAATTGTGGAGATTAATGTCAAGCGGTATCTGACGCGCATGCCTACCTATGAGAAGAAGATACAGGCGCTTTTTGGTGTGGAGAAGGTTGTGGTCTTTAATAATTATGACGACAATGACGTAGAGGATTCCGAAAACGGTCTGATCAATTATGCGGCGAACTATATATCCAATCATATCAAGGGCAACTGCGTAATGGGGATTACAGGCAGCCACACGGTAACGCAGATCGTTCACCAGCTCAAGCATGTCCACGACTGCCGCCTGAAGGTGGTACAGACCATCGGCGCAACCATTAACCACGATATTTCTGTGGATCTCGTGAACTTCCTGGCCCGCACCTATGATGGCAATGCCTATTTTCTGAATACGCCGGTTTACGCCGATGATATTTATGTCAAAGAGGCGCTGCTGAAAGATCCGGCCATCAAAAAAACGTTTGCCCTGATGAAAAACTGCGATTTGCTGCTTATGGGCATCGGCCGGTTTGACCGGGGGGGAGATATGCCCCTCTGGGATGGCTATCTGGATGCCCACCACCGACAGGAGCTGGCAGATTTTGGAGCAGTGGGAAGCATCTGCGCCCGGTATTACGACATCAACGGCAAACAGGTGCCCAGCGAGTGGAATAAAAAGTGCATTACTATTCCTTGGGAAGATATTATGAACGCAAAAAAACGAATTGTCATCGCACGCGGACAGTATAAAGCCGAGGGGATTCTGGGCGCTCTACGGGGCGGTCTGGTGGATGTGCTGTTTACGGATACGACAACGGCTGCGGCAGTAATGGAACGCAATAATGCCGTAGAGTTCCAGCAGGCCAGAAGAAACGCATACCTGCAGAGAGAATAATAATTGCGTAGAATTAGGGGGTTTACCATGTTTTTTTACGATATAGGTTATAACATACAAATGCCATGATTCGAATCCGTCGAGTAGACTTTCTCGACTTTCCTCCTCTCTTAAACCCAAGTTTTCGTTTGAGTGAGAGGTTCAGTCTTACAGCCCCTCACAGAACCCATCGTGCCCAATTAAGGCAATGGGCTCTTCAATAGGAAATTCACTTTTTTTCAGTAAGCACTGGTGAGGTATACTCTGGGCCAAACAATGTGGTGGATTCTCAGAATCTCCTTAAACTTTCCCCATGTCAGCCAACAGGACTGGTCCCTGCGCCGTTTTGTCCTCCACAGCTCATACTTCACATAGCTGTAGAATTTCTTCAGGCTGATCCAGTTCCCGTATATCCCGTAATATCGGTAGTGTCCCACCAGTTTCTTGTTCAGCTTCTCTATGGTTTCGGGTATGCTTTCATGCATGTGTTCCCGCAGCCATTCTTTCGCCGACTGCCGCTTCTGCTTCAGCTTCTTCTTGCTCGTCCGGTGAAGCACACAGTACTTCCCCCAGTGGCTTTTCCCGTTGTAGTGGGTAAACCCAAGAAACTCAAAGCTCTCTTTTGTGCCTTTATACCGGCCAAAAGGCATGATACGGCTTTTATCTTCTGCTAATTCCAGTCCGAATTTCTTCATTCGTTCCACCAGCATCCGATAAAACTTCTGTGCTTCCTGCTCGTATTGAAACAGGCATACAAAGTCATCCGCATACCGAACCATGTACATCTCTCCCGAGAATTCCCGCTTCGATATGTACACAAACCATGTGTCCAGTACATAATGCAGATACACATTCGCCAGCACAGGTGAGATCAGTCCTCCCTGTACCGTGCCCAACTCCGTGTTCAGCTTCTTTCCATCTTCCATCACTCCACCAATGAGAAATCTCTTGATGTAGCGTATGAAATTCTTGTCCGCTATGTCATGCTCCAGAAACTTTATCATCCAGTCATGGTCGATGTTGTCGAAGAACCCCTTGATATCTGCGTCCACGATGTAGTTCACCTTGTCTGCCATGATATGCTTATTTACTCGTTGTATCGCATCATGACAGCTTCGGTTGGGACGAAATCCGTAGGAGAAATCCAGAAATTTCGGCTCATAGATTCCCTCCAGTATCTCCTTAAATACACCCTGTACCACCTTGTCCTCAAAGGAAGGGATTCCCAGACCTCGCATCTTGCCGTTTCCTTTCGGAATATAGGCTCTGCGGACCGGGTAGGGTCTGTAGGAGAACTGCTTCATCCTTTTCAGAAGGTCATCCAGATTCTCATTCAGGTTTTCTCCATAGGCTTCTTTTGTAACGCCGTCCACGCCCACTGCCTTGCCTTTGGACTGCTGGCTGTAGGATTTGGCCAGTGTTTCCTTGTTGACATACCGCATCAACGACTGAACTCTGCCGTATTTCGCCACGAGTCCCGCTATTTCTGCTTTCTCATTTTCCATCATTTTTTTATGGTCTCCTGTACCTGATGTTTTGTTAGCAGAAGCTTCCTATTGTCCGCCCCTTCCCTCCAGTGTCGTTACTACCTTCATAGGTACTATGGGCGAATCCGACTCCTCAGTGGCCGTCGTTCGTACTCACCATTGCATTGGCCGATACTCCCTACCGCGAGATTTTTTGCGGAGCCACCCAGGTCTCCCGGGTATGTGGAATATAACAGTGTCAGGTATGCCGTGCTCTTGGACTCCGGCGTGTTTTCACAGTCTCGCATAGCGACTGCTCCTTGTTGGTGACCGTTTGAGGTACACAACCACCCCACGCAATCGATTCTATAACGGAGCTCTATCGCTTCACGCTTTCGCATTACGGCGTTCCTGCTCTCTGTCCTACGCTTAATCGTCATTGTTGGCCTTTGACGATCCAAGGACTCGATACCGGCGGCTTGCTAGGCCTTACCAGGTCGGATTCCCACCGACTATATATTCCGCACCGAACCGGCGCACACCTCAAGAATTAGTATAAGCACCGTAATCCTGATGCCAAGATTACGGTGCTTATTTTCGCTTGTATACGAAAAACCATGGTTTTTCTATGGCAACACCGCATAATGGGACAAGAGCTTTCGGCGAGGGATTTTGCTCCAGCTGAAAGTTTCAAAAGTGCGGGAATACTTTGTGTATTTCCCATTTTTCAAACT
The DNA here is from genome assembly GCA_021771675.1 of Oscillospiraceae bacterium. The sequence continues at coordinate 23,117 of JAETOP010000007.1, read as the reverse complement.
GCACAGATGGGAAAAAGATCCGCCGAAAGCCGAAGCTCCCATTGTGCGGTGTTGCCCTATATTTTTGTGTGAAATTCAGAGCCGCAGCGGCTATTGTGCCGATTTGTTACGCATCTATCAAAACATAGACTGCTCCGATTTTGGGGTGGACATTTTTGACATGGAGAAAGAATCCTCAGATGTCGAGGCCGGCGTGATATCCCATGTAGATGGCGCCCGTAATATTTGCGACCTTGACACAGTCGCCGATTTCCCGCACCCAAGGGGCACAGCTGCGAAGAGCCATCACATCGTCCCGATTGGAGCGCTGTCCCACGGCGCAGATGATGGTGGCGCCGGGAATCAGGACCTCCTCGCCCTGGGCGTTCTTTGCCACCAGGCCTTCCTCCGTCACCTTAAGGCCGGTGTGGTTCAGGTGTACAGTGGTGTACTTGTCCACCTGCTGCATCAGGATGGGCCGGTGGCGAATGTTGCAGTCCACAGCCAGAGCGTCCCGCATCTCCACAATGTGAACCTTCTTTCCCTCCATGCCCAGATGCACGGCGCACTCACAGCCCGCCAGACCGCCTCCCAATACCACCACGGTGTCGGAAACCTTTTCCTTCTCCAGATAGTAGTTATTGACAATCACCACGTTGTCAGCGTTCATGCCGGGCAGGGGCGGAACGATGGGCTTGCTGCCCACAGCCAGAATCAGTGCCTGGGGCGCCAGCTCATTCAGCAATTCCTCGGTAGCGGGTGTATTCAGGCGAACCTCCACACCGGCAAGCTCCAGCTGCCGCTCCAGAGTCAGGCCCAACTGGTACATCTCATATTTGAAAGGAATGGCTTGCTCGCTCTTCAGGATACCACCCAGCTTGTCGCTCTTTTCAAGCAAGGTGACCTGGTGTCCCCGCTGCGCGGCAGTCAGCGCAGCTTTCATACCGGCCACACCGCCGCCAACCACCACAACCCGCTTGCACACCGCAGCAGGGATAATATCTGTGCCCTCACACTCCCGGCCGATGAGAGGATTGACGGCGCAGCGGCGGGTGCCGGTGGTGGGGCGCTCTGCCATACAGGTGAAGCAGCGCAGGCAGCGGACAATCTCGTCCTCCCGGTTCCCCATAACCTTGTTGGGAAGCTCAGGGTCGGCCAGCAGCGCACGAGCCATCTCCACTACATCCGCCTTTCCGGAGGCGATGATCTCCTCCATTTGAGCAGGGTCATTCAGCGCACCCAGGGTTGCCACGGGCACCTTCACATGCTTCTTAATCTCAGCAGCCAGATACACATTGGCGCCATGGGGGGCAAACATGGGCAGGTGGGTGTTGAAGAAGCCAAACTGGTAGGAACCGGCGGAAACATGGATCATGTCCACCAGGTCTTCCACAGCCTTGGCAATTTCCACACCATCCTCCAGGGTATAGCCGCCCTCAAACAGCTCGGAGCCGCTCATACGGAACTCGATGGGGAATCCGGGTCCCACGGCCTTGCGGACGCTGGTCAGCACCTCCCGCACAAGCCGCAGCCGGTTTTCGAAGGAACCGCCGTATTCGTCGGTACGGTGGTTAAAAGCCGGGGACAGGAACTGATTCAGCAGCCACCCGTGGCCGCCGTGCACCATAACCATCTGGAAACCGGCCCGTTTTGCCAGCCCGGCGGTGTCACCATAGGCTTTCACAATATCCTGAATTTGCTCCTTGGTCAGCGCCTTGACAGGGATGCCGTCGGGGCGAACCCAGTCGCTGGGGCCAAACTGGCTCAGCCCCTTTTTCTTGTCTTTGTCCACCAGATAGGTACCGGCGTACTGGCCGGAGTGGCTCAGCTCCACGCTGGCGATGGCTCCGTGACGGTTGATGGCATCGGCGGTAAAGGTCCAGCTGGCGAGGCACCCGGGGGTAGTCAGGTTCAGGTGGAACATGTGGGAGGCATCCGTCTGCGGATGCACCACCAGCTCGCTGGCAGTGACGGCAGCGGCACCGCCCTTGGCACGAAGCTCATAGAAGCCGGGCGTTCTGGGGCCAACGCAGCAGTCGTCAGTGATATCTGTGCCGCCCATGGGGGCGGAGAACATACGGTTGCGGAAGGTGACCCGGCCCAGCGTAATGGGCTTGCACAGATTGGGGTATTTCTGAATCATGCTAAATCCCTCCAAATTATAGATATGAAATATAAGATACGCAATAGAATTTTGAACCCATGGTACAAAAACAGCCACTGATCTCCTATCGGAATGGGAAGGACATCAATGGCTGTTCTTATTGCTTATGTATCCGACGCGTTACAAATTACTTCGCAGCCAGAGCCTTGGCGGCCTGTCCGGCGGAAGCGGCGTCCTCGGTGTAGACGTCAGCGCCGATTTCGTTGGCGAAGGCCTGGGTGATGGGAGCGCCACCCACCATGATCTTGAACTCGCTGCGGCGGGGATGCTTGTTCAGAGCGGCCACGGTCTCCTGCATAGCAGGCATGGTGGTGGTCAGCAGAGCGGAAACACCCATGACGGTGATCTCAGGATCGCTGGCTGCTTCCAGGAACTTCTCAACAGGCACATCGATGCCCAGGTCAATAACCTCGTAACCGGTGGACTCGATCATCATGATGACCAGATTCTTGCCGATGTCGTGCAGGTCGCCGGCCACAGTGCCCATGGCCATCTTGCCGATCTTGGCGGCATTGTCACCAGCCAGGTGGGGCTTCAGAACCTCCACGCCCTTCTTCATGGCCTTGGCGGCAATCAGCATTTCGGGAACGAAAATCTCGTTTCTCTTGAACTTATCGCCGACGATGCTCATGGCATCGATCATGCCCTTGTTCAGAATGTCGATGGGAGCGTTGCCCTCATCCAGTGCTTCCTGCACCAGACCAGGTACCAGTTTGGACTTGCCGATTTCTACGGCATGGGCCAGTTCTTCAATTTTGGACATATGAAATTCCCCCTAAAATAATGATTGAATATGGTAATCAGTTGGTCTTTACGGGACCAAATTTTCCATCGCGGTAAGCGCCAATGTACTCCATGCAGTACTCATCCAGCCCCAGCATGGCCTCGGTGGCGTACATCATGCCCATCATATCCCGATTGGTAGGATCCAGGACTGCGGAATCCATGCCGGCCTTCATCGCCAGAACCAGGAAAGCCTGATTCAACAGCTTGCGCACGGGCAGGTTAAAGGAGATGTTGCTGACAGCGCCGGTGACATGGATGCTGGGGAACTTCTCCTTAACGGTGTGAATGACCTCCTCCACCATGGCAATGCCGTCCTCAGAGGTGCAGAGCATCTCAACCAGGGGATCGATGTGCAGGCGGTTGGGGGCAATGTTGTACTCCTTGGCCTTGGCCATCAGCTGGTCGAACACGGTCAGCCGCTCTTCGGCAGACTGAGGAATGCCCTTGGCGCACAGCAGCGCAATGCACTGCCAGGTGGTGCCGGAGATGGCCGGGAAAATAGTATCGACCTTATTGCCTTCCATGGAGACGGAGTTAATGAGGCCGGGCTTCTTACAGAACTTCATAGCCTCCACACAGACGGAAGCGTCAGGGCTGTCGATGCAGATGGGCGTGTCGGTGACTTCCTGAACCAAATCGATGAGCCAATGGAGCGTCTCAACCTCGTTGTCCTTGACAGACGCACACACATCAATAAAATCCGCACCTGCCTCGGTCTGAATCTTAGCCAGATTACGAATCCAATCCTCGTTCCGCTCCGCAATTGCTTTGGCAACAGAGGGAATCGAACCGTTGATCTTTTCGCCAATCAAAATCATCGTTAACCAACCTCCAGTTGTTTATTTATTACAAGATTACTATATCACAGGTTTCCCAATTCGAAAAGCAATTAGAATTTGCCGATTTTGCAACGAGAAGTTACAACCCTGCAACAAAAGATTGAAATTCCGGATTTTCTGTGTTATGATGAGTGCAGAAAGAAAGGGCGGTGCATTCAATGGATCTGCGGCAACTTCGCTATTTCCTCTCCGTGGCGGACACGCGGAGTTTTGTCAACGCTGCGGGGAAGCTCTTCATCTCCCGGCAGGCCATTAGCAAGGCCATCTCCCAATTGGAGACGGAACTGAATGTGGAGCTCTTTATGCGGGACTCCAACGGTGCCTTCCTGACACCTGCTGGCATCATGTTCTACGAGCGGGTGCGGACGCTGGTCATGGAACTGGATAATCTGAGCACCGACATGAAAAACTACGGCACCCACTTCCATCAGCAGATTCGGCTGGTCTTTTCCATCGGCGTCATGTCCCTGTTTGAGCCGAAGCTGCTGGAGTGCAGGAGCACTCTGACGAATCTGGACATTCACTATCAGGAAAGTCCCAAGGAGCTTTGCCTGCAGCTGCTGCAGGATCACCAGGCGGACATGGTGGTTTCTCCTGCGCTGATTAAGGATCCCATGTTCGTCTGTGAAAAGCTGATGGATTCCCCCTTGGGCATCCTCCTCCAGTGGAACCATACTTTGAGCGAACTGACGGAGGTGGAGCTGTCGGATTTGCAGTGGATTCCTCTGGCCGTCCACTCCGACCACTCCCTCCGGGACCTGTGCCAGGGCGGCAATCTGCGGGTGCAGTATCAGGGCTACGATTTTCAGCGGCTGTTTCATCTGGTGGAGCAGGGCTTGTGCGGCCTCATCCTGCCCCGGTGCTTCACCGGACTGATTCCCGCCGACACAAAGTGGATTCCCATCGTGGATGCTCCTCCCTGGATTCTTTACAAGGCTTATTCCAAAACCTCGGAAAGGAACCAGCTTTACAGTGCCGTGTTGGATGAGTTGGATATGTGCCTTTTTCGGAATATTGGAGAAAACGGGGTGATGGAAAATGCTTGATACGAAATACCTGGCGGAGCTGATTGTGAGCGGCCAGAGCCGGGAAGCAGAAGCCTGCACCCGAGAGCTTCTCTGCCAGGGCGTGACTCCGGAGGCCATCGTGTCGGAGGCCTTTATGCCCGGAATGTACGAGGTGGGGCGCAGATTCGACCAGCAGGAGTGCTTTATCACAGATATGCTCATGTCCGCCCGGGCAGCCAAGCTGGGCTACGCCGTTCTCCGGGACTGGTTGGGCACAGCTCTGCCGGTGTGTAAATACAAGGCAGTCATCGGAACCGTCCAGGGAGACCTGCATGACATTGGCAAGAATCTGGTAGCCATGGCCATGCGCTCCGTGGGCGTGGAGGCCATCGACCTGGGAGTGGATGTGGCGCCGCAGCAGTTTGTTGGAGCCGTAGAGGCAGACCCAAAGGTGGCGCTGGTGGCAATCTCTGCTCTTCTCACCACCACTCTGCCCGCCATGGGGGAGACAATCGCCCAGCTGAAACGCTGTCCGGCTGCCAATCGCATCCGGATTCTGGTGGGCGGCGCTCCCGTCACGGAAGCAAAGGCAAAAACCATGGGTGCGGATGTGTACACACAGACTGCTTTCCAGGCTGCAAACGCCGCCCGGGAGATCATTCGCAAAATGGAGGAAGCGGGAAATGAAACTGACAATTGCTGAAGAGAACCGGGTCATTGAGGTTCCCGGGGGGAAAAATCTTCTGGAGGCGCTGCGGGAGAACGGGCTGCACCCGGATGCTCCCTGCGGCGGCACCGGCAAGTGCGGAAAATGTAAGGTAACAATAAACGGGACGCAGAAGCTGGCCTGTCAGACTATTGTGGATGGCGATATGACCCTGGTGCTTCCCCAGAGCAGCAGCGCCCAAATTCTCACCGATTCGGCAGCCGCATCTGTGAAACCGGACGGCGCAAACCGCTATTGCATCGCCTTTGACCTGGGCACCACCACCGTGGTGGCATACCTGATGGACGGTATCACCGGAGAGATGTGCAGCAAGACCAGCTGCATGAATCCTCAGGCCCAGTTTGGGGCGGATGTGATTTCCCGAATCGAATACGCCATGAGCGGCCATGAAAAGGAGCTGTCCGGCTGCATCCGCTCTGCGCTTTCCGATTTGACCATAAAGGCCGCAAAGGAAGCCGGGATCAAGCCCATGGACATCACCGCCGCCAGCATCGTGGGCAATACCGCAATGCACCATCTTCTGCTGGAAATCGACCCCAAACCCCTGACGGTGCCGCCCTATATGCCCAGCGTCTGCGAAGGTCTGACGCTTCCGCCGGAGGGACTGCTGCCCATCCATCCCGACGGAACCGTGAGAATTCTGCCCAACATCGCAGGCTTTGTGGGTGCGGACACCGTGGGCTGTCTGCTGGCAACCAAGCTGGATACCCTGGAGGAGCTGACGTTGATGATCGACATCGGTACCAACGGCGAAATGGTGCTGGGGAACAAACAACGCAGAATCGCCTGCTCCACTGCCGCCGGTCCGGCCTTTGAGGGCGCAAAAATTGAGTGCGGTATGCGGGGCGCACCCGGTGCGGTGGATCACGTTACCGTGGAGGATGGAACGCTGCATTTCCATGTCATTGGTGAAGGGGAGGCCCTGGGACTGTGCGGCTCCGGACTGCTGGATCTCGTCGCCGCTTTGCTTGAAACAGAGCAAATCAACGAAAGCGGGCGGATGGAAAACGGAACGAAATTTTATTTGGAGGGAACCAAGGTCTATCTCACTCAGAAGGATGTGCGGGAGGTGCAGCTGGCAAAGGCTGCCATCCGGGCAGGTATCGAGCTGATGTGCAAACGCATGGGGATTAAGGTTTCGCAGATTCGGCAGGTGCTGCTGGCGGGGGCTTTCGGAAACTTTCTGGCACCCAGCTCCGCCTGTGCCATTGGTATGATCCCCCCGGTGCTCCGGGAGCGGATCATACCTATCGGAAATGCAGCAGGAGAAGGTGCCAAAATGGCGGTGCTGAACGCCGACGAATACGAGTACAGCAAGCGTCTGGCCCGGGGAACGGAGTTCTTAGAGCTGGCCTCCATGCCGGAATTCAATGACTGCTATGTGGACTGTTTGTGTTTCGAGGAGGAATCATGATGGAATATACGGAAATTGCAAAGCTGGCAGGGGAAGTGGGCTTTACTCACGTTGCTCCCCTTGACCCAAAAACCCTGCAGGTAAAGCCGGAGGTTCGGCAGATGTGCCAGGCCAATTCCTGCGGAATGTATGCAAAACGCTGGAGCTGTCCGCCGGGCTGCGGCAGCCTGGAGGATTGTGAAGACCGTGTCAGCCGCTATTGTCATGGCATTCTCGTGCAGACCGTTGGAGAATTGGAGGACGAGCTGGACGGCGAGGGCATGATTGAAACAGAGCGCCGGCACAAGGACAACTTCCTGAAAATGAATGGCCTGCTGCGGCAGCATCAGAAGGATGTGCTGGCTCTGGGCTCCGGCTGCTGCACCCTGTGCAAAACCTGTACATACCCGGATGCGCCCTGCCGCTTCCCTGACCGGCAGATTTCCTCCATGGAAGCCTACGGACTGGTGGTTCTGGAAGCCTGCAAGGCCAACAGCCTGCCCTACTACTATGGCAAATGCACCATAGCCTATACCGGCTGCTTTCTGTATAACGATTGACTTCACCGTCTGTAAACCGAGAAAATGGAATTTGGCGGATTCACGCCAAACATAAAAACCCTAAGGCAACACCGCGCAATGGGAGCTTCGGCTTTCGGCGGATCTTTTGCCCCATTATGCGGTGTTGCCCTAAAAAACCACATCAGCAACCCCGAAGGGGCAGCTGATGTGGTTTTTTAGTAAGATCCGAATATTGGGTTAGAAGTAACGCTTGCTGGCCAGGTCGATCTGACGGGTGGTTTCCTCGTAAACGCCGGGGAAGGTGGACACAGCCAGGCCTTGGGAGGCGCCGGGGATGAAGTACAGCTTGCCGCACTCACGGCAGGCACGGTCAACTTCCCGCTCCACATCTGCAACCGTCCAGCCGGGATAGTCGATGGTGGCGCTGTCGATGCCGCCCATGAAGGTAATCTTGCCGCCGTACTGCTTGATCAGCTCGGGGATGTTGTTGCAGGTCATGACGCCCTGCCAGATGTCGATGCCCATGTCGATCATGTCGGGTACCAGGGTAGCGGCGTAGGAATCAGAATGGTGAATAATCAGTTCCACACCGTGCTCCTTGTAGTAGCCGTAAACCTTCATGTAGCAGGGCTTGATGAACTCACGGAACATATCGGGAGACAGGAAGGTGGACTGCTGGCTGCCCCAGTCATCATGATGGAACAGGGCATCGGGCTTGATGTATTTGCAGATTTCCTTGGCCAGCTGCAGCTCAAACTCGGTAATCTGCTCCAGAACTTCCTTCATCTCGTCAGGATATTCGTAGAAAGCCATCAGGCAGTTCTGAATCTCCAGCAGGTAATGGCTCATTTCGAAGATGCCGGGGAACACGGCGGAGGTGCAGAACTGCTCGTTCCGATCCACCTTCTCAGCAGCCTCGATGAAAGGCTCCCAGACCTGGGCGTCATAGACCACCTGGGGCACCTTCAGGTACTTCTGCCACTGCTCGATGTCCTTGATGACAATCTTATCAGGGGTGTGGACGGGGAAAGCGCCGGGGGTGCCGATGGGCCAGGAACGGGTCACGCCCCAGGCATTGACCACGTTCAGCTCACCTAGCTTGGGAGCGGGGTTGTGGATGGAGAAGCCGTTGGGAATCTGCATGGCAAAGGCTTCATACTGGTTCACGAAGCGATCCGGATGGCCGCCATGAATGGTTTCCAAAAGGTTCTGGCGTTTGGTTAACATAGTTTGTTCCTCCTGAAAAATATGTATATGGGTAATTCAATGATGTAGTGTATTATGTCTCCCATTGCGGGATGGTGAGACCGAATTCGGTTTGAATAAGTCTGCGCTGGGCAGCCTCCTCCGTGATTTCCTCCGTGGTGTAAAGGCCCTTACGGAAAACTGTGTAGGTTGTTCCCACGAAGCTGACCCATCCGTCACCCAGGCACCGGTACAGGATTCGTTTTGCCCGGAAGGGGGACTTGGGATGGACGGAATAGTAGCCGTTCAGCATGTTAAAATCCACATCCAGATAGGCTTCATCCCGGAATTTCAGCATCCGGACGGGCCTGTCTTCAGGATCAAAATAGACCACCACATACTGCCCCTCCTCCCGCAGCACCTGGAAGCGCTCAAAGCAGATGGTTTGAATTTCGGAGTCCAGCAGGTTCAGGATGCCCTTGGGGCCGTTGCCGCCAAAGCCAACATCGCAATACCATTTTTCTCCAGGAAATTCCACAATGATTCCACGATGGGAAATAGCTACCGGCTCAGGTCGCCCGATGATACAGCGGACACCGACGCAGTAGCAAGAAAAGCCAAGCTCCTTTAAGAGCAGGTAAAACAGCTTGTTTAGCTCAAAACAGTAGCCGCCCCGTTTTCTGATGACAATCTTCTCAAATAGCCCCTCGGGCTCCAGGGAAGGCTGCGTTTTTTCCTCCGTCAGCTCCAAAACCTCAAAAGGCACCCGCTCCAGGTGAGCTCTTACCAGCCTGCGCAGGCTGGCGGAGGTCAATTCTGTGGGGCGTTCGACCCCAATGCGGGATAGGTATCTATCCACATCAAAGGGAAATTCACACATGCTTCGTTTCTCCGTTGACATCTCCCCAGGCCTTCCGGCCCGGGGAGAACACTGTAAAATAATCTGATTAGCCGTTGATGGCAGTCTGGCAGGCAGCAACCTTCTCACGGGTCAGCTTGTAGCCAAAGATGAGCAGAACGGCGCCCACGGCGCACAGTGCGGCGGGAACCAGACCCAAAGCAATGGTCATGCCCTGGCGGGCAGCGCCCTCAAGGACGACGCCCTTCTGCCAGCCCACAGCGGCCAGGCAGGCGGCGACGATGGTACCACGCATGAACACGCCAACCTTCAGAGGCAGGTTCTGCAGGCCCATGATCCAACCAGCGGCGTTCTTGCCGGTCTTGTGGGTGGTGTAGACCACAGTATCGGCATAAAGGGCGGGACTGATGGAGTAGGCGACACCGTAGAAGAACTGTGCCAGGGTCATTAGAGCGATAACAGCGATGTAGCTGGTGTAGAATACATAAATCAGCGCCAGGGAGATGGCCATGCCGATGAAGGAGATAATGGCGGTGGTACGGTTGGACAGGGCCTTTGCCATGTAACGGGTGATGTAGGAGCCCACGATGGCAGCCAGGCCGATGGCCAGCAGATAGGGAGTCATCAGGCCGGGATTCTGCATGGCATCACGGAAGTAGTAGATGGCAGCAGCAGCGGTAACGAACTTCACGCACCACTTGGCCAGGTCGGCGACCATCAGAATCATCAGCTGGGGATTGGCGAACAGAGACTTGAACATATCGGGGATGGAAACCTTGGCAGCCTTCGCCTTGGCGCTGGACTCGGTTTCGATTTCCTCGTAGCCCTCGGTCATCTTAAAGTGTGCGTAGTAGCCCAGAACCATCAGAATGCCCAGGCAGAAAGCGGCAGCGGCGAACTTGCTGGTCTCGCCGACTACGCCAGCCAGCAGGGTGGCCAGAGGCAGGCCCAGGTAGGAGAACAGCAGGGAGCCGATGTTGTTCCAAGTGCCCCGGGAGGAGGCCAGGGTGGCTCTGTCTTCGGCGGTCTTACCAACAACGGAAACCAGGGTGGCATTGGCAACATAGCCAATGTTCCAAACAACGTGGGAGGCAATGGCTGCGGCAATGATGATCACTGCGGACAGGATCTCATTGTCGCTGACGCGGATGAACTGGAATGCGTACAGGAAGGGCACGATCCAGGGTACCAGGATCAGCCAGGAGCGGTAACGGCCCCACTTCTTCGCCTTGGTGCCGTTGAGGATGCCGCCGTAGATCCATGACAGGCAGGCATCGACGATGGAGAAGATGGAATTGATCAGGCCAGCAATGGCGGGGCTGAAAGCAGCCAAATCCGTCAAGAAGGTCATGAAGTAGAATGTCTCAATGTTGCTCATCAGGTTAAAGCCCGCATCGCCAACACCGAACAGATACTTCAGGGAGAAACTCAGCTCCTTTTTCTGAGTTTCAGGGGTGTTCTGTGTGTCTTTCATAAGAATTACCTCCAAGCTTTTTTATTCATCGCGCAGGGCGCGAAAAATACAGGGCTGTGGGATTACGCTACCATTCCGGCAGGGAACAGCAGAACGGCAAATAGGCCGGCAATAAGTACGGACAGGATCATGCGCTCCAACCAGATGAGCATGATGTGGCTGAACTTCACGGGCACGTCTGTAGCCATCAGGCAGGGCACGAAGCTGGCCAGGAAGATGATGGAGCTGACAGGGATCACCGCCAGCATGAAGCGCAGCCGCATACTCCAACTGCCCACAGTAACCAGCAGGGCGGGGACGGTCACTTCTACCAGGGAAATCACTGCACCGGTGGAGGCGATGGCCAGCTCCTCGCCCCGGAAACCAAACAGCAGGAACAGAGGCCGGAAGAAATACCCCAGCCACCCCACAATGGGGGTAAAGGAATACAGCACCACGCCGAAGGTAGCGAAGAAGGCGGTGCCCGAAGCCACAGTGCCAAGGACCCCGATGGTCTCCTTCATGATGTAGGCAATACGCCTGCCCAGTCCGGCCTGGCTTTGGGTCTGATTCAGGCCCTCCTGCAGAGCGCTGCGCAGCAGGTTCTTTTTGATGGGCTGCTCGGGGTCGGGCTCCACGCCTTCGCAGTAGCTGTCGGGCACCTTGCTCAGCGGCGGGATTCTGACGCCCACCAGGGTGACCAGCAGCGTAATCAGGAAAGCAATCCAGAAATACAGGTTCCAGTAGTTCTTGCCCCAGAGGCTGGCATTGGTCAGACCGCTGATGTTGGCAAGCGCCAGCAGGAAGCCCACAGAAACGGTAGACATGCTGGTGCCGATGACCACAGCCTCCCGCTCGGTCATACGGCCCTGCTTATACTGGTCATTGATGGCGATGTGCCCCACGGAGAAATTGCCCAGGAAGGCGGATACCATGATGACGGCGGCACGGCCGGGGAGCCTGAACACCGGGCGCATGATGCTGCGAACCAGAACACCCACGAATTCCACCAGACCATAGTCCACCAGCAGCGGAAGGAACAAAGACGCCGCCGGGATGCTGATGCAGATGGTAACGAGAATATTATCCATGATAAAGGTGCCGATACTCTTTCCTCCCAGGGAATCCACACCGTTAAAGAACCATCCCATCCAGCCGGGATTGACGCCAAAATAGATGTTTACCACCAGGAAGGAGAGCAGCGCGAAGCCGATGATCTTGAATACGGCGAAGGCGGCAGCCACCTTGGTGGTGTGCCAGAACTTATTGGGCCGGAGCACAAACAAATCCACGATGCTGTAAACTCCAATGGCCCACACCACAAAAGGCATGGCCTTGAAATTGCCAGTGTACAGCGCAGCCTTCAGGAAATTGGTGAAGTGGGACACCAGCACATTGGACTGGGCGGCGACCCTGCCCCACTGCCAGGGGCCGATGACAAATTGGTACGCAGGCAGGGAGAAATTGACAAAAAAGGCGAACACACCAAACGCTGAGAACAACACAAACCGAAGCCATGTCTTCACTGGGTAATCCGATAATGTCTTCATTCAAATGGCCTACCTTTCCTTACAGCGGGGAAATAAGCATACTCAATCATAAGGATTGAACAAATTGTGTCTTAATCGTTGCAGATATTTCCCTTTGTTCAAAATGGATAATATAATCATATATTCCGGGGCTGTAATTGTCAAATAGAACCTTATGAATCATAAATTTTCCTTATTTTGTTTATTTCCTGCTATTGCTTTTCCTCATTTTCTAGGATAGAATAAACAGAGTAAACCCATTCTGTTTTCTGGAGGCAGGCTATGAGCACAAGCCAGAATAATTCAACAGATACGATGCTCCTGAGCATCCAGATGATTGCCGATCCGCTGGACGAGCTTTTTTGGGATTTTACCCTGGAAGCGGCGGGAGATACCCCCTGCCTGCGGTGCTGGCAGGTCTACTGCGGCCAGACGGAGCTGCAGGAGGATACCCTCTACCTGATTCCGGAGGGAATGAGCCAGGGCTTCCCTGTGGATTCCCACCGGTATGTGGCCTGGGAGGATATTGCAGGCAAAGCGCCTCACCTCCGCAATCTCCGCCGCCCCATCTACGAAACCCTCAACCAGATTGTTTCTATTTTTCAGCGGTATCGGGATTTTGAGTCCCGGTTGAACAGAATTGTCACTGACGGCGGCACCCTGACGGATCTTTGCCGGGTGGGCAGCGATTTCTTCCGGAACCCTGTGTATATCCATGACAATATGTTTTCGGTCATCGCCCTGTCATCTAAGGTGGAAGGAATGCTGAAATTTGAGTACAACGAGCACACCGGGAAGCTGTACATTCCCCTGTGGCTGATTAACGAATTCAAATACGACGAAAACTACCAGAAAACCCTGGAATACCGCACCGCCGGACTGTGGGACAACGAACAGTACCCCTACACCATGCAAAGCCTCTATGTCAATCTGTTCAGTAACAACGTGTACTGCGGACGGCTGCTGATCAACGAGATTGGCTCTCTTCTGCTGCCAGGGCAGTATCAGGCGGCAGAGTATCTGGCACGCTACGCCGTCAAGCTAATTGAGCATGACGATATGGATTCCAGACGCCGCTACTGGGGCCTGGAGGATACCTTCATTGATCTGCTGTCCGGTGTAGCGGTGGACAACCGGGATTTACAGACAACGCTGAACATTCTGGATTGGGCGCCGCTGGATACCTATCTGTGCCTCAAAATCCGCAACCAGAGTGAAGCGGTCTCCATCCGCTCGGACAAGGCTCTGAATAACGCCTTGGCCTCCCAGATTCAGGGCTATTTCAGCTTCAGCTATCAGAAAACGCTCTGTGTGGTGGTCAATCTCTCCCGTCCGGGAACCGATCAGTACGCAGTGCGCAGGATCCTGGCACCGCTGGTGCGGGACAGCTGTATGTATGTGGGCATCTCCAACCCGGTGGACAACATCCACGCCATTGACGTGGGCTTTCGGCAGGCGGACATTGTGCTGCAATATATCGTTGAGGAAAACAGCAGTCACTGGATTGTCCCTTTCTCCGAGTGCGCTCTGCACTACATCCGCAACTGCACCACACAGGAGATCCCTGCGGAAATGCTTGTGGATCATTCGCTGTTGACCATCCTGCGCTACGACAGGGAGAACGGCACCCAGTATTTTGGCACCCTGCGCTCCTATCTCATCAACGAGCGGAGCATTCCCAAGACCGCCGGTTCCCTGATTATACACCGCACCACCCTGACCTACCGTTTGCAGAGGATTCAGGAATTGTTCGGCCTGAATCTGGACGATGCCTGCCAGCGGCTGTATATGCTGATGTCCCTGTTCCTGTTGAACTCCGAAGAATACACCGGATAATCACCGTAAGCGCAATGCCGGGTTTCAGGGCGGCCCGGAAGAAGCGAAAAAATTTTCACCCTTTAGAACGTGCGCTCACCGGGCGCACTGCAAAAAGCACAACATCGTAGAGTTGAACTCTCGTGTTGTGCTTGCTCTTGCCGATTTCATCAGGGCTTCCTTAACAAGAAATTACTTTCCCGTTGCCATTTCCGGAATATCTGCTAAAATAGAAGGATAAATTCAGTATTTTCGGAGGTATCAATATGGGCGCTTTCTTTTCACCGGATTCCAAATTCATGCAGGCCATGAGCCGTCTGGCAGACCTGGTGATACTGAACCTTTTGTTTTTGGTCAGCTGTCTTCCCCTTTTCACCATCGGAGCTGCCACCACGGCGCTGTACACCGTTTGCTTCCAAATTGGAACAGAAAAGGAGGGCAAAATCCTCCGCACCTATTTTCAGGCCTTTCGGGAGAATTTCAAGCAAGGTACGGTGCTCTTTCTGATTCTGGCGCTGTTCATCCTGGCTCTGCTTTTTGACACCCTGCTGCTCTGCTCTCTGACCGGCTGGCTCCGCTATGGATGCGTCCTCACCGGTTTCCTCCTGGTGCTGGCGGTGCTGATGTACAGCTATGCCTTTCCTCTGCTGAGTCAGTTTTCCAACGGCACCCGGGAGACGCTGAAAAATTCTCTGTTCCTCAGCCTGGGCTACCTGCCCCGATCCCTTCCGGTTGCGGCGCTGAACATTTTCCCTCTGGCCCTGGCTCTGTTGAATTTCTACACCTTCCTTTATGCAGGCATTATGTGGGTTTTTCTCTATTTTTCCGCCGCCGCCTACCTTTCTTCCTTCCTTCTGAAAAAGGTATTCGCCCGCTATTGTGATCCTTCGACTGACCTGGCAGACGGTTAAATTGATGGTTGAAGCGCAGGATGCCCCGCCCCAATTCCCAGGGGATCGGCAATGGCCGTTAATGGGCAAATGGCCGCTGGCGAAAGCCGGTACATACTGCCTCACACATGAAAAGCCCCGGGCCGATTGGCCCGGGGCGATGCGATTGTATCAGCGGATGGATTACTTGCCCAGGTATGCAGCCAGCTGAGCGTTGGCAGCGTCAACGATGGTGTCGATGCCGGCGGCGGTCAGTTCATCCAGGAACTTGGGCAGCTCGGTTGCGGGATCCACAGAACCGGACATCAGGTTCATGGCGTACTTGGCGTACACACCCACAACAGCGGAAGCCTCGTCGCTTACATCGGTGGAATCGAAGCCGAAAGCGCCAATGGGCAGAGCCTCAGCAGAGTCATAGTAAGCGGAGAAACGATCCCAGAAGTCCACGCCCTGGCCATCGGTGGGAGGCAGAATCCGGACGTTGCCAACGCCATTGGTCCAGGGGGAGTAGGTAGCACGGGCCTCGTCAATGAAGGTGATGGTGCCATCGTCGTTCTTGTTGTAGGTGAAGCCCTCAACGCCATAGTTGACCATGGTCATGATCTCGGGATCGGAGTTCAGCAGGTTCAGGAACATCAGCGCCCGCTCAGGATTCTTAGAGGAGGCGGAGATGGCCATCATAGCGCCCTGGCCGGAGGTAGCGTCCATGTAGGCGGCAGTGGTGGGAACCATGCGCACGTCGATGCCACGGGCAACGGAGTATTCAATCTCGCAGCCGAAAGAGTAGGACTGGGTGCCGAACAGGTACTCACCCTTGGTCTGGCAGGCGGTACGGAAGTTGTTGGCAGTCTCAATGTTCTGACACTCGGGGGAGATGAAGCCCTTCTGCGCATACTCATAGGTCTTCTCAACAAACTTCTGGAACTCTTCGGTGCCGTACTTGTTGACCAGCTTGTTGCCCAGATCCGTGGAGGGATGCTCGGCATCATAGTAGAAGGACAGAACGTTGGCGCCGCTCAGGTCGCCGGTGACAATAGCGGTCTTGGTGGCCATTCTCTCGAGAACGGCGGGCTCAATCAGCAGGGGGTAGAAGCCAGCGCCCTTGGCGTCCTTGGCTTTCTGAAGCATTTCCTCGAACTCAGGGGAGAAGTAGTCCAGGCCGGCGGCGCAGACGGCGTCCACATCATAGCCCAGCTCGGCAAGCAAAGTGCCGTTGACATCCCAGCAGTTCTGGGTAGCGGTGTCCTTCAGGCCGGGAACAGCGTAAACGCCCTTGCCATCATAGCCGTTGATGGAAGCGCAGTCCCACAGGCCCTGGGGGATCAGCTCCAGCAGGTCGGGAGCATACTCGGCCAGCATATCGTCCAGCTTGACCCAGTAGCCGTCACGGGCGTACTTATTGTACTCGTCCATGGACCAGTTGCAGGTAAAGTAAATGTCAGCGGAAGCGCCGCCCTGCAGGTCGGTGGAAGCAGCGGTGTCGAAGTCACCCCAGGTGCCCCAGATGGGTTCCAGAGTGACGTTCAGCTTCTCCTGCAGGATGGGGTTCAGGGTTTCCATAACCTTAGCGGAAGCATCGGGGGTAACGGTGCTGCCGTGGAACCACATTCTCAGGGTGACAGGCTCCAGAGCCTCCTGCGCAGAAGCGGTCAGGCCCAGAGTTGCCAGGCTGCAAACCATAGCCAGGGTCAGCAGCAGTGCGAAAAACTTTTTCATGATTTATCCTCCATTTTTAATATTTACCAATTCAGCGCCAAAGCACTGTATCAGCCAAAAGGAATTTCTCAACCCTTCACCGAGCCGACGGTAAGGCCGGACACGATGTAGCGCTGGAAGAAGGGGTAGGCGCAGGCAATGGGAAGCACGATCATCACAACCAGCACCATTCTCAGGCTCTGGGAGGGCATCTTGGACGCCTCCATAATTGCTGCCGCACCCAATTGTCCCGCCATCTTGTTCAGATACTCCGCATTCTTCTGAATCTCCATCAGCAGGGCCTGGAGGGGCTGCAGCTGCTTTGCGGAGTGAATGAACAGCAGGGACTGGAACCAGTCGTTCCAGTAGGCCAGAGCGTTGAGCAGGGCGATGGTGGCGATGCCGGGCTTGGCAATGGGAGCGACGATCCGGAACAAGGTGGCATACTCACCGGCGCCGTCAATTCTTGCAGCCTCTACCAATTCCAGCGGCACGCTGCTCATAAAGAAGGTGCGCATGACGATGATGTTAAAGGGACTGACGAGCAGCGGCACGATCAGTGCCGCATAATTTTCACCCAGGCCCAGAATCTGGCGGGAGATGACGAAGGTAGGAACCAGGCCGCCGGAGAAAATCATGGTGAAGAAGCTGAAAAAGGTGAAGAATCTGCGGTACTTAAAGTCCGGCCGGTACAGGGCATAGGAGTACAGCGCGCACATAAATGTGCTGATGACGGTGCCCAGTACGGTGATGTAAACGCTGTTGAAGAAGGAGCGCCAGATCTGGGGCATTTTCTGGAACGCATAGCGATAGTTTTCCAGCGTCCAGGTCTGGGGAACAAAGGAATAGCCAATGTTCCGGATGGACTCCTCTGAGGAGAGGGAGATGATAATGACGAAAATGAAGGGGATAATACAGCAGATGGCGAAGACGCACAGAATCACATGGAAGACAGCCTCCGTGCCCACGCTGACGCTGTTGCCCCGGAATGCTTTATGTTTCCTGCTCATTTAGGCACCCCCTTAGAACATGCTGGAGTCTTCGTCAATCTTTTTAACGAAGGCATTGGCCCCAATGATGCAGATGAAGGAAGCCACATTCTGAATCAGGCCCACAGCAGTACTCTGTCCGATGTTATTGGTGGTGGTAAAGATTCGGTAAATCCAAGTGTCCACTACCTCGGTCACATTCAGCAGCGCACCGTCATTCATGGGCACATTCCAGAACAGGCCGAAGTCGGCATTGAAAATCTTACCGATGTTCATGATGAACAAAATGGCGATCATGGTGCGCAGGTTGGGGATGGTAACATAGAGGGTCTGCTGCCACTTGGAAGCGCCGTCAATGGCGGCAGCCTCAAACTGGGTGGAGTCGATGCCGGTGATGGTAGAAAGGTATAGCATGGTGGTGTAGCCCACATCCTTCCACATCTTGGCAAAGACAATGATGTACGGCCATGGGCCGGTATTTTTATACCAGTTGGTCACCGCCTCTCCCGCATCCCGCTGGGCCGCTGTAATCAGACCGTACTGGGAGCTGATAAAGGCATACAGAAAGTAGCTGACCACAACCCAGCTGAGGAAGTAGGGGAAGAACATCAGGGTCTGGTATGCCTTGGGAACAAACTTATGCGTCAGCTCATTCATCATAATAGCAAAGGCCACGGGAATGATGATACCGAGAATGATAAAGGCCAGATTGTACAGCACCGTGTTGCGCAGGGCAATGGCGGCCATGTTATTTTTGAAGATAAACCTGAAATTTTTCCAGCCCACCCACTTGCTGTGGATCAGGTTGCTGAAGAATGAGGGATTTCTGGGATTGACCTTATAATCCTTGAACGCCAGCACGATGCCGCCCATGGGCAGATAGCGCAGCAGCAGCAGCCAGATGGCGGCGGGAGCCACCATGGTCAGCAGCACCAGGGTTTTCTTGTGCCTTGCCAGCCGGCTCATGCCCAGCCGCTTGGGTGCTTCCTTTAGCATGTTGCGAGCCATTGTTCCCCTTCCTTTCCATGTGAAGAATGACGAAATTACTTGGTCATTCCCCTCCTGATTTATCTATATTCTATCACCCCCTTGGTAATATGTCATGAGATTGCATTGCTGTTTCTTGCTTTTCCTTGTTTACTTTGACTGCATGGGAGATAGAAGATAGTTTCGGAATGCCGATACGCACTTATTATCCGATGGAAATACATATCCCTAAAAGATATATTGATAGTCTCCCCATAGGATGTCTTCGGTTGACCAAATCGCCCTGCCGAGGAAGCGGGCCCACACATAAAATTCCCCGTCGCTTTTGCGGCGGGGAATTTTGTCTATCGGATGGTGTTGCGGAATTCGTTGGCGCTCATACCCTCCAGCTTCTTGAAGGTTCGGGCGAAATGGGCGGTGTCCATATAGCCCACCATCTCCCCAATCTCCCCGATTTTCAGCTTGGGGTCGGTCAGCAGCTCCTTAGCCCGGCGAATGCGGATAGCGTTGAGAATGTCGTAGAAGCTCTTCTCCGCATACCGGTTCAGCAGCTTGGACAGATGCCACTGAGACACATAGCAGGCGTCTGCCACCGTTTGGAGGGTGAGCTTCTGGCTGTAATTTTCCTCCATAAAGCCCAGGGCCTGATTGACGATAAAGCTGCTGGCGTTCTGATTCTGCTCCTCCTGCATGGGCTGCTGCCTGTCCAGCCGCTCCACCATCACGCTGAGAGCCTCCTTGATTTCATCCATTTTGGAGGGTTTCAGCAGGAATCGGGTCACGCCCAGGCGAATGGCCTCCTGGGCGTAGGCAAAATCTCGATACCCTGTGAGGATCGCCACCTGCATATCCGGATACTCGCTGCGCAGTGCCGCAACCATGGACAGCCCATCCATACCGGGCATCCGAATGTCCGTAAACAGGATGTGTGGCTGGAGCTGCCGAATCAGAGCGGTTCCCTCTTTCCCGTCACAGGCCGTCGCCACCACCTCACAGTTGTAATCCGCCCACCGGATCACCCGGCGCAGGCCCTCCACAATGATGCTCTCATCATCTATCAGCAAAACCCGATACATCGCTTCTCTCTCCCCTCTATGAAACAGGTGGTAACATCCTTATGCCGCATTCAGTCTCATGGCCGATTCCACCGCCTGGGCTGCCGTGATCTGACCGGTGACTACCTTCTGAATGTTGGCGAACAGGTCGCTCTTTGCCTCTCCGGAAATGGCGTCCTGCACCGCTCCCACCACACCGGTGAGTTCCACGATGGCGTCCGCCGCACTCTGGGAGAGGGTATTCAGCCCCTCGGGAACCGCTCCGTTTACCAGAGCCGTGACCTCCGTGGTCACAAAGGCTCCCAAGACCTCCTCGGAGGTCATATGGAACACAAATTCCACTGCCGCCTCCCGCCTTTCCGGGTCGTCCCATGCCTTCCTGGTGATGAAATAGCCCATGGAAATACCGCCAATGGCATCCGTTGCGGACCGCTCTCCCTTCCCGGGCACGAAGCGCACCAGGAAGCTGTCCAGCTTGTCCGGATAGTTCTTTGTAAGATACCCCACCTTCCAGGAACCATCGATGAGGAATGCCGCCTCTCCCTGGCCAAACAGGGCCGCAGTCTCCGCATCGGTGGCGGTCAGGGTGTTTCTGGGAAAATATCCCGACTCATACAGCAGCTTAATGTCCTCTAAGGCATTTATCCACTTTTCCGACACCGCATCCCGGCGAAGCTCTCCCGCCGCATCCAGGCTTGGCACCTGCAAGTGAGTGCCAAGGGAACCATTGTTCATCACCGCGAACTCGAACCAATAGTGGGGAATTTCGTACAGAGAGCAGGCAATGGGGGTATACCCCGCCTCCTTGATGGTCTGGCAGTCAGCCAAAAACTGTTCCCAGGTGTAGTTCGCCCCGGGCACCGCCACGCCGCAGCTGTCCAGCACGTCTTTGTTTACAAACAAGGTCTCCCAATAGCCGCTGGAGGGCACGGCGTAGTGCTTCCCATCGGAGGCCACAGCCATCATGGATTCTTTCATATTGGTGGCGTAGTCGGGATATTCCTCCCGGATTTCCTCGATGGAAACCACCTTCCCCGCATTGATGAAGGGGTCGGCGTCCGCATCGGTAAAATAGAACAGCACATCCGGCTCGGAGCCGGTCATAAAATCCGTCAGGACCTTCGTCTTCCACTCCTCATTGGATGCAGCGGAGTTATCCTGCACCGTGACTCCAGTAGCCGCTTCGTATTCCTCCACCGCCGCAACAAAATTGCTCCGGTTGCCATCGTCCCCACCGTAGGAGGTGACCACGGTCAGCGTCACGTGATTCGGCTCTGTTTCCACCGGAACGCTTTCTCTGCCGCAGCCTCCCAGCATCAGACAGGCTGCCAGCGCCAACAGCACAATTCCCTTTTTCATCGCTTTTCCCCTCCTCGTTTCACCGCCGGGAAGCTGATCCGGGCCAGAATCGTCTCCCCAGGGCCCTCTTCAACGGTGAGCTTTCCCTGGGCTCCGTAAATCAGCTTCAGCCGCTGATAGACATTGCGAAGGCCCACCTGACTGCCGTCGCAGTCGCTGTCCGACAGCAGCTGCTGGATTTTCTCCCGATCCGCCTGAGACATCCGGCCGTCATGCTCCACCTCCAGAAAAATCTTCTCTTCCCGGCGGTAGGCCCGAACCCAGAGGCTTCCGCCCCGGCGGGCAGTAATGTCATGCTCCACTGCGTTTTCCACAATAGGCTGCAAAATCAGCCGGGGAATCCGCTCCTCCAGAAGGGACTGGTCAATCTCCTGGTGGGCGTGGAACGCCTCCCCCAGCCGCTCCCGGATGATGTACAGGTAGGCCTCCACATAGCCCAGCTCCTCCTTCAGGGTGATCTGCGTGCAGCCGTCCCGATCCAGCGCCGCCCGCAGCATGGTGGACAGGGCTTCGATCATGGCGCTGACCCGGTCGTTTTCGGCGATTCTCGCCTCCCAGTTGATCACCTCCAGGGTATTGTTCAGGAAATGGGGGTTGATTTGGGATTGCAGCGCCTTGATCTGGGCCCGCTGGGCGGCCTGCTGCTCCTGGTAGGAGCGCTCGAACTGGCTCTTCATCTCTGCGGACATGGCGTTGAAGTGGCTGTAGAGCTTTTCAAATTCTGCGTTGGGGGCCGATTCCTCGATCTGGTAGCCCCGCTGCCCGGCCTGCACCAGAAGATTGGCATTGGCCAGTGTTTCAATGGGCCGGGACACATGGCAGCGGAACAGCCAGATCACCACAATCAGCAGTGGCAAAACCATCAGCGCCACGGCCCAGGCCGCCAGGGAAAGCCAGGGATTTTCGCCCCACAGGTCATATTTTTCCAGCTGGGCCAGGAAGGAGAAGCGGTGACCGTTGACCTCCGCCTCATAGCTTACATCTCCCTGTCTCTCCTCGGCATTCATCAGAGAATTCTGCCCGTCCAGGCAGAACAGGATTCCGTCGATGCTCAGCCGGATGTCCCCGATCCGGGGGATGGAGTACAACGACTGAAATACCACAGAGGGCTCCAGCACCATCACCACGGAGGCATAGGGTTCAAAGTGGCTGTCCAGCAGGTTCCGGGCCATATAGAGGTTCCCCTCCAGCAGCAGAAAGCAGATGTCCGTATCTGCATCCGCCATCCGTTCCAGGATTTTCGGCTCGCTGTCCCGGCAGGCCTGCAAAAGCTCATGCCCGGCAGTGCCGCTGCTGAGCAGGTAGGCGTCCACGTCCACGGCTTTGTCCCAAAAGCTGATGAACACCGCCTTGTAATTCTCCGCCCGGGAGAACTTCTGGTTGAGATAGTCGTTGATGCTCCGGTACAGCGCCGCACTGTCCCCGTTTTGTTGATAACTGCGGTAGGCGCTTCGGACGATGCCGTCATAGGACATGGTTTTGGAGTCGTTGATGGCGTCGGACAACTGCACCTGCACCTGGCGGAGGGCATAGTCCGCACTGGCCTCGATCTCCTGCTGGACACTGCGGCGGTAATTGTCCCCGAACAGGATGCCGCCCAGGGCCACAATGGTGATGATGGGCACCAGCCAGCAGATCACAATGGTGGTCATGAGGCCCAGCTTCAGCGATATTTTTGGTTTTGCCATAAATGCCACCCCCGAAAGACAGATACAGAATATGGGATATAAGAATAGACGATTGTTCGTTACCCGTTGACCGGCAAATTATAATTTGAAGCGCAGGGCGCTTCATCCCGATGCGCACGGGGGGTGTGTAATCGTTGCCCCCGAACTCAGCCCGGTGACGTTTTCTGGGAGAATGTTGAATGGTGGGCACTTTCGGC
>JAETOP010000153.1 GCA_021771675.1 Oscillospiraceae bacterium | reverse complement strand
ACCGCATAATAGGACAAGGGTTCTCGGCGAGAGATTTTGTGCCCAATCAAAGTATGGAAAAAGGCGGAATACTTTGTGTATTTCCCTTTTTCCAAACTGAAGAGTGGGTACAAAAGTTCCGCCGAAACCCGCAGCTCCTATTGTGCGGTGTTGCCTTAATACTTTGACGACGCAATTCCCGGTCAGAGCAAGACTCTGACCGGGAATTGCTATAGCATTATGAAATTACAGCTTATAAATCCAGCCCATGTAGTCTTCCACCGTGCCGGTCTGCATACCGTAGAGGTTGTCGTAGAGCTTCTGGGCCACAGGACCCACCTTGGTATCGCCCACGCTGATATCCTCACCCTTGACGCAGAGCCAGCCAATGGGAGAAATGACGGCGGCGGTGCCGGAGGCGAAGACCTCCTGCAAGGTGCCGTTCCTGGAGGCCTCCACAATCTCGTCAATGGACAGCTTCCGTTCGCTGACCTTCACCCCCCAGTGCTTCAGCAGCTGGATGACGGAGTTGCGGGTAATGCCGGGGAGGATGGTGCCGGAGTCCAGAGGGGCGGTGATGACCTCGTCGGCGATGCGGAAGAAGGCATTGGAGGTGCCGATTTCTTCCACATACTTGTTCTCCGCCGCATCCAGCCACAGCACATCCTTGCAATTGTACTTCATGGCGTCCAAAGATGCCCGCATGGCGCCGCCGTAGTTGCCGCCGCACTTGGCAAAGCCGGTGCCGCCCCGGGCGGCCCGGATGTATTCATCCTGGACGTAAATCCGGGTGGTGGACAGGCCGCCGTCGTTGGCAGCGTAGTAGGAGCCCACGGGGCTGAGGATAATCATAAACTTATAGTGCTTGGCGGGCAGCACGGAGAAGGAGACCTCGTCGCCAAAGATGAAGGGCCGGATATACAGAGCGGTGCCCGGTGCGGAGGGAACCCAGTCCATGTCCTCGTGAATGACGGCCTTGACTGCGGCCAGGAACAGGTCGCCGGGGAGCTCAGGGATACACATCCGCTCGTTGGTCCGCTTCATCCGGGCAATGTTCATGTCGGGGCGGAAGAGCTGGATGCCCCCCTGGGGATTGCGGTAGGCCTTCATGCCCTCGAACATGCACTGGGAATAGTGCAGCACGGCGCAGGCAGGCTCGATCAGGAAGGGCTCATGAGGAACCACCCGGCCGTCGTGCCAGCCCTGGCCCTCGTCATAATCCATGACGAACATGTGGTCAGTGAAATACTTGGCAAAGCCCAGCTTGGTCTCATCGGCAGGACGGGGCTTGGGATGGGTGGTTCTGGTAACGGGAAATGTATACTCCATTGTAAATTTCTCCTTTGTATTTGGTGATTTTCAATGATAAATCGTATAAGTTGGCCGTGCGTTGGGTGGTGGAGGGGTACTCAAAATCCATCACTTGGCGGGAGGCTAATAGCCTCCCCTACTGGTGCGGCGGAAATCTAATTCCTAACTCCTAATTCCTAATTGTCTCAATACAGCTCCGGGCGGCGGTCCATGAAGAGGTGCATGGATTTGCGGATTTCCTCCGTGACATTGAAATCGCAGTTTGCGGTGATGATCTGCTGGCCCTCCCCTGCCTGGGCCAGGACGGCGCCCCAGGGGTCAACCACCGAGGAGCAGCCACCGAACCGGGTCTGCCCCGCTTCGCCGCAGGCGTTGCAGCAGGCGAGATACATCTGGTTCTCAATGGCCCGGGCCTGGGTCAGCACCCGCAGATGGGGAATGCGGATGTCCGGCCACTGGGACACCATAAAGAGCATTTCCAGCCCCGGCACCGTCATGGCACGGGTCAGCTCCGGGAATCGGATGTCGTAGCAGATCAGCAGCCCCACCCAATGGCCATCCATCTGGAACCGGCAGAGGTGATCCCCCTTCGTGAAGAAATCATCCTCCCCCATGGGGGAAAACAGATGGGTCTTATCATACTGGGCCAGCAGCTCTCCAGTCCTGCCAAAGACGCAGGCGGTGTTATACACCTGGTTTCCCCGGAGGCAGGCCACGGACCCCGCCACGATGTTGATGCCCAGCTCCCCGGCCAAAGCGCCGATGTGCTTCTTTACCTGGGTGCAGTCCGGGTCCGCCAGCTCCTTCAAATTCTCCTTGGGGAAGAAGCCCACGTCCCAGAGCTCCGGCAGAAGAATCACATCGGGCCCCGCTGCGGCGGCCTGACGAATCAGCTGCTCTGCCAGAAGGTGATTTTCCGCCGGGCAGCCCAGCTTCACATCCATCTGAATGCAGCTTACCTTCATCCCAGATAGTCCTTCCCCGCCTGGATGGCCTGCAGGTTGGCATCCAGCAGATTGGCGTGCTTGGCGGAGACGATTTTTTTCAGGCCCGCCACAACCGCTTCCTCTCCCACGCAGCCGGTGGACTTGACAATGGCCCCCAGCAGAATCATATTGGCCAGGGTGGGAATGCCCATGTCTCCCGCCATCTTGGTGGCAGGGATGTAGAAAGCCTCCACGTCGGTGCGCTCCACCTTCCGGGAGACCAGGGAGGAATCCACGAAAATCTTCCCTCCGGGCACCACGGTTTTCTCATACTTATCCAGGGACGGCGTATTCATCACCATCAGCACATTGGGGTTCTGGACGATGGGAGAGCCCACCGGGGTATCGCTGATGATCACATTGCAGTTGGCGGTGCCGCCCCGCATTTCGGGGCCGTAGGAGGGCAGCCAGCTCAGCTCCCGCTGCTCCATCAGGGCGGCGTAGGCCAGCACCTTGCCGGAGAACAGCAGTCCCTGGCCGCCGAAACCGGCGATCACGATTTGATATTCCATATCACACCTCCTGATCCTTGTCCCGGTAGCAGCCCAGGGGGTACTGGGGCAGCATCTTCTCGTCAATCCATTCCAGCGCCTTCTGAGGCGTCATGCCCCAGTTGGTGGGACAGGCGGAGACCACCTCCACCAGAGAGAAGCCCTTGCCCTCGATCTGGTTCTGGAAGGCCTTCTTAATGGCCTTTTTGGCGTTTCGCACATTTTTTACGCTATTCACAGTGACCCGCTCCAGATACTGGGGGGCATCCAGGGTGGCAAGCAGCTCGCAGACCCGGATGGGGTAGCCCTGGGTCTTGGGGTCCCGGCCGTAGGGGGAGGTCTGGGTCACCTGCCCAATCAGGGAGGTGGGAGCCATCTGGCCGCCGGTCATGCCGTAAATGGCGTTGTTCACAAAGATGATGGTGACGTTCTCTCCCCGGGCGGCAGTGCTCACCGTCTCGCACATGCCGATGGAGGCCAGGTCGCCGTCCCCCTGGTAGGCGAAGACCACCCGGTCGGGCATGGAGCGCTTGACGCCGGTGGCTACGGCGGGAGCACGGCCATGGGCGGCCTCGATCATGTCGCAGGCGAAATAATCATAGGCCAGCACCGCACAGCCCACGGGGGCCACGCCGATGGTTTTGCCCTCTATGTCCAGCTCGTCGATGGCCTCGGCCACCAGCCGGTGGATGATGCCGTGGGTGCAGCCGGGGCAGTAATGGAACACCTTATCGGTGAGAGCTTTGGGTTTTTCAAATACGACCATATGCCTAACCTCCCTGTTCATTGGCCTTGACGATCTTCTGGAGCACCTCGTCCGGGGACGGGATCATGCCGCCCACCCGGCAGCAGAGGTCAACCGGCCGCTTGCAGCGGATGGCAAGCTCCACGTCCTGCTTCATCTGGCCCATGTTCAGCTCCACGCAGAGGAAGGATTTTACCTTCTCCGCTGCGGCAAAAAGCGGCTTTTTCGGGAAGGGCCAGAGGGTGATGGGCCGAATCATGCCCACCTTAATGCCCCGCTTTCTGGCCTCCACAATGGCATTCCGGGACACCCGGGCGGTGATGCCGCAGGACACCACACAGATTTCGGCATCCTCCATCATGAATTCCTCCCACATGGTCTCCTCCCGCTCTGCCTGGGCGTAACGCTGGAAGCGCTCAAAATTGGTGCGCTCCAAGGTCAGCGGGTCGAGATAAAGGGAATTGACCACGTTATGAGCCCGTTTTCCCTCCGTGCCCACGGCGGCCCAGGCGGGGGGCTGGGCGGCAGGCTCTCTGGGCTCCGGGAGCACCACCGGCTCCATCATCTGGCCCATGGTTCCATCGGCCAGGAGCATTGCGGGCATCCGGTACTTCATGGCAAGCTGGAAGGCCTTGCCGGTGAGGTCAGCCATCTCCTGGACAGAGGCGGGAGCCAGCACCAGCACATGGAAGTCGCCGTGGCCGGGGCCCCGGGTGGCGAGAAAATAATCAGACTGGGAGGGCTGGATGCCGCCCAGGCCCGGGCCGCCCCGCTGGACGTTGACAATCAGGGCGGGCAGGTCCGCACCGGCGAGATAGGAAATACCCTCGGTCTTCAGTGCGATTCCGGGACTGGAGGAGGAGGTCATGGCAAGCTTCCCGGTGGAGGCCACGCCATAGACCATGTTGATGGCGGCGATTTCACTCTCCGCCTGGAGGAAGGTGCCGCCAATCTTGGGCATCTTCTTGGCCATGTAGGCGGCCACCTCGGTCTGGGGGGTGATGGGATAGCCGAAATAATGGCGGCACCCTGCCAGAATGGCGGCCTCGGCAATGGCTTCATTGCCCTTCATCAGTGTTTTTTCCTGCATAACGCACTTCCTTTCTACCGTTCCACGGTGATGACGCAGTCCGGGCACATGATGGCGCAGGAGGCGCAGCCCACGCACTCCTCCGGCTTTGTCAGCTCCACGGGGGTGTGGCCCTTTTGGTTCAGCCGCCCCTGGGACAGGGCCAGCAGATGCTTGGGGCAGGCGGCCACGCACAGGCCGCAGCCCTTGCACAGCTCTTCGTTAAAGGTGAGTTTTGCCATAGGATACCTCCGAATCGATCATATAATAGAGTTTTTGGATGGTCAGGGGAAACAGGTTTGGGACCTTGCCCTCCAGCGCCTGGCACAGCGGCTGGGCGGCGCAGGTCATTTTCACGGGAAGCCCCGTTCTTTGGGACAGCTCCTGGGCGTATGACAGGCTGGTCAGCACATCCTCCGGCCTGGTTTCCAGGCCTAAGTTGGTGTTGTTGACGATGGCGGTGAAGGGCAGGTCGCAGGCTTCTTCAATCTCTTTCATGACCTCCAGGGTGTCCGCCACGGTGCGGGTCAGAGGCCGGGAGCGGTTGACCACGAAGAGCATTTCGTAGTCCCCCTCCTCCTTAATGGCCGGGGTGTAGCGGCCCAGGGCCAGTGCCCCCCGGTCGTCCCCGCCGATGTCCAGCACAGCGTAGGTCTGCCGGTCGCTCACCAGGGCGTAAGCCTCCTTGGGCATGGCGGGCAAATCCACATTGGAATTGGCAAAAGCCGAGACGATCAGGCCGATCCCCTCCTTCGCCAGAGCCGCCTCGCTGTCCTTGGTACGGAAATAGGGGTTCACAATGTCCAAATCCGCAATGGTCACGTTCAAATTCTGACGCCGAAGCCAGCGGGCATAGTTCAGGGCGATATTGGTCTTCCCGCTGCCATAGTGCCCGGCAAAAAGGGTAACACGTTTATAGTCCAAAGGCATCGCCTCCTTCTGGTGATTTCATATTGGGTTTATCCGATAAATTATAATTTGTACGGTTATTGCGTAGGGCGGAGTCATGACTCCGCCGACCAGGTGACAACTACCGGGCAGTGCGTTGAATGGTGGAGGGCAATGGCTTTTGAGGAAGGCTCGGCAGGTT
>JAETOP010000152.1 GCA_021771675.1 Oscillospiraceae bacterium | reverse complement strand
TGTGTAAGGGGTAAGCGAAGCGCAGTGGCGGTAGTGAATGACAGCGTAAGTGGACTGTCAGAGCCGCCACCGGGGAAAGCCGCAGCTTTCCTGTCGTGCGAACAGCACGACTGGGGAACTGTGCGGTGAGATGTTACGAATTTGCGCCAGGTTAGTAAGATTGTACTGCGACAGTCCCTCAGTCAGCTTCGCTGACAGCTCCCCTTACACTTCGGGAGCCTTTGCTCTAAAACCGTTACCTGGCTCCATTCACCTGAACACTCAGAATCCGGTACTTGGCGGGCAGCTGATAGCTGCCCCTACGGCAAAAGGGCAAGTGCACAAAATAATTTTGCCCAAAAGCGTCACCGGGCGGATATTTATGCAGCAATTACTGGTCAGCCCCGTGCGAATTGCCTCCCGGCGCTGCCGGGGGCTGCGGGCCCTGCCCGTCAAAAAACGCCACGATTACCGCTCCCGGGCCTACGTGGGTGCCGATGGTGGCTCCAACGGTGGAAATAGGAAGACTGTCCACCTTTCCCTCCCAAAGCGCCCGGCTGTCGGCGATATAGCGCTGGAGCAGCTCGTCGCTGAGGCCGGTGTAGCCCAGGCACAGGGGCTTCGAGAAGTCCACGCCGCTTCTGCTCACCTCCTGGATCAGGTAATTGTTTCCGTTCCTGGATCCCCGGGCCTTGCCGATCATCACCACCACGCCGTCGGCAATGCGCAGCACCGGCTTGATGGACAGGGCCCCGCCCAGCACCGCCACGGTCTTGGACACCCGGCCGCCCCGGTGAAGATATTCCAGGGTGTCCGGCAGGCCCATCAGGTTCACATGGGACTTGGCCCGCTCCAATTCCGCCACGATCTCCCCGGCGCTCAGCCCCTGCTCCACCAATTGCAGAGCATATTTTACCAAAATCTGCTCCCCCAAGGTGGCGTTCAGGCTGTCCACCACATACACGTTTTCAAATCCGTCGGCAGCCAGGATGGCGCTCTGGCAGGTGCCGGAGAGCTTGGAGGACAGCACAATGGCAATAACGGTCTCCCCCGCCTGCCGGGCCTGTTCAAAGGCCTGCTGGAACTGGCCCGGGGGAATCAGGCTGGTGGTGGGCAGCTCCTTGCCGGAGAGGAGCTTTTCATAGAAGGTTTTGTGGTCGATGGTCACGCCGTCCCGGTATTCCTCCTGGCCAAAGTGGATGGTCAGGGGAAGCACGGTCAGGTTCTTGGGGTAGGGCTGGCAGATGTCCGACCCGGAGTCGGTGATGATGCGAATTTTTTCCATAAATGTTCCTTTCACTCCCCCCGGGAGGCAATGTACCGGGAGAGATTGTCGATGATGGTTTCCATGGCGGTGTAAAAGATTTCCCGCTGCTGCTCCGTCAGGCCGGTGCCGCCGCCCGCCATGGCGGCGTCCACCCCCTGGTAGATTTTCTCCACCAGCTCCCGACCGGCGTCGGTGAGGGTCAGCATCGTGCGGTAGGAGCGCTTGTCGGTCGGGAAATCCCCCTGCACCAATCCCCGCTCCACCAGCTGGGAAAGGCACCGGGATACGGCGGCCTTGTCCTCCTTGCAGCTCTCCGCCACCTGGGTGACGGTGAGCCCCTGGGGATTTTTCCCCAGATGGTACAGGCACATCACATGATTGGCCCGCAGTCCGAAGGGCTTCATCTCTATTTCCTTGATCTTCTGTACATACCGGCTCAGCTCCAGAACGGAGCCGGTAAAGGTCTCAAATCGGTCCATGCTCATTCCTCCCCCACACGGTGGGGCCATTGTATCACAGACTTGTTGATTTTTCAACATCTATTTTATAAAAATTTCCGGCAGAGCATCCCGCCGGGGGTAAGTTAGGAATGAGGAATTAGGGATTAGGAATTGTAGGTTTTGCGTCAAATTGGAATTTGAAGCGCAGGGCGCTTCACCCCAAGCGGGCAGGGCCCGCAGCCAATTTCGCCTGGGTCTGGTCGGTAATCGCTTTTTCCCTAACCCGCCCGGTAACGCTTTTGCGGCACTTCGTTGAATGGAATCAGGACTGGGGGACTGTGCGGTGAGATGTTACGAATTCGCACCAGGTTAGGCGAAAAGGTAAGATTGTACTGCGACAGTCCCTCAGTCAGCTTCGCTGACAGCTCCCCTTACACAGGGGAGCCTTGGCGCTGCCGCGCCACAGCAACCAACCGACCAATTCAAAACCATAGGGGGTCGGCGGAGTCAGGCGTAAGCCCTACGAAACGTTAAATTACAATTTACCAAGCAACTCCTAATTCCTAACTCCTAATTTTCTCATCCTTCCAGCTTTTCCAGTCTTTCCAAAACCTCCCGGAAGTACGCCGGCAGGGGGGCGAAGACCATCACCGGGCGGCCGGTACGGGGGTGGCGGAAGCAGAGGGCCCCAGCGTGGAGGCATTGGCTGTCCTGGCCCAGCTCTGCCTTTTTGTGGCCGTAGACTGTGTCCCCCAGGATGGGGTGGCCAATGTAGGCCATATGTACCCGAATCTGGTGGGTGCGGCCGGTCTCCAGCCGGCAGCGGATGTGGGTATAGCCCCGGTAGCGCCTCACCACCTCCCAGTGGGTCACGGCGCTCTTGGAATTGCGCTGCGTCACGCACATCTTCTTCCGGTCGGTGGGGTGCCGCCCGATGGGGGCGTCCACGGTTCCGCTGTCCTCTTTCAAATTGCCGCAGACGATGGCCTCATAGGTTCGGGCCATGGTGTGATCCTTCAATTGGGAGGCCAGCACCGCATGGGCCAGGTCGTTTTTTGCCACCGCCAGCAGCCCGGAGGTGTCCTTGTCGATGCGGTGGACGATGCCGGGCCGCAGCTCTCCGTTGATGCCGGAGAGGGTATCCCCCATGGCATAGAGAAGCCCATTGACCAGGGTGTCGTCCTGATGCCCGGCGGCGGGGTGCACCACCAGTCCCTTGGGCTTGTTGATGACCACCACATCCTCATCCTCATACACAATGTCCAGGGGCATTTCCCGGGGAACCACGTCCACCTCCCGGGGCTGGGGGACAGTGACCTCCACCTGGTCTCCGGGATTTAAGCGGTCATTCTTTTTCCCCGGCCTTCCGTTCAGCCGGACACAGCCCTCCTCCATCAGCTTTTGGGCGGCGCTGCGGCTCAGGCCCAATTCACTCCGGGCCAAAAAGGCATCCAGCCGCTCCCCGGACAGGTCCGCTGTCAGCCTCATTTCTTCCCATCCTTCCAGATTTTCTTGTTGAAAAATGCCAGATGTACCATCAGCAGAGCGCAGCCGCAGGTGATGAAGCAGTCCGCCACGTTGAACACGGGAAATTCCATAAACTCCGTTTCCAGCATGTCCACCACATAGCCCAGCCGAACCCGGTCGATCATGTTGCCCAGCCCGCCGCCGTAGATGGCCGCCAGGCACCAGCGCTCCAGAGGGGCAAAGGGCAGGGGCTTCTTGAAATACTCATACAGAACCGCCAGGGTAAAGGCCAGAAAAATCAGCGCAAAGAGCCACTGCATCCCCAGAAAAGAGGAAAAGGCCGCCCCCCGATTCTGTACATGGGTCAGGCCCAGCACACCGGGGATCATGGGCAGATCCTGATACAGCGGAATGAAGCGTACCACCAGATATTTCGTCACCTGATCCGCCCCAGCCACGGCTCCGGCGAAGAGGGCATATCGAACAAAAGACATTTATTTCTCCTTTCCCTTCTGGAACGAGGCCATCAGCAGCGCCGCCCACAAAAACAGGGAGAGCACCCAGTAGTTGCTGCAAAACATGGGAACGGAGCAGATGCCCAGCAGCACATGCAGCACCCTCCCCAGGGTGTCGCCGGCCATGGCCGTCAGGAAGCTGCCGATGAGCAGCACCAGCGTCAGCCCCAGGGAGAGGCTACTCAGCAGCCGAATCAGACGGACGGTCTTCCGGTCACCGGCTGCAATCCCATCATAGAGCAAAATTGCCGGAGGAACGAAGAACAGCACGGAAATCGCCGCCAGAAAAAAACGGACAGCTCCCGCCGGTTCGGGTATAAATCCCATCCCTGCACAAATAATATAGAAAATGCCCCAAATGGCTGCGAGTGTTGATTTTTTCATAGAATTTCCTTTCCAATTCCCCAGCTTGCCCGGTCAAGGGTCCCCGCTCCGGGTGTATTTTCCTCATTTTACTCCAAAACGGGAAAAAATGCAAGGGAAAACCGCCGTTGGCCCCGGCAGACAGAAAAAAAGCTGGACAGTTTCTCCAATATCTGGTATAATATAAGGTAATTCAATGAAAAGAGTGTGACTGACCATGAGATGTCCCTTTTGCGGAGAGCAGGAAAGCAAAGTTGTAGACTCCCGCCATTCCGATGACGGTCTCAGCATCCGCCGGCGCAGAGAATGTATGGGCTGCCAGCGCCGCTTCACAACCTATGAGATTGTGGAGACCCTGCCCATCATCGTGGTCAAGCGCAACGGCTCCCGCCAGAACTTCGACCGAAACAAAATCATCAACAGCATGATCCGGGCCTTCGACAAGCGGAAGGTGGACGTCAGCGATCTGGAGCGGATTGCCACTGAGATTGAGCAGACCATTCAAAATAATCTGGAGCGGGAGATTTCCTCCGACCGGCTGGGGGAAATGGTAATGGAGCGGCTGAAGCCCTTGGATGAGGTCGCCTACATCCGCTTTGCCTCCATCTACCACCGGTTCCAGGACGCCAGCAGTTTTATGCGGGAGATCAGCAAATATCTGGAGGAAAGGTAATGTTTTTAACTTCCACCGCAGCCACCGAGGCTGCTCTCGACATCAACGCCATTAAGGAATTTATGGATGGATTCGACCCTGCCGCCCTTCTGCCCAATATTGACAGCATTGTGGGCAAGGTGCAGGGCCTGTGCTCCATTGCCATTCTGGTGGCCCCCATCATTATGCTGTGCATGGGCATCGCCTATCTGCTCTTCGCCCCCAAAGAGGCCAACTACTATTTTGGCTACCGCACCACCTTCGGCATGGGCAGCGTCTCCGCCTGGCGGCACTCCCAAAAGGTGGCCGGGCTGATTTTTGGCGGGTTGGGGCTGATTCTCACCATCCTGATGCTGATGATCATGCTCACCTTCTCCGGCCGGGCCGCCATGGATATGGTCTCGCTGGCGGTGAAATGCCTCCTGTGGGAAGGGGTTCTCGCCCTCATCGCCATTCTTTCCATCAACTCCGTGGCCATGTATACCTATGACTACAATGGCAATAAACGGAGAAAGACCAGGAAAAAGCGTGTGTAATTTCTTAATCATTTCAAAAGGGAAGCCAACAGACCGTCGGCTTCCCTTTTCATTATTTCCGATACAAAATCCTTACAGAATTCAGCAGGCACAGCATGGATACGCCGGTGTCAGCGAAGACCGCCAGCCACATGTTGGCCAGGCCGCACAGGCCCAGGATCATCACCACCAGCTTTACCCCCAGGGCAAAGTACACATTCTGCCAGCTGACCCGGCGGGTGGCCTGGGCGATGGCCACGGATTCCGGAATGGCCGCTGCGTCGGAATTCATGAACACCACGTCCGCCGCCTCGATGGCCGCATCGGCGCCGCTGCCCATGGCCGCACCCACATCCGCCCCGGCCAGCACCGGAGCGTCGTTGATGCCGTCGCCCACAAACATAACCCGTCCGGTCTCCTCCCGGATGGAGAGCATCCTTTGCAGCTTCTCCTCGGGAAGCAGGCGGGCGTGAACCTGGTCAATGCCGACGGCCTTCCCCACAGCCAGGGCTGCATCCTCTGCATCGCCGGTGAGCATCACCGTCCGGATGCCCTGATCCCGGAGCCTGCCCACCGCCTGAGCCGCATCGGACTTGACGGTGTCCGCAATCAGCAGATACCCCTGATAGACCCCGTCCACCGCCACCAGCACATGGGTGCCGTAGCCCTGGGTCTTCCCGAAGGGAACCCCGTTCTCCTTCAGCAGCCGGACATTTCCGCACAGAACCTCTTTTCCCCGCACTCTGGCCCGGATGCCCCGGCCGGGCAGCTCTTCCAGCTGCTCCGGCTCTTCCAGCTCCAGTCCGGCCTCTCTGGCCGCCGCCACAATGCTGACGGCAATGGGGTGGGTGGAGTGCTGCTCACACCCGGCGCAGAGCCGGAGCAGCTCCCGCTCCCCCTGGGGCGTTTCCAGCTGGCTTTTGACCTGCTGCACCTTGAAGTCGCCTTTGGTGATGGTGCCGGTTTTGTCCATCACCACCGCCTTGATCTGGGCCAGGGCCTCGATGGAGCTGCCTCCCTTAAAGAGAATTCCCCTCCTGGAGGCTGCGCCGATGCCGGAGAAGAAGGCCAGGGGTACGCTGAGCACCAGGGCGCAGGGGCAGGAGATCACCAAAAAGGTCAGCGCCGTGAACACCGAGGCAGTACCCGTCTGCCCAAAGAGCACCGTGTCCATCCCGGCGTATTTCACTTCATCCACAAAGAAATGCCATCCCGGCAAAACCAGCGGCAGCACCACCGCCACAAACAGAGCGCCCAGCACCACGGCAGGGGTGTACACCCGGGCAAAGCGGGTGATGAATTTGTCAATGGCAGGCTTGTTGGCGGCGGCATTCTCCACCGCATCCAGAATTTTTGTGACCATGGATTCTTCCAGGGGCTTTTCCACCGTCATTTTCAGCTGCCCGGAGGTGTTGACGCAGCCGGAGAGCACCGGGCTTCCCGGCCCCACGGCCACAGGCACCGGCTCCCCGGTGACGGGGGAGGTATCCAGCCGGCTCTCGCCGGAGACAACAACGCCGTCCAGGGGAATCCGGTCTCCCGGGCGCACCAGCAGGGTGTCCCCCACCTTTGCATCCCCGGCGGGGATGGTGCGAATCACGCCGTCCACATCCAGATTCACGGTTTCCGGCCGCATGTCCACGGCGGACATGATCTGGCTCCGGCTCCGCTCCACGGCCCGTTCCTCAAAGTATTCGCCCACCCGGTAGAAGAGCATGACGCCCACCGCCTCCGGGTATTCCCCGATGGCGAAGGCCCCAAGAGTGGCCAGAGACATGAGGAAATTTTCGTCAAAGACATGGCCCTTGGCAATGTTTTTCAGGGCCGTCAGCAGCACTTCTCCGCCCAGGATCAGATAGGCGGGCGCCAGGGCCAGCAAAACAGCCCAAAGGGGGGCATCCAGCAGCTCCATAACCCCGCCGGTCAGGAACAGGAAAGCGCCCAGGAGAATGGAAATCAGGTCCCTGCCTTCCTTCTTCTCCGGTTCCTCAGCCTTCTCCCGGGAGGGAAGCCGCAGGGTGATCCCATCCTCCACCGAATCCGCCGCCCGCTGCATTTTCTCCAGCAGTCCCTCATGGCGACCGGCGGACACCCGAAGCTGCTTGGAGGTGAAGACCACCGTGGCGCTGTCCACCTCCGGCATGGCCTGAATTTTTGCCTCCACCTTGGCGGCGCAGTTGGCGCAGTCCAGTCCGTCAATGACGTAGACCCGGGTTTCCAGCCCCTCCAGGGGGGAGATGATCTCCTCCGGGGCGATTCCCATATCGATGGTCTGATGGTGGAGCCGGTGTCCCCGCTGACCGGAATGATGTTGATTCTGCATATCGCCTGCCTCCTTTTTATTTGACTTTTTGAAAAAGATAGAATACAATGGTTCTATAACGAACAAGTTGTAAGATAAATATACATCGACAAATTGTAATTTGAAGCGCAGGGCGCTTCACCCCAATGCCGCACGGGGATGGTTCCCATTCGTTACCCCACTATCCGCCCGGTAACGTTTTTGCGCCCGCCAAGTGATGGTTTTTGAGTGCCCCGTTGAATGGAGCCAG
>JAETOP010000151.1 GCA_021771675.1 Oscillospiraceae bacterium | reverse complement strand
AATACATTCCAGGCTGCGTGTGTGCGAGTTGTGCGCCACAGGCGCACAAGGAGTGCGCTAAGCAGACTGCAATCCTTCCGTCGGAAAGCCCCAGAGGGGATTTTCGACGGCCTGAGAAAGGGAACCGCCGGGGTTCCCTTTCCAAACGGCCCTTCTCTTACTTCTTACGGAAGGACTTGCAGTCAGTGCACTGGTCCATGGTGGGATTGGTTTCGTGGGTGCCCACGAGAATCTTGTCCAGGGAGCAGTAGTTCTCACTCTGGCAGTGGTTGGCGCACTCGCTGACGGTGCACTCCACACACTTGTTGGCGTGACAGTTCATATTCTTTCCCCTCCTTTTTCCCCGGACAACACCACTTAGGCGGGGGCTGCGGTTTTTGCCGGATCTTTTGCCCCCAAGCTTTGCTTGGAACCAAAAGTTCTCGCCGAAAACCTTGTCCCATTGTGCGGTATTGCCCTCGGTTCGCACTTAGTATGAACCGCAGAAGTCAGAATATGCACAGGGGTTTTTCAGAAATTGTGGGCTAAGGTGGAAAAACAAAAAATTTTTGGATGCCTCAATGGCAAAACACACTTGCCTGGGAGCGGGTGTAACGATTACTTCTCAACCCGGTGGAAATGATCTGTGGGCATTGCCCGCCGGGGACGCAGCAGGGCCAATCCCGCCAGCATCAAAATGGGAAATACAATCGCAAGCAGAATACCCTTCTTTAAGTCGCCTCCCAGGGCGCTGGAAAGAGTGCCCACATAGGTAGGGCCGCTGCTGCATCCCACGTCGCCGCCCAGAGCCAGCAGGGCGAACGTGGCGGTGCCACCCAAAGGTAGAGCGGCGGTGGCCATGGAGAAGATGCCGGGCCAGAAAATACCCACGGAGAACCCGCAGATGCCGCAGGCAATCAGGCTGATGGCGGGAACGGGACACAGGGAGATCACCAGGTAGGAGACAAGGCACAGTACGGCGCAGCCGTGGGCGATCATCAACGAGAGCCGGTAGCCGATCCGATCCACAAAAGCCACGCTGGCCAAATCCACCAAAAGCTGAATCGTGAAATTCAGCGTCACCAGAAAGGTGATCTGAATCAGGGGAATGTGGTAGGAGCTGTGGAAGGTCAAAAACAGCAGGGGACAAAATTGTTCACGATTGCCTGAACAGTGCAGCCGATAAAGCAGGCATAGACGGTGGGCTGGTACTTCCTATCCATGATATAACCCTTTCATTTTCTATTTTTAAGTAGACTTTATCACAGAAAACGGAAAATGCAACAGAAAATTTCAAGATCGGCAGATAAATACAGGGGCTGTCCTGCAAGAGAAGACAGCCCCATTTTTTATTCTTCCCAGAACAGCTCATCCAGGGTCTTGCCCAGTGCGTGACAGATGGCCAGACACAGCCTGATAGTGGGATTGTAGTCGCCCTTCTCAATGGCGTTGATGGTCTGGCGGGATACCCCAACCTGCTGGGCCAGGGCTTCCTGACTCAAATCCATGGCAGCCCGGGCGGCCTTTAAGCGGAGATTTTTCATTCCTCCTCCTTTTTGGCCCCTCTGCGGTGGAGCAGCAAGGCTGCTACGATGATAACCCACACAAAACCCACGCTTAGGTTCAGAATGCCGATCATCCGCCTCTCGGGCCGGTCGCTGTAGAGATTTGCCAGCCCGGTCATTGCCATGGCGATGATGAAGAAGCTGCCCATGGTGAGAAAGCGCCGGGGATTGTCGTTCATGGCGACATAGGCATCGAAGTGAATGGCGGTGACAGCAAACACGGCCACGCCCAGCAGCATCGCACCTACATTCCACGGGAAGCTTCCCCCGGGGAGGGGAGAGGCGTAATCCCAGATGTTGCATACCGCTCCGGCAATCAGCAGGGTGAAGAACCCGGCCTGGAATGCCTTGCCCCGGCCAGCCATTTGCCGCTCATCGTACTTGCACCCGCCGGAATGCCGCTTTTTGCGGATGGCCACCAAAAAAGCGCCCAGAGCAAAGACGATGCCGAAAAGAACGCCAAGCAGATAATAATTCATATTGTGTACCTCCTGTTTTTCTTGGATGGCTGTATTCTATCACATACCTTACTAAATATCAAGTATAATTTACAAAATAAATGATATTATTTTCAAAATGCCATTTTTAACCACTGCTTGACAATTAAAAACAAATGTTCTATAATAGAACTCAGAAATGTGCGTACCGGCTTTAAGCAACATATCGGTAAATTGGTATTTGACGGTGAGTTGAATGGTGAAGTGTGACGGTTTCTGAGGGAGGCTCCCCTGTGTAAGGGGAGCTGGCACGGCGTAAGCCGTGACTGAGGGACTGTGCGGTAAAATGTTGCATATTCGTATCCGGTTGGGCGAAAAGGAAATACCTTTCCACATTGGATTTTAGGAGTGCTTCAGTGCCTGCTGTACAGTCCCCCAGTCAGCTTCGCTGACAGCCCCCCTTACACAGAGGGGCCTTCCTCAGAAGCCATTCCCTTCCGCCACTCAACGTTCTGCCCAGAAAACGTTACCGGGCGAATACTTATGCGGTAATTACGGATCATCCCCGTGCGAAATTGGCTTCGGGCCCTGCCCGCCAAGTTTGAAGACCTATATCCAGAAAAGAGAGCATGGAAGGGAGGAGACACCATGGAGAAAACCTATGTTGCCATTGACCTGAAATCCTTCTATGCCTCTGTGGAGTGTGTGGAGCGGGGGTTGGATCCGCTGAAGACCAATCTGGTGGTGGCGGATGCCAGCCGCACGGAGAAGACCATTTGTCTGGCCGTCTCCCCCTCCTTGAAGGCCTATGGCATCAGCGGCCGGGCCCGGCTGTTTGAGGTGGTGCAGAAGGTGGCGGAGGTGAATGCCTATCGGAGGATGAAGGCGCCGGGAAGGGCCCTTACGGCAAAGAGTGTGGATGCCCGGGAGCTGGAAGCCCACCGGGACTGGGAGGTGGACTACATTGCGGCGCCGCCCAGGATGGCAAAATATATGGAGGCCAGCTCCAAAATTTACGAGCTGTATCTGAAATACGTGGCTCCGGAGGACATCCACGTCTACTCCATCGACGAGGTGTTCATCGACGCCACTCCCTATTTGAAAACCTATGGGGTGGATGGCCGGGGCTTTGCGGAGCTGCTCATCCACCAGGTGCTCTCCCAAACGGGCATCACCGCCACCGCCGGGGTGGGCACCAACCTGTACCTGTGCAAGGTGGCCATGGACATTGTGGCGAAGCGGGTGGAGGCGGACGAACGGGGGGTCCGGATTGCGGAGCTGAATGAGCGGTCCTACCGGGAGCTTCTCTGGGATCATCGGCCCTTGACGGATTTCTGGCGGGTGGGCCGGGGCTATGCCAAGCGGCTGGAAAAGCGGGGGCTCTATACCATGGGGGACATTGCCCGGTGTTCTCTGGGGAGCCCCGGGGACTTTTACAACGAGGAGCTGCTCTATTCCCTCTTTGGGGTGAATGCGGAGCTGCTCATCGACCATGCCTGGGGCTATGAGCCCTGCACTATCGCCCAGATCAAGGCCTACCGGCCTGCCACCAATTCCATCTGCTCCGGCCAGGTGCTCACGGAGCCCTACCCCTGTGAGAAGGCCCGGCTGGTGCTCCGGGAGATGGCGGAGCAGCTGACACTGGATTTGGTGGAAAAGAGCCTGGTGACCCGGCAGCTTACCGTGACAGTGGGCTACGACGTCGAGAACCTGACCCGCCCGGAAATTCACTATACCGGCCCGGTGGTGACGGATCACTATGGCCGCCGGATTCCCAAGCATTCCCATGGTACGGTGAATCTGGATCGGCGCATGTCCTCCACCCGGCGGATTATGGAGGCAGTGACGGAGCTTTTTGACCGGATCGCCGATCCGGCGCTGCTGGTGCGGCGGATGAGCCTGTCCGCCAATTTTCTGGAGCGGGAGGATGCCGTTGCTCCCGGGATGGAATTTCAGCAGCTGAATCTGTTTGCCGATGTCCAGGCCCAGCTTCGGGAGGACGCCGCTCTGGAACGGGAACGATGCCGCCAAAGGGCCATGCTGGACATCAAGAGGAAGTACGGAAAGAATGCCATCTTCCGGGGCATGGATCTGGAAGATGGCGCTACCACCATTGCCCGCAACGGCCAGATCGGCGGGCACAAGGCTTAGGAGGAAAATACAATGAAAAACATCTATCAAACCAATCTAAAGCTGGAAAATCAGCGGTTTTTGCTCCGGTACGCAGAAGAAAAGGATGCCCCCGACCTATTGGAGGTGTACAGCGACAAAAATGCCCTGCCCTTTTTCAACAGTGACAACTGTCATGGGGACAACTTCTACTATCCCACCCTGGAACGGATGAACCAGGCCCTGGACTTCTGGCGGTTTTCCTATGAAAAAGGCTATTTTGTCCGATGGAGCATTGTGGACAAAAGAATCGGAAAAGCCATTGGAACCGTGGAGCTCTTTACCCGGGCCTCCGATGATTGGTTCAACGGCGGCGTGCTCCGCCTGGACTTGAGAAGCGATTATGAAGCTCGGGACTGCATCGAAAATCTGCTGGCCCTGCTGCTGCCCATTGTGCCGGAATACTTTGGCGACAAGGTGATTACCAAGGCGCCCGTCTATGCCGTGGAGCGGATTGCCGCCTTGCGCACTCTGAACTTTGAACGCTCTGCGCACCTGCTGGTAGGGGAGGACGGTTACGCCTATAATGGCTACTGGGTGAAAGAATATGCCGGGGTATGAGGACATCATCCATCTGTCCCGGCCGGTATCCACCCGCCATGCCCGGATGTCCATGGCGGATCGGGGAGCCCAGTTTGCCCCCTTTGCGGCCCTGACGGGGTATGAATCCGTGCTGGAGGAGAGCGCCCGGCTGACCGAGGCGGAGACTTTTCTGGATGAAAGCGGAAAGGAGCTGCTGAACCGGAAGCTGCGTTGCCTGGCGGATCATTTGGAGGCAATCGGCCCGGTTCGG
The DNA here is from genome assembly GCA_021771675.1 of Oscillospiraceae bacterium. The sequence continues at coordinate 961 of JAETOP010000151.1, read as the reverse complement.
TTCCTGTGTTATCAGGAGGATGGCCGGAAAGTCGGAGGCCGCCATGTCTGGCTGACGGGAACCGTAAAAAAAATTGACCCTTACCGCCGCTCTGTTGTATTGGAGGACGGACAGGAATTTGCCATCGAGGACATCCGTGCCATCGATGGGGTGGAGTGTGAGCAGATGTGAGGCAGTGTAAGGCAACCATCCTTCGCAGCGACCGAAAGACCCTGAGCCTGGAAATCAAACCGGATGGAACCCTGCTGGTTCGTGCCCCCAAAAGAATGCCGGAGCGGGAAATCCGGCGGTTTTTGCAGGAAAAATCGGACTGGATTGAAAAAGGCATGGCGAAAGTGGAGTGCGCAAACCGGGCAGGGGAGCAGAACCCTTTATCCCCGGAGGATATTCGTTCCCTTGCGGACAGGGCTTTGACAGTGATTCCACCCCGGGTTCGGGAATTCGCTGCCCGAATGGGGGTGAGCTACGGCCGCATCACCATCCGAAATCAGACCGGCCGCTGGGGCAGCTGCTCCAGTGTGGGCAACCTGAATTTCAACTGCCTGCTGATGCTGGCTCCAACGCAGGTGCTGGACTATGTGATTGTTCACGAGCTGGCCCACCGGAAGGAAATGAACCATTCTCCCGCTTTCTGGGCCCAGGTGGAGGCGGTGCTCCCGGACTACCGGCAGCGGGAGAAATGGCTGAAAACCCAGGGCAAAATCCTCCTGGCCCGGATGCGCAGCGGAGCGGAAAAATAATTCATGAGCCTTTCATATGCGTCAGCGGCTGCCCCTTGGGGCAGCCGCTGACAGCTTATTGGTCATTTCCTGCAAATAATTTAAGGCAACACCGCACAATAGGAACTGCGGGTTTCGGCGGATCTTTTGTACCCACTCTTCAGTTTGGAAAAAGGGAAATACACAAAGTATTCCGCCTTTTTCCATACTTTGATTGGGCACAAAATCTCTCGCCGAGAACC
>JAETOP010000150.1 GCA_021771675.1 Oscillospiraceae bacterium | reverse complement strand
AAGGCCTCCACAAAGCCATCGTCGTCGGCCTCCATGCCCAGGTCGTAATACAGGGCCCTGGCAGTGGGGCTGAGCCGCAGAAACCGCCCGCTGCCCGTGACAGCCCGGGAAAACATTCTTCGATTGGCCATAAAAATCCCTCTTTTCTTGGTTAATGTTAGTTAACTATAGTATAGCACAATTTCCCAAAACCGTCAAGAGGGTTTCACAAAAGGTGCACAATTATTTACTTCACCGCGGGGGGAGTTAGGAATTAGGAATTAGGAGTTAGGAATGGGGAGTTGGGAATTGAGAATTTTTGCTGTGCAAATTGGTGTTTGGCGGGCTGCCGCATTTCCCACTTGATCGTAGGGGAGGCTATTAGCCTCCCGCCAAGTAATGTTTTTTGAGTGTTTCGGTGAATGGTAAAGGGGAATGGCTTCTGAGGGAGGCTCCCCTTACACTTCGGGAGCCTTTGCTCAGAAACCTTTCCGTCGTTCCGTTCAACATCCTGCCAATGTACTATTTTGCTTGGTTGCTGAGTTAACCCGATAAGCATGATTTATAATTCCTAATTCCTCATTCCTAACTCCTAATTATCTTGTATCTTATATCTTGTTTTCCTGCCGCTGCTGCATTCTTTTTTGTCAAAAAAGCTGATTCACACAAAATAAATCAGTTTTCCCACCTTGAATTTGTTGACATTGCTGCTATAATAAAAGATGTAAGCGGGGGGAAGCCTCCGTGAAACGAAATTTTAATTCAGGAGGAATCCGTATGAAGAAAATCATCTCTATGGTTCTGGCCCTTTCCATGGTGCTGGCCATGGCCGTGTGCGGCGTGGGTCAGGCATCCGCCGAGACCGACGTGAAGGCCATCATCGCCGAAGCCCAGAACATGACTCTGGAAGAGCTGGCCAAGAAGGCCATTGAGGAATCCAACGGCAAGATGTTCTACGGCGTGGGCAACTCCAGCCGCGGCAAGAGCGCTCTGCCCCTGTTCATCGCCTACCTGCAGACCATCGACCCCAGCTACAACATGGAGTTCGAGTGGCAGCAGCCCAAGAACAACAAGATCTTCGATCAGCTCACCGCTGACTCCCTGAAGGGCACCGGCACCTTCGCCATGACTCTGATCCAGGACGGCAACCAGATTCAGTCCAAGATGGTTGAGACCGGCATTCTGGACACCTTCATCCCCAAGGACTGGGCCGATGCCAACGGCACTACCGCCGCCGACTACGAGGGCTTCCTGCCCCTGCAGACCCTGAACAAGGTCTTCGAGTACAACTGCACCGGCGACAAGACCTACGACAACTGCTGGGACTTCGTGGCCGAGGGCGAGCATGGCCTGTTCATGGACATCGACTCCGAAATCGTTGGCAAGAACTTCCTGTACATGCTCACCGAGGACACCTACGCCGCCTGGCTGCGGGAGGCCTATGAGGCCCTGAGCGCCGAGGAGCAGGCTTACTTCGCTCCCGTCATTGAGGAGATGCAGGTTGACGCCGAGGACCTGGGCCTTGGCGAGGACGGCGCTTACGCCCTGGCCTGGATCAAGCTGTGGGTGGAGAGCTACTCCGCTCAGACCGACGACGGCCCCATCTGCAACACCCTGGTCGATAAGTCCGCCACCGATCAGTTCGGCCTGCTGGTTTACTCCAAGCTGCGCAGCGTGGAAGAGTCCGACTCCGTCTCCGTGAACAACATCAAGGTCGCTGCCTATCAGGACGGCTTCGAGGGCATCGGCGGCTATGGCTACTGCCATTACCTGTTCGTCACCGACAACTCCCCCCTGCCCTGGACTGCCTGCGCCTTCATCGCCTACATGACCTGCACCGTGGATGGCTTCTCCGCCTGGGGCAAGGACATGGGCGGCTACTCCTCCAACCCCATCGTGGCCGCTGACAACGAGGCCAAGTTCCACCACATGGTGGGCGGCATGGCCGAGGACGGCACCACCGTGGAATTCGCCGCCAAGAACGACGCCGGCTACGACTGGTGGACCACCGACGGCAAGCTGGTTCTGGAAGACCCCGAGTACTGCGCTTCCGTTGCCTTCACCGTGGGCAGCTGGATTGAGATGCTGGACAAGTACAGCGCCGGCTGATAACAGCCGCACATCGGTAACCTGACACATCAGGCGCCTCTGGATTTCAAAAAGACGGTCCAGAGGCGCCGTTTTTATAAGCAAGGAGCGCGCCATGAAACAAAATAACACCCTGGCGGCCAGTCCCTTCCGAATCTGGCTGAACAAGCTGGGCACCTTTTTTTCAAAGCCCTACAACGTCATCCTCCTGGTGCTGGGCATTGTGGTGACGGTTACCACCATCGCCCCCATCATTGCCATCATCGAGGACACCCTCAGCATCCACCCCGGCACCATCGACGCCCACCTGACGGGCAAAACCAGCGGCTACACCCTGGTCAATTACATCGATCTGTTCACCAGCCGAATGGCAAAAAAGAATCTGTGGATCCCGCTGCTGAACACCGTGTATCTGGCGGTGGGCACCTGCGTGATCTCCATACTCTTCGGCGGCGTGTTTGCCTTTCTCATCACCCGCACCAATCTGGCCTGGCGGAAATACTTAAGCTCCATTTTCATCTTCCCCTACATCATGCCCCAGTGGACGCTGGCTGTGGTGTGGCAGAATCTGTTCAACTCCAACGCCGTCACCCGCACCTCCAACGGGCTGCTGGCCAGCCTCTTCGGCGTAGCCATGCCGAAATGGTGGTGCCAGGGGCTGTTCCCCAGCATGATGGTGTTGGGACTCCACTACGCCCCCTTCGCCTACATCCTTATCGGCGGCATTTTCCGGAATATGGACGCCAACCTGGAGGAGGCCGCCACCATCCTGGACACCCCCAAGTGGCGCACCATGACCCGCATCACCCTGCCCATGGTGAAGCCCGCCATTCTCTCCACCATTCTGCTGGTCTTCGGCAGCGCCATGGGCTCCTACCCGGTGCCCCATTACCTGGGCCTCACCACCCTGTCCACCAAGTATGTGTCCATGAACTCCAAGTACACCGGCGAAGCCTCGGTGCTGGCCATCATCATGATGATCTTCGGCGTGGCCATCATGCTGCTGAATCAGCTGTCCCTCACCAGCCGGAAAAATTACACCACCGTCACCGGCAAGTCCGGTCAGATTTCCAAAATCAACCTGGGTAAGGCGGGCAAGTACATCATCGCCGTCATCCTGGTGCTGATTACCTTCTTCACCAGCATCTTCCCCATCGTCTCCTTTGCCTTTGAGACCTTCCTGCCCAACCCCGGGGACTATTCCTTCCTCTACACCGGAAACCCGGATAACCTGACCACCAAATGGTGGGTCACCCGGGAGAACATCTCCGAGAACGGCATGTACGGCCAGAAGGGCATCCTGTTCAACGAGACCATCTGGCGAGCCTTCGCCGGCACCATGTGGGTCAGCGTGGCCTGCGCCCTGATCGCCGGCACCATCGGCACCCTGATCGGCTACGCCGTGAGCAAGCAGCGGCGGAGCAAATGGGCGAATTATGTCAACTCCATGGCCTTCCTGCCCTATCTGATGCCGTCGCTGGCGGTGGGCGCCGCCTTCTTCATCCTGTTCTCCTCGGAGAGGCTGAACCTGTTCAACACCTACACGCTGCTGATTATCGTGGGCACCATCAAGTACATCCCCTTCGCCAGCCGGAACGCCCTGAACTCCATGCTCCAGCTCTCCGGCGAGATCGAGGAGGCCGCCATCATCCAGGACATCCCCTGGGTCAAGCGGATGACCCGCATCATCATTCCCATTCAGAAATCCTCCATCATCAGCGGCTACCTTCTGCCCTTCATGACCTGCCTGAGAGAGCTGAGCCTGTTCATGCTGCTGTGCGTCCAGGGCTTCATCCTCTCCACCACGCTGGACTATTTCGACGAAATGGGCCTTTACGCATTTTCCAGCGGCATTAACCTGCTGCTCATCATCACCATTCTGGTGTGCAACACACTGGTCAACAAGATCACCGGCGCAAGCCTGGACGAAGGAATAGGAGGTTAACACCATGCCTGAAATCAGATTGGAACACGTGACCAAGCACTGGGGGAAGTTCTACGCCGTAGACGACCTGGATTTGGTTATCCAGGATAATGCGTTCGTCACGCTGCTGGGCCCCTCCGGCTGCGGCAAGACCACCACACTGCGGATGATCGCCGGGCTGGAAACCCCCACCAGCGGCCGAATCACCATCGGGGACAAGGTGGTGTTCGACAGCGCCCTGGGCATCAACATCCCCGCCAACAAGCGCAAGGTGGGCTTCCTCTTCCAGAACTATGCCCTGTGGCCCAACATGACCGTCTACCAGAACATCTCCTTCGGTCTTTCCAACATCAAAGAGGAAATGCCGGAGTACAATTTCGAGGCGAAGAACGCCGCCCGGCTGGCAGAAATTCTCTCCCGGCCCGAGGAGGCCCAGAAGGTTCTGGAGGAATGCCGGGATAAGAAGGGCAAGCTGGACGAAAAGAAGGCCATCATCAAGCTCATCGACGCCTTCACCATCTCCCAGTACACCGCCAAGAAGCTCTTCGGCTACCACCTGGAGCAGGGCAAGGACATGTCCGGGGAAATTAGCGCTTTGAAGGAGAAGGTGGCCGTGGCCCGCACCGCCGGCCTGACCGAGGATTTCCAGGTCATCCGGAATGGCAAGCCCGCCTCTTCCGTGCGCAAGCTCACCAAGGAAGAGATCGACCTGTCCGTCCGCCGGGTATCCCGGATTGTGAAGATCAGCATGTTCATGGACCGCTACCCCGCCGAGCTCTCCGGCGGCCAGCAGCAGCGGGTGGCCATCGCCCGTACCCTGGCCCCCGAGCCTCTGGTGCTGTTCATGGACGAGCCCCTCAGTAACCTGGACGCCAAGCTCCGGCTGGAAATGCGCTACGAGCTCCAGCGGCTCCACCTGGAAACCGGCTCCACCTTCGTCTACGTCACCCACGACCAGATGGAGGCCATGACCCTGGCCACCCAGATCTGCCTGATTAACAACGGCGTTTTGCAGCAGTACGACGCCCCTCTGACGGTGTACAGCAAGCCCAACAATCTGTTTGCGGCGGACTTTGTGGGCAACCCCTCCATCAACTTCGTAGAGGCCAAGGGCCGCATGGAAGCGGACGGCAGCGTAAGCCTGACCCTGCTGGATGGGGCCAAGGCCGCTTTCATCCCCGCCCAGCCTCTGAATTTGGAGCAGTGGTTCCGCCAGCGGGACAAGAGCCAGGCGGAAAAGGCCGCTGCCCTGAAAGCGGCGGCGGCAAAAAAGGGGTATGTGGAAAAGAGCAACAAGGACGAGGTGTTCCGCTACCACATCTCCAAGGTGGTGGAAGAGGACGACGCCATGATGGAGGAGCCGGTGCTGACCAACGAGGATTTGGTGCTGGGCATCCGGCCTGAGTTCCTGGAAATCGACCCCCAGGGAATCCTGGAGGGGGAGATTTACGGCGCCATGCCCACGGGCATGGAGTCCACCATCAAAATCCGGGTGGGGAAATTCCTCCTCACCGGCGTGGTCTTCGGCAACACCCTGTTCAAGCTGGGGGAGAAGATTCGGCTGAACATCTCCGGCAGCGAGATCATGCTCTTCGACCGCATCAGCGGCCAGCGCATCACCTCCGGCAGCCTGAAGCTTTTGTAAGATTACAAGAAATGACCCGGTGCGAAAATTCGCACCGGGCATTTTATGGCTTTTTATAGACATTTTTATGTTTTCCCCGTCACCGGGCAGAGAGTTGAATGGAACCAGATAAAAAGCTTCTGAGGAAGGCTCCCCTGTGTAAGGGGAGCTGGCACGGCGTAGCCGTGACTGAGGGACTGTGCAGTAAAATGTTACAGATTTGTATGCTGTTGGGCGATGAGGGAACGCTTTACCACAGAATCAATATACTCACAAACACCGGTGAAATTTCTGTTGACTTCATTATTCGGAATGCGAATCACTGTCAGGCTGTAAGCCTCCAGGAAAGCAGTTCG
>JAETOP010000149.1 GCA_021771675.1 Oscillospiraceae bacterium | reverse complement strand
GCGGAGGCTGTGGGAATGTGGTAAACCCGTAGGGTTTTCCATCATTTCCATAGCCGGAGCGAGGGGGGAAAGGGGGAGGTGACTTTCTCTTTAAGGCCCCGAAGGGGCCGCTCTTTGGCTCCCCCTTTCCCCCCAGCCGCCCAACGGGCGGCTCCCCCCTCCCCGCCGCAGCGGATTTTTTCTTTTTGCGTGTTTTTCTTTTTTGTGTAGGAGGTGCTTCTATGTCGAGTGGGTTTCGTGGTACTGTTGCAGAATATCAAGCCTTGTATATGGAGAAGAATGCCCACCTGGAGCAGTTTTTAGAACAGGTTGAGCCATTTGATTTCTACCGGGAGATTTTTCCAGAGGGGTCTTTTGAGCGTTGGGGGCATCAAGAGGATAATAAGGCAAATGGGATTGCTGTTTCTCTACCTGGTAAGGGTGGCTCCGTCAATGGGATTGCTTTGGAGATCGAGGGGGACGGCAAGGCGAAGCGGTATATCATTACGGACGATCTGAAGAAGCTGGACGAGCTGATCGACACGGACTTTACCATCATGGCCCCGATTTCGTACTTTGGTAAGAGCCGGTCGGGGAAGTTCGCCCGGTTCCTCTATGCCCTGGCCTTTGACCTGGATGGAGTGGGGATGCCCCAGCTCCGGGATGTGCTGCATCAGATGGATAAGGGGATTTTGCCAAAGGCCAGCTTTGTGGTGAACAGCGGGACAGGGCTGCATCTGTATTACATTCTATCCGAGCCGGTTCCCATGTACCCGCAGAACCAGCACTATCTGAAGGAGCTGAAGTATTCCCTCACCCGGCAGATTTGGAATAGGTTCACTTCCACCATCAAGCAACCGCAGATGCAGGGGATTATGCAGGGGTTTCGGGTGGTCGGTTCCTGGTCAAAGCTGGGCAAGGGCTATCCTGTGACGGCCTACCGGCTCGGTGATCGGGTAGAGTTGGATGATCTTTTGGACTACATACCAGCATCGAACGGGGAGCGGCAGAAGTTACAGGGGATTTTGAGAAAGACCACGATGCCGATGGCTGAAGCAAAGGAAAAGTATCCAGATTGGTATGAGCGGCGGATAGTGAAGGGGGAGCGGCGGGGCCGCTGGACGGTAAAAAGAGATCTCTATGATTGGTGGCTGCGCCGCATCCGGGACGAGATCCGGGTGGGCCACCGCTATCATGGGGTGATGACCCTGGCGATCTACGCTAAGAAGTGCGGTATTGAGGAGGCCGAGCTGCGCCAGGACGCCTATTCTCTCCTTCTGCCCTATGATGAAATGAGCATCGAGGAGGTCAACCGCTTCACCAGGGAAGATGTAGAGGCCGCTCTCTCGATGTTCAATGAGGACTATGTGACATTTCCTAGGGATGATATAGCGAGGCTTTCCGGGATGCCTATGCCAGTCAATAAGCGGAATTGGAGGAAACAGGGGCTTCATATTCAATTTATGAATCTGAATAGGCAGTTCAAAGTAGCGTCAGGGGAATGTACGAATGGTGGGCGACCGTCAGCGCAGGAGCAGGTATATCAGTGGCGGCAGCAGCATCCAGACAGGCGCAAGGCCGACTGTCATCGGGACACCGGCCTTGATCCTAAGACCATTCGGAAGTGGTGGGATTGTCCGCCTCCAGCGGTGAGCATGAGGGATGGACATATCACGGTGAGGGTTGAGCCGTCCCAGGAGATCAGCGATTTTCTGGTTGGCAGTCTGCATCAGTCAGAATGAAAGCAGTTGTATATTATTTTGCTTGTATTTTGCGGTTCGGTGTGGTATACTATACAGGCACAGAAAGGGGTGGCTGTTATGGCACAGATTAGTTTGCGTGTCGATGATGATGTGAAGCGTGGAGCGGAACAGGCTTTGAGCGATATTGGATTGAGTATGTCTACTGCTATCAATGTGTTTTTGCGTAAGGTGGCCCGTGAGCATCGTATTCCGTTTGAGCTGTCGGCAGATGTGCCGAATGCTGAAACCGTTGAAGCAATTCAGGAGGTAAAGAGGATGAAGGCCGACCCTGGCCTTGGCAAGACCTATACCGACGTCGATCAGATGATGGAGGAGTTGCTTGCCGATGTATAACGTGAGGCCGACCTCGAAATTCCAGAAGGATTTGAAACGGGCAAAGAGGCGGGGCTATGACATTGACCTGCTGAGGGATATTATTAAAAAGCTGGCGGCGGGGGAGCCGCTGCCAGCGAAGAACAGAGATCACGATCTCTCCGGGGATTATGTTGGTTGCCGGGAGTGCCATATCACCCCGGATTGGCTGCTGATCTACGAAGTGGACGGGGACGATCTGATTTTGTATCTGACCCGGACAGGTACGCACAGTGACTTGTTTTAGAGGGCCTTAGAAAATGACACACCAGGAATACAACAAAAAACTGGAAAGAGGGCTTGCCCAGGTTCGGGCCGGCCAGGGTATCACCAAAACGATGGAGGAGTTGGAACATATGGCAGAGGATGAAGTGAGAATTGCCCAGCTTCAGCTACCGGACCCGGCAGACTCCGATCCGCACCCCCGGCTGCTTCTGGAGGGCCGGGGCATCCATGCTGGGGAGTGCTTTTCTGCTCTTTTCCCTGATGGCTGGCACGACATTACCCTGGAGGTGAGCTGGGAGCCGACCGGCCCCGGCTGCTGGTACATATCGACACCTGGCTTTGGGGACATCTGCCCCATTGGTCTGTTTGTCAAAGTATGAAAACCATACGGGAGATAGCGGACGAAATAGGGGTATCAAAGCAAGCTGTCTTTAAGAAAATCAAGCGGGAGCCGCTGTCAACCAGTTTACGGGGGTTGACGTCAACCGTTGACGGTAGGTTGACGGTATCGGTTGACGGTGAAAAGCTGATAAAACAAGCATTTTCGGCGGGTACACCGTCAACCAACCATCAACCGGTTGACGGTCAGGTTGATGGCCCGGTTGACGGTTTGATTGCCGTTTTACAGGCCACCATCGACACGTTACAGGGTCAGCTTGAAGTGAAGGACAGACAGATCGAGCAACAGGCGCAGACCATCACCCGGCTGTCTGATGCCCTGGTCGCCGCCCAGCAGACGGCGGCAGCGGCCCAGGCTCTCCATGCTGGAACAATTCAGCAGCAGCTTCTTTCCGGCGAGGCCGGGGCCGATCAGCAGCACCAGGAGCCGGAGCCTGGACAGAGACGGAGTTGGTTTAGTCGGTTTTTCGGGAATTGATGTGTAATGTTTCTTGGAATTTCTGACGATATAGTTAAAAAGGATGGTGATTTCATGATGCGAATTGGTGGAATAAATAGTCCGCTGGAAGCAACAAGGTTTGGAGAAACGCCTAAAATCCAGAAAAAGGCGGTTGAAGCGTCTAAAAATGCAATGACGGATAGCTATATTGAGCAGCTTAAAGAGTATGCCAGAAAGGATGCCCAAAAAGGCATTTATATGGATAAAGAAGCTATTCAGTTTCAACGCGGGCAAATGAGTCAATACGTCTCTCCAGACCGCTCTGGGATGACGCAAGCCAATCAGGTTCTTCAGGAGTTAGGGCGAAAAGAGGATGAAGATGCTTTGCTCAAATTTCTTGATAGGATGCTTGGTATTACCGCAAAGGCTCGGAAGAGTTCGGATAAGCAAACCTTTGTGACCATGAGTGGTATGGCTGGGAATTGTTCTGGTAAGATACATCACAATTCTACTGGACAGACGGCTGAAATATATTCATCTGATGGTGAGATGATTGCAAGCTACAACAGTAACGGCGATGGATGGACTATTGAGCAGACAAAAGCAGAATCGAAGTTTCTCCAAGAATCAGCGATGATTTATAAGCAAGCTTTTGATGCTGCGCGTGCGGAGATTAAGAATGCGGCGCAGAAACCAACGGTTTGTGAAGAAGAGACTGCGACTTTCGATGTTCGAGCCTGATAGGGTTTAGGCTTGCCGTCCGGCTGCACTTTTTCAAAGGGCAAAGAGGACTGGGGAGCCGCCCGGAGGCGGCAGGGGCAACGCCCCTCTGGTGGTGGCTGGCTGCTGCGGATGCAGCGGACAGTCCACCACCAGTAACCCCCGCGGGAGCGCGCAAAAGCACTTTCATACTGACGCCCCAACGGGGCGGCGGTGTGAAAGTGCTTTTGCGTTACTTTCTCACCGAGAAAGTAACAAAGAGGTTGCATCGACCGGCCCGGTATGGTAAGATGGGACATGGCAGCGTTGCCGTCAAAATGTCGCTCACGTTGGGTTGAAGGGGGTGATCTCCGTGGGTGTCACGATTTCCGGCATGACGGGCCGGGGCAGTATCAGGCACAACAACAGGACGTTTTCAGCAGCCAATATCGACAGGAGCCGGACGGCCCAGAACGTCACCTTTTGCCGGGAGGACTTGAAACAGGTCTATCATCTGGTATTCGATGAAGCCCTGGCTGCGTACAACGCTAAGAAGAAAAAGACCAGGGACAAGATACCCGACTACTATGAGCATATCCGCCAGGGCAAGCAGGAGAAGCTGTTCCATGAGGTCATCTTCCAGATCGGCAACAAGGACGATTGCGGATGCGGCACTCTGGACGGTGATCGGGCCGCTGCGGTGCTGAAGGAGTTTGCGGAGTCCTTCCAGGAACGCAACCCCCATCTACGGGTGTTCAATGCGGTGCTGCACATGGACGAGGCCACGCCCCATATTCACATTGACTTCGTGCCGGTGGCTACGGAGCAGACCAGGGGCTTGCAAACCAGAGTTTCCATGAAACAGGCCCTAAAGCAACAAGGCTTTACATCCCTGGGCCGGAACATGACCGAGTGGCGGGCCTGGATGGACAGGGAGAAGCAGACACTTGCCGAACTTGCCCAGGCCCATGAGTTTGAGATCGTCAGCCTGGGCGGTGGCCGTAAGCATATGGACTTGCCAGAGTACCGGGAGGCGGCCCAGCGTCTGGAAGCGGCCCAGGAGCAGGTGATGGCAACCGAGCAGGAGATCGCCGCCCTGGAGAAGCAGAAAAAGGGGTTACAGGGGACTGTGAGGGCGCTGGAGGCCGCAGAGAAGGTGCGGGTGAGGTTAGATACCATCCAGCCCGAAAGGACGCTTACAGGGGCCGTCAAGGGCATTACGGTGGAGCAGGTGGAACAGCTCAAGGCGGCGGCTCTCCGGGGCGTACAGGCCGAGCAGAGGGCCAAGGAAGCGGAAGCGGAGAACCGGCGGCTGCAAGGGATGATACCATCGACCAAGAAGCGGTTGCAGGAAGCAGAGGCCCAGGCGAAGATCAGACAGGAGAACCAGCAGCTTCAGGTCGAGAACGAATACCTTCAGGAGCAGTTGGAGGAAGAGCGCAGCTTCTCGGCCCGGCTCCTGGCTGGCATCGATGCGGCCCTGGACTTCCTGTGGGAGCATCTGCCCGAACCGCTCCGGCCACTGATCGAAAAGGCCCAGCAGCTTATCCCTGTGCCTGATGTCCAGGAACCGAAACGGGAGCATGACCGGGGCCACTCCTGGGGTGGCATGGAGCTGTGAGAGATATGGATGAAATTTGGAGACCAATCAGAGGATATGAGGGGATATATGAAATTAGTAGCCACTGGAAAGTAAGAAGCCTTGATCGTTATGATCGAAGAGGGACTTTTCATAAGGGGAAGATTTTGAAAACGAGACAGTCAAAGGCGGCTGAAAATTATGAGGCGGTATATGTTCGCCTTTGCAAGGACGGCCGACAGAAAGAGACCGATATTCGATATATCATATTAAGAGCTTTTGAGGGAGACGAAAGTATTGAAGAAATCATAGCGAGGATACCGGAGTGCTATAAGAAAAATTCATAGCAAAATAGCCTGTCCGGGGGGCTTGAAATGGCGTTTTGGACAGGCTATAATTATAGCAAAAAATAGGGAAAAACTCATTGATAATAAACGCCAGCCCTGAAGGGCTTTAGCCCTAAAAAAATTACGTTTCTTCTCTTAGGAACGGGAGAAAGTCGGAGGGGAAAAGGGGGGTGAGCGGAGGCTGTGGGAATGTGGTAAACCCGTAGGGTTTTCCATCATTTCCATAGCCGGAGCGAGGGGGGAAAGGGGGAGGTGACTTTCTCTTTAAGGCCCCGAAGGGGCCGCTCTTT
>JAETOP010000006.1 GCA_021771675.1 Oscillospiraceae bacterium | reverse complement strand
ACTTGAAAAGGTCGTTGATAGATTATGCGAGTCCATAAATCGCCTATCAAAGCAGACCATTCAATCTATTACCGGCAGGCTGTGGATTTTGGGATGTTTTAATTGAAGAATAGTATTAAAAGGCACAGAATTGGAAGATTCCAAACTCTGTGCCTTCTTTTTATTTCTCCAGCTCCCAAATGGCTCGGTCGCCCCGGAACAGCAAACAAACCCCAATTCCCATCAGCCACAGGACGGCGAACAGGAACGCTGCGCCGCTGCCCTTTCCAGAGCCAAAGCACCGGACAAACAGGCTGCCCCCGCTCCGGGTTGCCAGAAATGGTTCAAACACCTGGTCTACCAGCAGTCCACCTAAAAAGTAACCCACCGGAATTGTGAAGAACTGAAAAGAGTTTCGGGCTGCGAACACCCGTCCCTGCATCTCCACAGGGATGACGGACCGATTAATTGCATCCAGATTGGCATTCATCCAGGGAATCCCGATCCACCCCAGAAATGCGCCAAAGCACCAGATAGATACGCCCCTTCCAAAGGCCAGGAAGAAATTCTCCGTGCACATGGAAAGCATCAGGCAGCCCCAGATGGCCCTGACCCGGCTTTTGGGCGCTTTCAGGAGGGAAGCCAGGATGCTCCCGGCCAGGGTGGCAACGCCGATAACCCCATTCACGATGCCCATAGCCCGTTCGCCCGCTTCCGGCTTTGACAGCATCATAGCCGGAAACGCCGCATCATACATGGAGGCCACCAGGTTAATGGCCGCAAGAAACAGCATCAGCCGGAAAATCCCGGCGTGCTCCCGGAGCCAGCGGACGCCCTCCAATGCGCTTTTCAGCAGATTCTCCTTTACACCCTCTGCCGCATTTTTCGGAATGGGAATCAGGAAAAGCAACACCGTGAACGCAATGGCGAAGCTCCCCAGGTCAATGGCAATCACCGCATCCAGCCCCCAAAGGCCCAACACCGCCGTGGCCAGGATGGGCGTCAGGATGGATTGGAGGGAACTGCCCAAATACCGGAGGCCGCCCACCTTTTGATAGTATTTGGGGGGCAGCAGCATGGTGGTAGCCACCTCACTGGCAGGCTGCTGCACCGTATTCATCAGGCCAGAGACGGCATTGACAAGGTACAGGTGCCAGACCCGGAGCTGTCCGGTTTTCAGCAGGAACAGCACTGCGACGGTACACGCAGCTGCCATTGCGTCACAGCCCAGCATGGTCTTTTTCTTGTCCCAGCGGTCGCTGAGGGCCCCGGCGAAGATGCTGCAAATCACATAGGGCGCATAGGAACACACCATCAGCAGAGCCGTTGCCAGGGCGGAGCCCTGCTGGGTATAGGACCAGATCACCAGCGCATAGCCGGTCATGGCGCTGCCCAGGCCGGAAATCATTTGAGTAAACCACAGCAGCAAATAGCTGCGCATTTCGGATAGATCTTCAATAAATTTTTTCATTTTGACTTTGCTCCTTTTGAATCTGTTTGTCATTTCAAAATTGCAAAGCCATCCGGATAGTCACTACTCCATGCTGCCCTATCCTAGCCGGCTTTGCATGGAGCGTCATCAATGCAGAGCATCATTACTCACCCTTACGCTTTTTTCGCTATTATAACAAGACAGTTCCCCTGTTTCAAGCTTTATTCTGTAATTCCTCCAGGGGAGCGCACGTCCATTTCAGCAATCAGCCGCTTTCCGCCTCAATATCTTCTCCATGGGTTTTCCCTTGGCCAGCTCGTCCACCAGCTTGTCCAGATACCGAATTTCCCGCATCAGCGGGTCTTCAATGGTTTCCACCCGCACGCCGCAGATGCTGCCCTTAATTTGCCCCCGGGCGGGGTTCAGCGCCGGGGCCTGGCGGAAGAAATCCCCATAGGTGATCTCCGAGCCCATCAGCTCTTCCAGCTGCTCATTTGTATATCCCGTCAGCCAGGCGGTGACCCCGAGCACCTCGTCCCGGGTGCGCCCCTTCCGCTCCGCTTTGGCAATCAGCATGGGGTATACCCTGGCAAAGGACATGGCGAATACTTTTTCATTACTCATCTGCGTCTCCCCTTTTCATTTGCAAATTCCGCCGCCTCCTGAATCCACCCCAGCAGCTCCCCGTCGATTTCATCGGGGCTTCCCACCATCACATGATGGGTCCAGCGCCCGGGGTAGGGCTGGGTCGCCACATCGATTCTGGGTGACTCCTTGTGGTAGCCCAGTCCAAAGGTAACGGTCATCCAGACCGCCGGGCGGTCCTTGGCCCTGCGGCAGGGATTGAAGGACACGAAGGCAAAGCCCCCCTTCCCCGCAAAGGTGATCTGGGTTTTGGTAACCTTGATCTTCACATCCGGAATCCAGGCCCGAATCCAGGCTTCCAGCCGTTCATAAATGGGCAGAGCGTCCATATGCTCCCCAAAGAAAAATAAAATCTCACCGTTCATCATTTCATTTCCTCAAAGCGTGTCGGCTTATGACAGCAGTGCGTACTGGGAGCTGCTGCCATAATTTTTACGCTCTGATTTTCCTTCCGATGTGCTTCTCCTGCCGCCACTGGGGCGCCTCGCCGTCATCGCCCCAGTATTCCTCGATGGAAGCGATTTTCCCGTCCGCCACCCGGATAAAGGATGTGGCATGGAAGGACAGACTTCCATCCCTGCTGTATACATGCGTGGCGGTGACGATTGTGGTATCGGTGGTGATGATTCTCTCCACCTCCCCATCCCACTGCCCGGGATATTCGCAGTTGGCCCGGATAAATTCCTCCACGGTGAAATGCTCGTTGGTGTTATGCCAGTTCACCCAGGCGTCGGGGTGGAAATATTCTCGGATGGCATCCCCATCCTGCCGCACAACGGCATCCCAAAACCCTTTGATGTTCATGGTTGCAGCTCCTTCTTCCTCATTTCCGGGCAACAAACGTCACAACATCTGTTTCCAGCAGAGCGGCGCCCTTTTCCCGGGGAATCTCGTATTTTTGGTGGGCCACAGTATGCTTGATGGGCTCCCAGTCCACAAACACCCGCCCCAGAATATTTTGCAGCTCCCCTGTTTGCAAATTGACTTCAAACTGCGGCATCAATTCCCGGGCTGTGGCCTTATCAAGCTCCCGAACATTGGCGTTCACAATCAGGCAGGCGATTCCGCCGCGCCGCAGGCCGTCCCGGATTTGCTCCAGCTTCCTGATAAAAGCGGCTTCCGAATCCGTGTGCTCCAGGGCGGAAATTGCCATAATCAAATCGAAGCGATCCGCCTGAATTTCATATTCGTCAATGGAGGATACCACTCCCTGGATTGCCTGCGCGACATCATAGCGCCGGGCATTCTCATTCAGCTTCTCAATCGCCTGGTCCAAAATGTCAACGCACTGAATCCGGCAGGGAACGCCTCTGAAAAACCGCGCCACCGGGATGCAGTTTCGTCCAACGCCGCAGCCCAAATCCAGCGCCTGGAACGCGTCATATCCCCCAAAGAGGGGGAGCAGTTCCAGCACCGTCTTAACGGGCTTTGCCAGCCAGCTTCCGGGGGCAAACAATTCATGGCTGGCATAGGCATCCCGGTGGGAGGCCGCTTCCGCCTGCCGTATCTGAGATAGTCTGTCCATCATTTCCTCTCCCCTGTCAATTCTCCCAGTATTTCTCTGCCGGACAAATAGCCGCTGCTTACCTCCCGGTAGAGGCTTTCATAAAACGCCGCCGCAATTGGGCGGCGCTCCTGAGCGAGCTGGGCGCCCCGGGCGGTGTAGAAATTGCCGTACAGCTTTTCCAGCTTATGATGATACTCCTGGAAGAAAGAGGGGGCGGTATCCCCGGTGCCATCGGAAATGCTGCCATCCGCCAATCTGGTGTAAATCGGCTCCGCCACATTCCCCTTGTACATCAGCGTCCGGGCAATGCCCAGGGTGCCGGTGGCATCCAGCTTATCCGCGTCAAACAGGATTTTCGCCTCCATCGACTCCGGCTGCATATTTCTGCGGAACCGGTGGGTCTGAATGCAGTGGCGAACCTTTTCGGAAAAATCCCTGTCAAACCCCTGGTCCGTCAGAAATTTGTGCGCCTTCTCCCCGCCAACCATTGCGTGGCACAGCGCCGGGTTTTCGAACTGCTCCTTTCGGCCAATGTCATGGAGCAGACAGGCGGCAATCAGCACATCGAAGTCTACCCCCTCTTCGGACTGGGCAATTTCCAGCGCATTATACAAAACCCGGTAGATGTGCTCGCAGTCATGGGCGCTGTCTTCCATGCAGGAAAGCATGTAATTTTCAATCAAATTGTAAATTTCTCTTGTCATTGGTTTCTATCCTTTCCGACAGGCCTTTTTGATACCCCTCTTCATGATGGACAGTATAACCCATATTGACATGGATGTCCATACCACAAATTACGCTTTCGGAATGGATCGATAAAACCTGCGGCAAGTGAAATTCCAGCTGCTTCCCCGGATATGGTCAGCGTCCGATTTGAATTTCCGACAGATACTCGTAGTATTGGGCAATGGCACTGTGATCCTTCTGGCCGCCCTGGTGGTTATGAACCCACTGCAAGATTTCCTGCACCTGTGCCGTCATTGGCACCGGGGCTCCCACACTGTGGGCACACTCCAGCGCATTGTTCAGGTCCTTGATGTGCAGATCGACCTTGAAGCCGGGCTTGTCATTTCCCTCCATGATCATAGGTGCCTTGGCATTCATGACCACAGAGCCTGCCAGACCTCCCCGAATTGCCTGGAACACCAGCTCCGGGTCAACCCCCGCCTTTTGGGCAAGGGTCAGCGCCTCTGACAACGCCTGAATATTGCAGGCCACAATGATCTGATTGGCCAGCTTTGCAGTATTGCCTGCGCCCACGTCGCCGCACCGGACCGCACTGCTACCCATAGCCAGAAGCATTTCTTTGCAGGTATCAAACACCTTCTGCTTCCCGCCCACCATAAAGCTCAATGTGGCGTCAATTGCCTTGGGTTCCCCGCCGGAAACAGGAGCATCCAGCATTTCAATCCCCTTTTCCTGCAAGGCAGCATATATTTCCCTGGACGCCACCGGATTGATGGAGGAGCAGTCCACAAATATCTGACCGGCGTGCATATATTGGGCCACCCCCTCGTGCCCCAGCATTACCTCCCTTACCTGGGGAGAATTTGGCAGCATGGTCACGACCACGTCTGCCTCCCTGCCGATTTGCTCCTTGTCTGCGGGAACCGCTCCCCAGGCCGCTGCTTCTTCAATTGCACTCCGGCTGCGGTTCCACACCATCACGGCATAGCCCGCCTTCAGGAGATTCTTCACCATGGGCTTTCCCATAATTCCCAGCCCGATAAATCCGATTCTCATATCAATGCTCCCCCTTGATCAGCACCTTGGACAGATTTCCCTCTGCCGCTGCCAGAATGACAGATTCCATATAGGGGACGACATCCTCCGCAGTCATGGGAACCGGCATATTTTTCAGTTTCATAGACAGACTGGGGTCCTTTGCTGCGGTGAGTATCCGCTGGATGTGCTTTTCTCCGAACCCTTTCAGGTCGGACAGCTTTGTGGGGGCGTGAATTGTCTTTCCAAAGGCGATCAGGCCCTCTGCCACCGCTTCGGACAGTTCCCTTCCGCTCGAGTTTTCGATTTCCTGCGACACGTAGCCGTGTCTTGCAAGCACCCGGCCGATACTTTTCAGCTGGGGCTGAATAGCAGGAGTATAGAGCACCGCATAATAAGGATTCATAATTCCGCAGGCCGCACCATGGGCAGTCAGGTCTACCAGGGAGAAGCTTGTCAGGTGAGCGCCGCTGGTTCCACCAACCATTATGGCATAACCGCCCAAGTCCGTTGCCAGGCCCAAGCCCTCCCTCGCCTCAGGATCAGCAGGGTTCTTCTGAAGCTTTATCGCATTGTCCAGCGTCAGGTCCAGGCAGGTCACCGCCAGCTTTTCCAGCAGCTCATAGTTTTCCGGCTTTGCGCCGCAGAAGGCCTCGAAGGTATGGGCAATTCCATCCAGCGCTCCATCCAGCGTGGTACCCATGGGGACGGAAGCGGTAATGCTGTAGTCAAACAGCGCCCCATCCGGGGTAATGGCAGGGTCCACAATCAGCTTTTTCTGCCCGGCAACCGGGTCTGTAATATTGGAATACTTGGTCAGGTGCGCACCACTGGAGGCAGCGGTTTCCACAGCGATCAAGGGAATCCGCCTGCGGCCTGTTTTTGTCTCAATCTGGCTGATCAGACCGGTACCAAAATAGGCATCGATTTCGGGGGAAGCTTCCTTTCCATAGGCAGCCAGGACAATTGCTGCCTTGCACGCATCAATGGTAGAACCGCCGCCTATCGCCACTACACAGTCAGGCTGATAGTGAAGCAGATAGCTTTCCAGCCTGTATACATCTTCCCGGGGCGTATTGGGGCGTGCTCCCGGAACGCAGTACGCTGGGACCTGCTCCACCCCGGCCTCCTTCATGGACTCCAAGCCGATCTGGATCAGTGCGCCGGAGTGTCTGCCGGAAGCAACCACCAGGGCTCTGCGCCCAAAGCGTTGAACCAGCTTTCCCAGCTGATCCATCACGCCCAAGCCAAAAACATAGTCATCTCCTTTCCACTCTTTCAGAATTTCGTACGCCTGCTGTTTTTGTAAATTCATATTGATCCTCTCCTAATAATTGAAATTGACAAGAAATTGTGAAAATGGTATAATTATGAAAGAATAAGCATCTGACATCGTATAAGAGAATATGGAGGCAGAAGCGGATGAAAGAATCTGTTAATAACCCCTCAACCGCCAACCAATCCTCAGAAAAATTACTGGTCTTGATGGAGGTTTTGTCACAGGAGGAGGCGCCCATTCAGTTATCCCACCTTGCTGCCAAGCTGGGGATGAATGTCAGCACAGTATCCCGTTTTTTGGCTACCCTGCAAAAATGCGGTTATGTCAGCCAGAGCGGCGACCGGGGCTCCTATGTTTTGACCTACAAGATTTGCCAACTGGCCAACAACGTAACTTCCCGAATGGACTACCGAAATATCTGTCAGCCACACTTGAAGAAAATTTCCAAAATCTTCGGCTGCACTACAAACTTAATTGCACGGTACGAATACTCCGTGATTTATCTGGATGTTGTCCCCGGCCCGCAGCAGCTGCTGGTTCCCCTGCAGCGGATTGGCAAGGTGGCCCCCTTGTACTGCACCGGCGGCGGCAAGCTGTTTCTGACCCATTTCACCGAAGAGGAGCTGCGCAGCTATGCAAGCCTAAATCCTTTCCACCGGTATACCGAGCACACCATCTGCTCCCTGGGTGCTCTGCGGGAGGAATTGCAGCGGATCACCCAGCAGGGCTACGCCATTGACGACGAAGAATGCGAACTGGGAACCCGCTGCCTTGCGGTGCCCGTTCTGAACTACACCGGCGGGATCCAGGCTGCCATCAGCATCAATGCCCCCCTTACCAAGCTCACCGACCAGTACATCCAGCAGAATGCGCCGATTCTGAAGGAGATCGCCATGGAGGTCTCCCATCAGCTTGGATATGATAAATAGCTCCTCTTGGGCGTGTTGCAAAATGCAACACGCCCTTCTTTTTTACCATACCTTTACCGGTGTTTCGGGGATGCTTGCAAAGCACCCTGGAACGGGATGCTCTGCCATGGGGACATCGAAATAGTCCCGGTCAATCCGAATATCCGTGCCGTCCGGCGCCTCAAAACGCTGCTCCGGCTCAAAGGCCTCCCCCATTTTCTCCGTATCGATCAATTCGGTGGCGCAGTCCGGGAGCTTGCCGGTGAAGGTGAAATACCAGCCATCCTCCCGCTGCTCCAGCAGGAAGGACACCGGCTCCTCCGCAACTGCGTAATCCTGCTCGGTGCGGCAGGGTTTTGCACCGTTGCAGAATACATTGCCCTGGGTCGTCACAGGCAGGTGGGTATAGTAGCGGTCGTAGCAGAACAAATTTCCGTCGGCAAACAGCGCTTCATACTCCTCCGGATTCGGATAATCATTGTATACAAAAGTGCCGGTTTCCTTGTTCAGGTGGATATTCAGCGGCTCCATATCTTCATCAAAGCAATACCGGATCCGCTGCTGTATAAAAATGTTATTGAAAAAGCGCATATCCCCGTGGAGAAATGTCATAAAGCCGTTGATCTTGGTTCCGTGGGGCTCATGATACGGGGTATATCGGGGCAGTCCGCCGTTGTCGGTGCCTGTCCCGACCTTGGTAAAGGAACCGGCAATGAGATTGTGCACCATTGCAACTCCCTGGGTGCTCAGGCGGCAGGCATGGTCCGAAAGGAGCAGATTGTTGTCTACGAGGGTGGGGCCATGACTGACCTCTACGAAAATATCCTCCCCCATTTCCAAATGATACAGAATTTTCGTTCCATCCGGCGGCGTATTGTGGTGAAACAGGTTCTGGGTGACCCGAGTGCCCTGGGCCTGCCAATCCAGCCAAAGCCCACGGGTGCAGTGGTGAATGTGGTTGCGGTGGATCACCGTGTCGATGGCCGCGTGAAGCTTGATCCCGCCGATCTCCGCACCGTCCAGCTCCTGCTTATTGTTGATATGATGGATATGGTTATTCTCAATCAGGGAAAAGGCCCCTCCCAGGTGCCCCACAATCCCGGTCTGCCCGCAGTCATGGATATTGCAGCCCCGGATGGTGTGGGAGCCAACCGTTACCTTATCCCATCCCTCATTGACCGCTCTGCATATCACATCCCGTTCGTTCTGGGTGCCGCTTTTCTTGGAATGGTTTGCCCACTTGTTTTCATTGCCGGGCTGGAGATATTTGCCCACGGAGATTCCGCTGCACCTTGCCTGGTATATCTCGCAATTCTCAATAATCCAGCCCTTGCTCCAGTGGGTTCCGATCATCGCATCCTGAAAGGCCGTGGGAGGCGCCCAGGTGCAGGCGCTCCGGCAGACGGTAAACCCATCCAGCGTAATGTAGGAGCGTCCCGTTTTTGCTGGGAAGAAGCAGTTTCGCCGCACATTGATCTCAATGTGATGATTGCGGGGATCTCTGCCTCCAAAATTAGCATAGATCAGGGTATGCGTCCCATCCACCTGGGCATACCAGCGGCAGGCGGTGAGATTTTCCCCACTCTGGCAGTCCCATGCCCCCGGCCATACCTCCCCCGGAGCACCTCCTCCAGGGTCTGCGCCTCATAAAGAGAATCCGCATCCAGGTACACCTCTCCGGTGTGGACGATCCGGTTTCCATAGTACCAGTCACCAGTCACCTGCTGCACATAGGGATTGTAGCTGCCAAATATGGTATTTGGCAAAACCGCCCTCCAGGTGTTTCCCGAATAGATCTGCCAATTCTCCACGACCTCAGCGCCGGTGATGATCGCTTTGCCCGGCTCCTGGGAACGGTAGACAATGGGGCACTCCTCCGTTCCGCCGAATATGGGATTCACCCATTCCCGATAGACGCCCGGGGCAACCAGGATCAGGCTCCCCGCCCTGGCAATATCCGCCGCCGCCTGAATGGCAGAAAAAGGGTGCTCCCTGCTTCCATCGCCCCCAGGGGCAGCTTTTTGATCCACATAGTACGTTGTTTGCTTCACTTTTATTTCCCCTCCCGGGCACCTGCCCGCATGTTCATAGGTTTTCCAGAAAAGATACGTTTATGGGCGCTGCGCGATCCGGCCCCGGATGCTTCAATAATGCTTTTCAAATTGTCAATTTATAAAATTTATTATTGAATATTAAAATATCCTCCTGTATAATCCATTTAAGCCACGGTGGCCCGCCTTCAAAACGCTCCGCACCCGGCGTGTACCTTAACGAAGGTACTCCGGAGATATTTCGCCCCGGTCAATAAAGTCCTGAAGATTTTTCGGCTCCGGCATGAAGTGATCCGCAGCCGTATCATCCGGCGTGGGGAACCGGCGGGACTGGATCGCCATACCGCCGTCAATGGGGATAATGTCTCCGGTGATAAATCCGGCATAATCCGAAGCCAGGAACTCAATAAGCCATGCCACATCATCCGGTTCCCCCCAGCGCAGGATCGGAGATTCGTAGAGGCTTGCCTCCTTGGCCCGGCTGTCTACAATGTTCAGGGTGTCCACCCGCTTCACGCAGGCAGGGGCCACCGCATTGACGGTAATTCCAAAGGGGGCCAGCTCCAGCGCCGCCGAGCGGGTAATGGACTCGATGGCCCCCTTGGTCGTGTCATAGGGGGTCTGCATCCGGTGGGGCTTTGTAGCGCCGATGGAGGAAAAGTTGATGATCCGTCCCGGCACCTTTCTGCGGATCATGTCCTTGGCAGCCCGCTGATTCAGGAAGAACACACCGTTCAGATTGGTCTTCACGTGGCGCTCCAGGATCTCCGGCGTGACCCCCAGAAAGGGCCATCTGCCCGTATCCGCAGCATTGGTCACCAGGATGTCAATGCCCCCCAGCTTCTCAATCATATAGTCGCACATGGCGTTGATCTGATCGGGGTAGCCCACATCCGCCAGGAATTTTTCCGTTTTACCAGAAGCAGTTTCCGATACCTCCCGGTAAATTGCATCCAGGGTATCCTGCCGCCGGGTATTCACCAAAACATTGGCGCCGTCTTTGGCAAAAGCCAGAGCAACCGCCCTGCCAATGCCCCGGGCTGCACCAGTTACCAGCACATTTTTGCCTTCAAAAGAAATGTTCATCGTATCTGCCTCTCCTTTATGAGTAGGATTTCATGGGTGGAAGCGTCCCCGTTTCAATACAGGCAAGGGCGCTGTCAGTGGACAGCC
The DNA here is from genome assembly GCA_021771675.1 of Oscillospiraceae bacterium. Next base: position 54,506 of record JAETOP010000006.1, on the reverse strand, counting down.
AGCCCCGATCCACCGTAAACATGGCATGTCCCGGGAACAAACCGTCCGGCTTCAGCTCTGCCAGAGTCCTGAGCGTTGCGGGATATGCGTCTATCCGGGAGAGCGGCCCGGCAAAATAATTGATTTGTCCCGGATAGAACAGGGTGTCTCCCGTAAACAAATACTTTTTTCCCTTTTCCCGCAGCAAAAAACACACCGAATCCGGAGAATGGCCGGGGGTTGGAATCACGATCAAGCTCTGCCTTCCCACGGCTATTTCCTGCCAAGCAGACAGGAGCGCATCCGCTTCCAGCACTGGCGCTCCACAGAAGAAATCCCGAAACCCACTGGGAGGCAGCTGTTCCATTTGGTAATACGCCCGAACTCCCTGCTGTAAGACCCGGCCGCCCTCCTGGGACGCCAGAATGGGAATTCCCCTCTCCCGGAAGGCCGGAAGAGCGCCCACGTGATCGGCGTGGACGTGGGTCAAAATCACCCCACGGATGTTCCGGGGATTCAGCCCATCCTTTTCCAGATTGCTCAGAAGCTTTTCCGGATCGGGATTCAATCCGCAGTCGATCAGGAGGATGTCTTTCCCGTCCGCAACGGCATAGACATTGCAATCTCCCGGGGCAGATAGGCCCATCCCACCGCTTCCAATCAAATAAACATGCTCTGTCAGTTTCATTTTGGTCACCATCTTCGGAAAGAATGAAAGGAGTTTTACCATGAATCTATCCATTCCCTACGGGCACGGCAAACAGACAGCCACATGGCACTTTTCCTCCTATGAGGTTCTGGAGCCGCAAAAAGCGTCTGCCGGTGATCCGGACAACCTGATCGCAGAAGCTATGGCCCACCCCATTTGCAGTCCGACTCTCCAGGAACTGGCCGCCGGGAAGAAGGACGCCGTTATTATCATCAGCGACCACACCCGCCCGGTTCCCAGTAAACAGATTCTTCCTCCCATGCTAAAAGCGCTCCGGGATGCCTCCGCCCAGATCGATATTACCCTTTTGGTTGCCACAGGCTGCCACCGGAAAACCACCAGAGCCGAGCTGGCGGAAAAGCTGGGAGAAGAGATTCTCCGCACCGAAAAAATCGTCATCCACAACTGTGATGACACTGCCGGAATGGTCTGCCTTGGCACGCTCCCCTCCGGCGCCGAATTATGGGTCAACCGTATTGCCGCAGACACCCAGCTGCTTCTGGCCGAGGGCTTTATTGAGCCCCATTTCTTCGCTGGCTTTTCCGGCGGAAGGAAAAGCGTTCTCCCTGGAATCTGTGCCCGCAGAACTGTGATGTCCAACCACTGCGCCAAGCTGATCGATGATCCCCGCTCCCGCGCCGGCATCCTTTCGGGGAATCCCATTCACGCAGATATGGAGGCCGCCGCCAAAATGGCAAAGCTGCAATACATTGTCAATGTTCTGCTGGACGGGAATAAGCAGATCATCCACGCTGTCGCCGGTGATCCTCAGGCTGCTCACAACGAGGGCTGCCGCATCATGGGCCAGCTGGCCGGTGTCCATCCCAGGAAAGCGGGTGACATTGTGGTCACCTCCAATGGAGGTGCGCCCCTGGATCAGAATATGTACCAGGTTGTCAAGTCTCTGTCCACTGCGGAGGCCGCTGCCGCTGAGGGTGGGGACATCATTGTGTGCGCCGAATGCGCCGACGGAATCGGCGGAGCGCAGTTTTACCAGGCCATGCGGGAGTGTGCCTCTCCCTCCGCCCTGCTCAGAGAAATCCTCCGTGTTCCCCCGGAGCAAACCGTCCCAGACCAGTGGCAGTACCAAATTCTTTGCCGGACCCTGGAAAAGCACCGGATACTCTTCGTCACCGAGGCCAGGCTGGCAGAGGCCGTCACAGATATGAAAATGACCTACTGCCCTTCCCTGGAAGACGCACTGAGGCTGGCTTCCCAGAATCACCCGGATGGACACGCTGTCATCATCCCGGACGGTGTCGGAACCATGTGTATTTCAGAAAACCCTTGAATTTTTCTATGCGTCGGAATTTTCCAAATGGGTATACACATCTGCGGCAGTCAGCCGGTTGACATACTCTGAATCATTGCGGAAAGAGTGGATGTTGTGCAGCACATAAGACAGAGCCTTTGCCTCAGCGTTTCCTGCCGAGGGGGTTGCGTGGGGTGTTATTACCACATTGGACATATCCCACAACGGAGAATCCGGAGGCAAAGGCTCCACTGCAAAGGTATCCAGCCCTGCCCCTGCAATCACGCCCTCCCTCAGGGCTGCAACCAAGGCTTCTTCCTCTACCAGGTCGCCCCTTCCAATATTCACAAGGAAGGCATCCCTCCGCATTGCCCGAAGCCGCTGTGCGTTCATCAAATGCCAGGTTACATCGCTCAGCGTACAGCAGAGCACAACATAATCGCATTGCCCCAGCAATTCCTCCAGAGAATCCCCCTGCTCCAGGCAGTACACCCGATCGACCCCCGGCTGGGGTGAGGCGCTTCTGCGCCAGCACAGGACTCGCATTCCGAAAGGCTTTACTGCATTCACCAGAGCTTTTCCGGTATTTCCCATGCCAATGATCCCAACGGTTCTGCCCGTCATGGCCCTGCGCTTTCCGAACTCCGGAGCACACCAGCGGTGCTCCTTCTGGGAATCAATCAGCAGGTGCATATCATACGTCAGGGCAAGCATCAGCGCAAGCACATGCTCTGCAAGCGCCTGGGCGCTGCGTCCGGCAGAACAGGTCAGGACGACCCCCCGCTGGAATATCTCCGGGCTGGCACATTTTTCTGCACCGGCCTGCATACAGTGGATCCATTTTATTTTTTTGCCGGAACGAACCCGCTCATCAACTTCTCCTGCCACAATGGCAGCATCCACCCGATCAGCCACTCTGGCGATCATCTGCGTATCCTCCGGGCGGCACCAGTAGACCACCGCAGGGGCCAGCGCCGCCTCCAGCTGCTTTGTGCCCTGCTGGCTCAACTGTGCCGTTACAAGAACTTCCCTCAACTCAGACATATCATCTCTCCATATGGTAAAAGCTGCACTCTCTGCTCCGCCGAAAACTGTTGGTTTTCAGGCCCGAGCAGAGAGTGCTTTCTTAGGAAACTCTGAATAAATCGTCTGCGGCTGGCAGACGGATCTTTTGCCCCAGGCGAATAGCTTTGAAATTGGGAAATACACCCAGTATTCCACCAATTTCAAAACTTTCAACTGTGTCAAAATCTGTCGCCGCTTTTCTCTGCCGATTTCATCAGAGCTTCCCTTCATCTCGCTCAACCTTCCGGCCGTTTTTCCAGCACCGAAAAAGCCGATTTCAATATAATATTATTTAGCATGCAAATCAGGGCAAAGCCAAATCCCGCCCACACCACAAAAGTTTGCAGGAACAGATAGGGGGAGACGACAAACAGGACCGCCGGAATGCCGTTCAGACAGGCAAGCAGGATGGAAAGAGGCAGGTAGTGGAAAAACATTGCCAGCGCATTCTTCACCTGCTGCATCACCGTGTTTTCAAACCGGGAGATCAGCATAAACAGGTATACCCCCGTCCCCACCGTCATTACCAGCAGAACAATCAGGAGGATCAGCATCTTCTGATAGGCCGATTCATCCAGAAGGAACTGGAACAGGTAAATATCCCAGCCCAGTCCCACAAGAAGCACAGCGTAGGGAATCCATACGATGGTCGCCTGCCGGAAATTTTCCCGGAAAGCCCTCCAAAAGGTGCGGAAAATATGCGCCGCCTCATCCTTGGCAATGTCTCTCGTGACCCGCAGGGCGGCCGTAATGGCTGCACCCATGGTCACAATTGGAATAGAAAACACGATCAGCAATAGGTTTACCCCAATTAAATCCGCAAAGCCGGTGAGAAAGCGGATCACCGGGCTGTTTTCCTGAAACAATCGATTCATCATTTTCCCCCTGTCTGCATCTTACAGGATCACATTCTTCTGTTCTCCTGCCATCCAGGCGGCCAGGTTGTCGAAAACGATCTCAGCACGCAAGCTCATGGACTGCTGGGAGGCAAATGCCACATGGGGCGTCACCAGACAATTTTTGCAGTTCAGCAGCGGCTCGGACAAATCCAGAGGCGGCTCCTTGTCAAAAACATCGACGGCGGCGGCGGCAATGGTGCCGTTGTTCAAAGCGTCTGCCAGGTCCTGTGCAACCACCACAGGGCCCCGGGCCACATTGACCAGCATGGCGCTGGGCTTCATCATAGCCAGCTTCTCGGCGTTGATCATGCCACGGGTAGAATCGTTCAGCGGGCAGTGCAGCACAACGATGTCCGAGCGTTTCAGCAGCTCCTCCTGGCTCACCTGCTCAATGTAATCGGCAACACCTTCATGCCTGGAACGGCTCTGGGCCAGAACATTTGCGCCGAAGGCATGGAACAGCTCAGCCGTGCGGGAGCCGATTTTTCCAAGCCCGATAATGCCGACGGTCTTGCCCTTGATCTCCCAGCCCACCAGGCCGGTCTTGTCCTTGCCCTCACGGCAGCGGTCTTCCACGGCACGGATGTTTCTCGCAATGTTCAGAACCATGTCGATCACCAGCTCGGAAACGGCCTCATTGGAATAGCCGGAGGCATTGGACACAGCGATTCCCTTTTCCCTGGCAGCGTCCAGGTCCACATGATCCACTCCAGTAAATGCCACATCAATAAATTTCAGATTGGGGCAAGCAGAGATCACATCTCCGGGCATGGGCATGTTGGCAATAATCATGGCATCTGCTGTCTTCGCCTGCTCCACCAGAGCCAGCTTGTCAGTGGTTCTCGGATAATCCTTGAACACCCAGCCCTGGGCCTCAAAGGGTTTCTTCCGTTCTGCCAGCTCCTGGGCAGAAATGCCCAGAGATTCCATAATCACAATTTCTTTCATGGTTATTCTCCTTTTTTTGAAAAAATTGAATGTGCTTATCTGCATGACTCAGCAGTTCTCTGAATTATATTTTACCGGGCTACTGTATCAAGTCAATACGCATAAAATTGAAAGTGAAGATTGCCCTGACAATTTTTCGGCAGAGCTCAGGATACCGACCGTTTCCACCTGCCCTGAAAATAGCGGATGATACATTCTCCCGCAGGGGTTTTCCGTCCTTTACAAGCCGGACGATGGCTTTTTGCTTGCGGTGCTCATAGGAATAGTTCATGGGGTATCGCTCCCTTCTGTACTCCAGTCACAGGATGCCCAGAGCCTCAGTCAGTGCAACCAGGAATGGAATGGTGACGGCGGACAAAATGGTGGACATGGCAAACAGCTCCGAAGCATACCGCCCGTCGCCCTTGTATTTCAGGGCAAACATGGTGCAGCATGCACCCACGGGGCAGGCGCTGGCCACCAGCAGCGTCATGACCACAGTGGCATCCAGGTGCAAGGGAAGCAGCAGCACCAGGGCAATTGCAGGAACCAGCACCAGCTTTTGGAAGCATATCCAGTAGGTCCGCTTGTTGCGCAGGCAATCCGCTGGATTGGACTGTCCCAGGGTCGCCCCCGCCACCAGCATTGCCAGGGGCGTATTCATGCTTCCTACAGAATCCATAGCACTGACCAAAACCCCGGGCAGCCGCAGCCGGAACAGGAAGCAGATCAGTCCCAGCACCACGCCGATGATCGCAGGGGAGAGCAGATTCTTTGCAACGCTTTTTCCGTCCGTCTTTCCGGCCATCAAAATGACCCCATGGGTCCAGAAATACAGATAGAACACCGTCAGATAGGCCGTCATGTAAAAGACGCCCTCCCGCCCAAACAGGCTGTTGATCAGTGGGATACCGATAAAGCCACAGTTTCCATAGATGGCGCTGAGCCGTTCAATGGCCGCATTGACATTGTTCTTATTGGGAACGATCAGATGAATGACAAGAATCTGCACCGCAAATGACACCAAAGAAAGGGCCAGCACAAGTAAAAGGTTCCGGAACAGCGTCTCGTCAAATTCAATCTGATAGGAGACGAAAATCACCAGGGGATTGACAATCATGAGCAGGAAATTGGACAGCTTCACCGATGTTTTTCCATCCAGGAAATCCTTTTTGCAGCATAGCACGCCCAATAGAAGGATCAGAAACATCATCCCGATTTTTTCAATAATCAGTCCCACCATACCCTATTCCCTCCCGGATTTCACAACGACCGCTTCATACTCCTCCAGAGTATCCAGCTCCAGAGAAAGTCTGTCCTGGTCATAGCTCCAGGCAACAGTTCCGCCATTCAGGGTTTCAACCTGCTTTGGACATTCCTCCGCCGTCAGGCAGAGCTTCACCTCTCTGACGGGAACCGGAGCAACAAAGCTGACACCGAAAATTCCTGTGCCGTTCACCAGCTGCACCATCACATTCCCCGTGGGTCCCCGGCTGAGGGTCGTTTCCACCATGGTGGTGAGTTCCGGCGCAATGCTGACAGCACCGCAGAGGTTTACCAGCAGGTCCGTCATAAAGAGCCGGAGGCTGTCAAAGCCGGTCCTGGCATAAAATTCACCAGGATACCAGGGGATGGTCACCGCTCTGCCCCGTCCGTAGTCATTCACAAAGAAGCCGGCCTCCTGGGTGATTTCGTCAAAGCAGCAGCATTCCGGCGGGCCAAAGGGATGTACCGGGATCATCCGAAGCATCTTCCGGGCCGTATCCGGCTCAAAATACAAATACCGGTCTCCCAGTCCGATCACATCCGTCTCCGGAAGAGAGGAAAACAGTTTTTTGTCCTCCAGAAGGAACATGGCCGACGCCATATCCGACCGCTCCTCCCGAACCCGGGCAATGCCCTGGCACCGGAGGGCGGGCACAGTTTTTCTTCCCTGGCGCTCATCCGCCAGACCCGTGTCGCCTACGCAGATAACCGTTCCCCCGGCAGCCACAAAGGCATTGGTCCTCTCCACATCCTCCGGCCGGAGGTACTGGCTGTCCGGGAAGATGATTATATCATATTTTTCTATATTCGCAGAGGCAAATTCCGTGGGCAGTATTTCCGCAAATGGAATGTGAGCCTCGGTCAGGGTGCGAATCCATCCCTTTTCCTCCTCTGTTGCGACCCAGCGGTCACTCCGGTGGAGCAGAACCCGGGCCATGTTCTGCAATCCCTGGTACGCCTTCTCATTTTTTGCGTGAAAGGCGAACACCCCCTGCATCCCGGCGAAGCCGGAGCGATCCAGGTGGTTGTCCACCCGGGACATAATGTAATAGTCCAGGCCCCCCAGGTTGGCAATGTTCTGCCAGGCTCTCAGCCGCTGCTGGGCAGGACTCACCGCCATCTCCCGCAGGGCATAGCCCACATAGTCCACCGAGGTATTGGAGCAGATGATCCCGCTGGAACCGTCTCCCAGGATCACCCGGCAGTTGCTTGACGCATGGTACTGCCAGTGGGGCAGCCTCCGGTGCAGCTCCGTGGAGGACTCGATCCTGGCGTAATCCTCGTCGTCAAAGCACAGCTCCCGGTCAAAGGTTTTGAGAAAATCCACCATTTTCCGCCGGTATTCCCGGACGGATCGCTTCTGAAACTCCAGATAGGCAACGTACACCGGATTCTCCATGTCTTCCCGTTCCGGCAGGCTGTCATACCCGTACATCTCCCGGAACCTGGTCCGGCAGGCCTGGCAGTGGCAGAATCCATAGTCCACGAAGCTGTAATCCCGGGTTTGGAAACCGCCCATGTTGCAGAAAAGGCCGTCGAAGGGAATCTTGGTAAAAATCTCCCGCAGCGTCTCAAAGGCATATTCCTGCTGATAGACGCTGCTGGGGCAGGTCTGTACATAGCCGTTGTAATTCATCACACCGCCCTGGGCTGTGCGGAATGCCCACTGGGGGTGCTGGAGGTAAATCTCCTCCTTTACCTTGGAAAAGTCCGTCCGTGCCAAGACCCTGATCCCATTATCATGGCACAGCTCCACCAGGCGCAGCAGCTTGTCGTTGTCCGCCCAGAGGTTCTGGGCCTGCCAGGGAAGCTCTGTGGGATAGCTGGCGCTGATGCCCCCGGCATTGATGAGGGCTACCGTGGCATGGAAGCTTTTCAAATCTGCAACGAACCGTTCCGGGTCCAAATCCCGGAAATCAATTTCCCGCAGATTGGTCTGAATCATTCTCCATGGGTAATTTTTCCACCAGTTCATGATATTTTCCTCTTTTATTGCAGCATTGCCAGCTCCACGTCCAGCTGGGCAAACCGGTCAAAAGCTCTGAAGTCCACCCGGTTCCCGCCCATGCGGGTCAGCCGCTGGGGCCTGTAATAGGCGCTTGAGGATGCGGAGTACTCCATCCAGGTCTTTGCCGCCCGCTCCAAAAGCGCCACAGCACGCTGTTGGCAATCCGTTCGCGACCGGTTTCTTCGGTAGAAGCACAGCTCCACCGCCGCCTCCAGCTTATCTGCATAATAGGCGCTGAGCAATTGCAGTGCGTGAATGTCCGCCAGGGTGGCAGAGAGCTCCCAGTTGGCCTGGGGCGTAAAGGGAATCCTTTCCGACCCGATCTCCCGGAGCATCTGCACCGCTTCTATGGGCGTATGGGAAGCAATCTCTTCTCCCTGGTCTGTCCGTTCGCAATAGTCTTTCACGGAAAGATAGGCCGTCCCCGGCATGGCCGGGCAATTCAGGAACTCATTGATGTCACTGAATACCAGCTTTGCCACCGGTGGATGCAGGAAGCGGCAGCATCCCTCCGGATACCACTGAAAATCGTAATCATTCCAGTGTACCACCTGTAGCATACGAAAAGCGGTGGATGCCTTTGTCCAGATCGCCGCAAAGCGTGGGCCATCCTCCAGGCCCAACCGCCTTGTCATCAGGCGGATAAAGCAGGACTCCGGCTCCTCCGGATTGTAGGCCAGACGGCCAAATAATGCTGTCTTCGCCCAGTGCTTTTCCAGATAGAGGGGATGCTCCTCCCCGTATCCGGTGTAATCCCGCCCCCAGGTAAAGCCATCAGCTCCCAAATAGAAGCCCCGGACTCTCCGGACATCCATTTTCTGTAAGAGCTCTCTGGCAAAGCCGTAGTCATACCAGCGGTAGAAATAGTAATCATCGTCCCGCAATGTCAGCCAGAACTGTTCATTTGGGGGACTGTTCCCAAGAAAATCGGAGAAAAACGTCGGCTCTGGGCTGGAATGGATGTGGGCCTGGGAATATTTGAAGCTGACGGAAAAGTCTCCCGTAAAGTCGGCATATTGCTGCCGGATCTGGGGATAGCGGGCATACTGCATTCTATGGATCAGCTCCACGGAGCGTTCCGGATGCTGTCTGTGAACCTGCTCCACCGCTGCGCCGTAGGTCGCCCGCAGGAACGGAATGTCCGTCTCGTCCCCCGCCATATTTTCGCCGGAGGTGATTCCAATACCTGCCAGCAGCGGGTAGGTTTCAAGCAACGCTTTGGTGGCGCAGTATAGGTAGTCCGCAGTCACCGGATTCCTCTGGTCGCAGGTAATGCCGTAGGGATTTCCCTCGGTGCCATAGACAAACAGGTTCCAGGTGAACAAATACACCCGGATGCACCGGTCCTGGGCATATTCCATCACCCGCCGCCAGAACGCTATTTTTTCGTCCATGGTGATTTTCTTGACCACGCAGCAGCCGCCGAGCATATCCTCTGTCCACATATTTTCCCCGCTCATCTCCGGCCGAGGCGGCACCGTGCTGCGCACCACGTTCTCCAGGGCAATGGCAGGGTATTCCGGAATCCGCACCAAGCTGGGAAAGGGTGACAGATTCCACAGGCTCAGCACATTATACTTGCTGCGGGCCATGCTGTCCAGATACTGTGTCCAGAAATCCCACTCCCACACCTGAGGTATGTTTTCAAAGGCGGAGTCGGAGGCATCGGAATAGCTGGGGGTTCTGGCATCCAGGGGCAGATTCAGTTTCAGTCCCCGGCGAAGAATCCGGGGTTCCAGGGTGACATCCGAAATTCCCGACCAGCCGCCGTCATATCTATCGCACAAATCCAGCAATGCATACATCATGCCTGCGGCATCAGATGCACCAACCAGGAGCTGATGATTCTCGAAATGAAGGGTGTAGCTCTGCTCCTTCAGCGCCATGTTTTCATGCAGGCGAACCTGTTCCAAAGCATCTTCGGGCACCGCATTGCGCAGTTGATCCCAGGCAAAGCGGACAGGCTCCATATTTTTGAATTCCATATTCAAACCTCCTGCCATTGGCTTGGCGGCGAATTTGGATGGTTCCCGCCGGGCGTGTTGCAAAATGAAATGCAACACACCCGGTAACACAGGGAAAAATGTCTGCCTTAGCCCAGTCTTTCCAGGGTTGCGTCCGGCTTCATACCCAGGTTGTCATAGTGCTGTCCACGAACCTTGATGTCCTCCTCCAGCTGATTGCGGGCGAATTTGATCACGTCCTCGGCAATCTCGATGGGGATGACCAGAACGCCGTCGTCATCGGCGCAGATCACATCGCCGGGTCGGACGGTCACACCGGCACAGTTGATGGGCTGGCCAATGGTGCCCCGCATCACCCGGCCATAGGCATGGGTGAAGGTTCTTCTGGTGCAGAACACAGGTCCCTGCTCCAGGTTGGTCTCGTAGGAGTCCCGGCAGCCGCCGTCCACCACCACGCCGGAAATTCCCTTTTCCATCATAGTCATGGTAATTTCGCTGCCCCACACGCCACCGCGAACGCCGTCCATGTCAATGCAAAGAACCATATCCTCCGCATTCTCCTTGGTGACAGAGTCGTTGAAATTGTAAATATCCTCACAGCCCTTTTGCAGCTCTTCCCGCCACTGCTCCACACTCTCACAGCGGACAACGGGATGGTTGATGGGCAGCAGCTTCACCGTGTGGGCAAAGCCCTTGAATTCGATGCCGGGGCGCAGGGGGCGCATCTTCTCATCCATGACCCCCACATCAACCATGCCCAGTGCATCCATGGCATCGGACAGGTCGGCGCAGCGGTATTTCCTCAGCTCGGTAATCAGTTCCTTTTTCGTCATCATGGTAGTTCCATCCTTTCAATGTTATTCGTTTCTCTATCCCTTCACCGCACCGGCTGTCAAGCCTTCGATAAAGTAGCGGTTAAAGAACAGATATACAATGATCATAGGTACTAGGGCAATGGACGAGCCGGCCAGCATCAGATTCCAGGAGGAGGCCGCCTCACCGGAGCCCTTCAGGTTCATAACACCGACGATCAGGGGCATTCTGTCCTTGTTGGATAGGGTAAAAACCATGGGCATCAGGTAATCATTCCAGGAGTGCCGGAACTCCAGAATGGCAATGGTTGCGATCAGGGGCTTCAGCAGTGGGAAAATCACCCGGGCAAAAATGGCGAAGAAGGAACAGCCGTCCACCTTGGCCGCCTCATCAATCTCCTTGGAGAGGGTTCGGATGTAGGAGCGGGTGATGAACAGGTTGGTCACATTCAGGCCAAATACCCGTATGATGATCACACCCCAGAGGGATTTGTTGATTCCGAGGAATTTTGCGATCACATAGGTGGGGTACAGAGTCAGGGAACCCAGGGAAACGAACATGGAGGAAACGACCATACCGAACATCAGCTCTTTTCCGGGGAATACGCCTCGCTCAAAAACATATCCGGCAATGGTGGTGGTAAAAATGGAGCCAAGGACAATGGTGCCGGACATAAAGATGGAGTTCAGGGTGTACTTTTCAAAGTTTGCCATATTCCACGCCTGAACATAGTTGTCCAGTACAAACTTCTTTGGGAAGAGCGAATTGGAGGTCAACAGCTCCATATTTCCCTTGAAGGAACCCAAGATGGTATACAAAACCGGGAAAATCGCAATAATAAAAATGACTGTCAGCACGCCGAACACCAGGCAGTTGGAGAGTATCCTTTGTTTTTTCATACTTTTCATGCTACGCCTCTCCCTTCTTATTCCACGCTGCTGCTAATCTTCTTCGTCATGCGCATATAGATCACGGACACAATTGCCAGAATCACGCCGGTGACCACTGCCATGGCAGAAGCGTAACCCACCTCAACCTTGCGGCCGCTGTAGCCGAAGAAATACTTGAATACATAGGTCATGACCACTTCCGTGCCACCGGCGGGCTGACCATTGGTGGACGCCAAGATCAGGTCTGCCATCTTCAGGCTGCCCACAATTGCCATCAGCAGAACGGAGGTAAAGGTGGGGCCGATCATGGGCAGCGTGATCTTGAAAAATTTCTTCACCGGGGTGATGCCGTCAATCTCCGCCGATTCATACAGCTCCTTGGGGACGCTTTGCAGCGCCATCAGGAAGAAGATCATGTTGATGCCGAAGTTGTTCCACACGGAGGCCAGGCCCAGGACCAGCAGTGCCGTCCAGCGGTTGCTGAACCAGCTGATGGGCTTTTGTATCCAGCCAATGTTCTGGAGCATGGTGTTGATGATGCCGTTGTAGGAAGCAAACATCAGCGAGAAAATCAGGCCGCAGATGGCCGTGGAAATAATAGCGGGCAGGAACAGGGCCACCCGGAAAAAGCCCGTGCCCCTTATTCCCTTGTTCAGGAACAGCGCCAGAAGCATTGCCAGGGGAATTTCCAGCGCCAGCTTGCCAAAGGCAAGAATGAAGGTAGTGCCCAGGGACTTCCAGTAGGCGGAGTCACGGGTGAACAGCCGGACAAAATTGTCCAGGCCCACCCAGCTCTCCTTAAAGCCGTTGGAATCATACAGGGAGTAGCGCAGGATGTAGATAATGGGGACGTAAGTAAAGACAATGAAGCCAAGCATCATCGGAGCAAGCATCCCCATTGCCTGGACGGAGTCTGCCGGAAGCCGCTTACCTCTGAATTTTTTGTCTTTCATGTAGATTGCCTCCTTCTTCCCTACAGAGGAAGGTGAATATTCTGCGCAGTCAGAATCTGCTGCAATTGCGCAACATCGATGTGGGCCGGAGTCACGCCGCTGCGGACGGCCAGTGCAGCTGCGGCGCCGGCTGCCTCGCCCGTCATCATGCACAGGGAAATGGCACGGGTTCCGCTTTCCGCCACATGATCCGCACTGATGCAGCGCCCTGCTGCCAGCAGATTGTCCACAGTTTTGGGAACCATGGCACGGTAGGGGATTTCAAAGGTGCGTTCATCCACCACAGGCTCATAAATGTGGCCCAGATAGCCCTTACCCTCCACCTTGCCATCGCCATCCATGTTGGCGTCGGGAGACAGCATATCATAGAACCGGGGGAACACCGCAATCACATCATCGAAATGTTTCCGGGATTCCATGTCGTCGATGGTCAGATGATACAGCCCTTCAATACGGCGGCTGTCCCGGAAGCCGATCTCCGGAGCAATGGAGGCAATCTCGATGTTTTTCAGTTCTTCAAAATTGCTCTTCAAATACTTATAGATGTCCATGACATACTGTCTGCATTCCATCTCCCCTCGGGACAGATCCCGAATGTCGGTGGGGTCCAGGCCGTAGGCACAGGGATAATTGACATAGGAAATCTGTCCGCCTGCCGTCAGGCGTCCGAACGGAAGGTCCTGCCGCTTGCAGGGCAGACCGGTTTTACCGGCGCGGTAATCCTCCTTGAAAATGCGTCCGATCTCCGAGAGCCGGTCGCCGTTCTTCAGCAGCGCCTGGGTGTCGGCGCCAGCCAACCGCAGAGAAACGGTGCCGGGCTGGCACAATCCGTCTTTCTCCCGGCCCTGTTCAAAGGGAACGCCCGCTGCAAAGGACACGTCGGCATCACCGGAGGCATCAATGATCATATCTGCCTGCACCACCACGGGGCCCTTCTTGGTCTGGATGATGACTGCCGCAATGTGATCGCCGTCCATCACCACATCATTGACGAAGCTGTGGAACAGAACCTCCACGCCAGCCTCTTTCACAAACTCATCCAGAAATACCTTCAGGTACTCGCTGGAGAACGCATTTTTATTTCGCTCACGAACATTATCGTTGCCATATTTTTGATAGGCCTTTTCCTCGATCTCTGCATAGATGCCCTCTGAATGAAACGGCGTTCCCTTCAGAAAATAGTTGCAGTTTTCCACAAAGCAGGCCGTGATATTGCCGCCAAGGAAGCCACGCTTTTCCAGGAGAATGACCTTGCTGCCGTTTCTGGCTGCACTGACGGCTGCGCCAATGCCCGCCGGGCCGCCGCCAACGACCAAGACCTGGGTCACCATAGAGATTTCAACGGTTTTCGGTTGAATTACAATTTTTGCCATTGTATCCACTCCACTTTTAGAGATTGAGGCCGCCAATGGCGGCCTCAATGATATTATGATTTCTTACTCACCGGCAACCGGGGTAACGCCCTCAGGCAGGACGTACATTGCAACGGTCTCCGGGTCTGCCTTTGCCAGAGCATCGTTGTATCTCTGATCACAGTCAGCCATAATCGCAGCCACATCGTCCAGGTCATGATTTGCCCAGATATTGGCGATCACTTCACGGTAGGTCAGGCCCTCCACACTGATCAGGGTATCGGGCACGGGAGGCATGGTGAAAATTTCGTCGAAGTTGGCAAAGGAGGCCCAGCCCTTCAGATCGGGCTCTTTGGTAGCCATCTCAACAGCTTCCTTGCGGACGGGGATATACAGACCTTCCTCGTACATTTCGCTGATGTTCTTGTCGTCATAGAAGAACTCCAGAACAATGCGGACCTTCTCAGGATGCTTCAGAGCGGTGGTGGAGACATTCAGCAGGTTGGTGGGGTTGCCGAAGGACTTGTACTGCACCGAATCCTCGCTGAACATGGGGATGTTGATGACTTCCCAGTCGCAGGTTGCGGGGAACTGATTGACGTAAACGGCGCAGTCAAAGCTTGCGGCGCCGATCATGGCGATGTGGCCGGCGGAGAACTGAGCACGGACGCCGTCGCCGTCCAGGGTCTCAAAACCGGGGAATACGGTGCCTTCCGCAACCATCTTGTCAATAGCTTCGATCATGGGGTTGTAGGCGGAGTACTCGAACTGCTTCGTTTCGTAGTTGTAGCCGTAGTGACCCACGTTCTTGCCGTTGGGCATGGTGTAGAAGGAGGAGATGCACCAGGAGGTGCTGGACAGGCCCAGGCCATAGGCACGGCCCTCGGTTTTCTCGGTGATAATTCTGCCAACCTCCACCACATCGTCCCAGGTCTTGGGATAGTCGGCTTCGGTCAGGCCGCACTCGGCAAACAGGTCCTTGTTGATGATGAAGCCGTAGGTGGTCAGGTTGTAAGGCAGGGTGTAGGTCTTGCCGTCAAACACATGGGAACGGTTGGAAACCAGGTCAGCGTACTTCTCCAGCAGCGCCTCGCTGCCGGGCAGGTCCTCGATGGGAACCAGGAAGCCGTTCTCAATGTAGTCAAGAATGACCTTGGAGTCGGAACGGAACAGGTCGGGAGCTTCGCCGGCCTGGACAGCCATCTGGACGGTATCCTTGAACTTGTCGCCCATGACAGTGTAGTCAATGTAAATGCCGTAATCCTTACCGACAGTTTCATTGAACTCAGCGATCTGTCTGTTCCGGATTTCCGCTTCATGTGCGTTGTCGGACCACACGGTGATGGTCTCCATCTTGGTGAAGTCATCCGCCTTTGCGGTGGTGACGAAGTTGGCGGCAAACAGGCCTAAAACCATAATTGCAGCCAGGGAGAGTGCCAGCAGTTTCTTCATTACAAACTTCCTTTCTTTTCCGTTGTGTGTATTGGCCCTTCTTCAACAGCACCTGCATCTGACCGGGCTACTTGCATTCTAGCATCGCCGCTTTCCTCTGTCAATTACTTTTTTCATTTTATAATACATGATTTTAATATTTGAAAGATAGATACATCATTTTTAACAGAATCCGGCGTTTTATATATTATTTACAAGAATGCGCCTCTCTTTTTATCTATTATTCATTTTATAATTTTAATATTTGAAATTATAAATGCGCAATTGCTGACAATGCCGATTTTACCGGATATTTGCGGTTTTGCCCCCCGGAATCCCTGTTCCGCTGACCCTTTTCCAGTTCTGTTTTTTTGTATAATGTGCATATCGGCTGTTATGAAATATTTCCGCGGGGCTTCAAATCTTTTTTCAAAACCTCTTGACTCTCACCTTACGTCATGGTCTATAATACTCTCGTCGGGAGGGAAATGAATGAAAACAGTCAAAGAAGTCAGTCAGCTCACCGGTGTGAGTGTGCGCACACTCCACCACTACGATGCCATCGGTCTGCTGAAGCCCACCCGGGTGACGGAGGCAGGCTACCGGCTGTATGACGATACGGCCCTGCGGCGGCTGCAAACCATTCTGCTGTTCCGTCAGCTCCAATTTCCCTTAAAGGAAATCAAGGAAATTCTGGATACCCCGGGCTTTGACCCAATGGAAGCTCTGCAGGCGCAGATTCACCTGCTGGAATTGCAGAAAAAGCATCTGGAAAAGCTGATTTCCCATGCCCGCAAAATTCAGACGACAGGAGTGATTCCCATGGATTTTTCCACCTTTGATACCGCCGAAATCGACAAATACACCGCCGAGGCAAAGGCAAAATGGGGCAAAACAGAGGCCTGGCAGCAGTTCGAGCAGAAAACCGCCGGGCAGACCGATGCAGCGCTTCAAGCCACCGGCGGCGAGCTAATGGATATTTTCGCCCAGCTTGGCGCTATCCGCCGCTCATCCCCCGCCTCCCAGGAAGCCCAGGCTCTTGTGGCGAAGCTGCAAGCATTCATCACCGACCACTACTACACCTGCACCAAACAGATTCTCCAAGGTCTGGGGCAGATGTATATTGCCGGTGACAGCATGACCGAAAACATCGACCAGGCAGGCGGGCCCGGAACCGCCCAGTTTGCCCAGGAGGCAATCGAAATTTTCTGCAAGTAAACGACAAACCGGGCCTCCCGAAAAACGGGAGGCCCGGTGAATTGTTACTCAGCAGCCTTGACTGCCTGGATGGCCTCGGCCAGGGCGTCGGTGTTCACCATCTCCATCTGGCCGTTGTCATAGGCCTGGGCCACAGCGGGGTCGATGGGCAGCCGGGCCAGAATGGGCAGGCCGTGCTCCTGGGCGATGGCATCCAGGTGGCTCTTGCCAAACACATTGATTTTCTTGCCGCAGTCCGGGCACTGGAGGTAGGAATAGTTCTCCACAAAGCCCAGAACGGGAATGTGCATCATGTCCGCCATTTTCACAGCCTTGTTCACAATCATGGACACCAAATCCTGAGGGCTGGTGACAATGACGATGCCGTTGACCGGCAGGCTTTGGAACACGGTCAGAGGCACGTCGCCGGTTCCGGGAGGCATATCCACGAACAGATAGTCCACATCCTCCCAGATCACGTCGGTCCAGAACTGCTTCACCGCTCCGGCGATCACCGGGCCCCGCCACACCACAGGGTCAGCGGGATTATCCAGCAGCAGATTGATGGACATGACCTGAATGCCGCTGCGGGTCAGGGCGGGGTATAGCCCGTCGGTGTCCGCCCCCTGGCACTCCGTTACGCCAAAGGCGGTGGGCACGGAGGGGCCGGTGATGTCGGCGTCCAGGATGCCCACCCGCTTCCCCTCCCGGGCCATAGCCACGGCCAGCATGGAGGTAACGGTGGACTTGCCCACGCCGCCCTTGCCGGATACCACCGCAATTACCTTTTTCACGGTGGACTTGGGGTTCAGGGAAGCCAGCAGGCTCTCAGCCTTGCGGTCGGCGCAGTCGGAACCGCAGCTGGAACAATTGCCATTGCAAGAACTCATTACAAAATTCGCTCCTTATTTTTATTTCCAGCCTATTATAGGCCGGTTTGGAAAACCTGTCAACCTATGATCTCACGGGATTTCTCCCGCGTTTCAGCTCTGGGCCGCTTCCCACTGTTCCATCAAATCCATCAGCACCGCCTCCGCCTGTTCCTTTTCCTCCATCAATCGGGACAGCTCCTGATAGTCGGCAGCGGCAGCCTGAACCTTGGCGTCCAGCTCTGAAATTGCCGCCTCCTGCTTTTCGATCTCCCGCTCCAGGCGGCGAACCAGCTTCTCGGCGTCCTTGGTTCCGCCCTTGATTCTTTCCTTTTTCTCCCTGGGCGGCTGCTTTGGGGCAGGCATGGCGGCCCGCTCATGCTCCAGAATGGAGCGGTATTTCTGGTAGCCGCAGCGGAAGTCCCGAATGGCGCCGTCCTCCAGCAGCCAAATCCGCTCCGCGAATTTTTCGATGAAGTACCGGTCATGGGATACGAAGAGCAGCACGCCCTCGAATTCCTCGATGGCCGCCTCCACCCATTCCCGGGAGGCAATGTCCAGATGGTTGGTGGGCTCGTCCAGAATCAGCAGATTGATTTTCTCATCCATCAGCATACACAGCCTCAGCCGGGATTGCTCGCCGCCGGAGAGGTTCGCCACGGTTTTGAACACATCCTCCCCCTGGAACATGAAGGCGCCCAGCCGGTCCCGGGCGGTCTGGGGGGTGCAGTTCTTCTCATAGAGCATGGTGTCATAAAGGCTGCGCTCCGGGTGGTCGAAATGAATGATCTGGGGTAAGTATCCCCATTTCACCGTGGGGCCAAACTGGATTTTTCCGGCGCAGTCCTCCTCCCCCAAAAGGCACTTGATAAAGGTGGACTTGCCGGTGCCGTTGTCCCCCAGCAGGGCAATCCGCTCCCCTGCCTCCACATTCAGATTCACGTCGGAGAACAGCGTCCGGTCCCCAAAGGCTTTGGAGACTCCTTTCATCTTGAACACCACATCTCCGGAGAAATCCTTTTCCCCGAAGGAGGCCTTCATGGTCCGCTCCGTCTTGGGCTTTTCGGTTTTTTTGATGCGATCCATCCGGTGCTGGATGGACATGGCCCGGCGGTACAGCGCCCGGTTGTTGATGCCCCAGCCCTTCATCCGCTCCATGGTAAAGCCCAGCTGCTTCAGCTTGGCCTGCTCCTGCTCATACTGCTTCATTTGCAGGTCGAACCGGGCCTGCTTTTCGTCCATATAGAAGGAGTAGTTGCCGGAATAGAACTCCGCATGGCCGTCGGTGATCTCGATGACCCGATCGGCCACCTGGTCAATGAAGTAGCGGTCGTGGGAGATGGCCAGCACGGTGCCCTTAAAGCCGTTGATATATTGCTCCAGCCACTCCACGCTATTCAGGTCCAGATGGTTGGTGGGCTCGTCCAGCAGCAGAATGTCCGTCTTTTCCAGCAGCAGACGGGCCAGGTTCACCCTGGTCTTCTCGCCGCCGGAAAGGCTGGCAAATTCCTGGATGCGCTGTTCCTGGGTGATGCCCAGGCCGTTGCAGATTTTGTCCACCTCCACGTCCATTTCATAGCCGCCCCCGGCCTGGAACCGGTTGGACAGGGCGTCATAGCGCCGCAGCTGCTCCGCCGTAGCGCCGGAGAGCATCTGCTTCTCCAGAGAAATCATTTCCTTCTGAACCTTCATCAGTTCCGCATAGGCGGAGCGAAGCACATCCTCCACGGTGTAGCCCTCCGGGAAGACCGGAATCTGGGAGATCAGCCCCAAGCGCTTGTTGGGATTGACATACACCTCTCCCTCGTCAAAGTCCAGCTCCTTGGTCAGAATCCGGAACAAGGTGGTCTTTCCGCAGCCGTTCCGGCCCAGGATGGCGACCCGCTCCCCCTCCTGCACCTCAAAGGTCAGCCCTTGCAGCAGGTTCTCTCCAATCACAAAAAATTTCGTCAAATTGCTTACAGATATATCAACCATTGTCTTTCTCCAACGCTTTCACCAAGTCGGAAAGCTCCTCTTTCGTATATAACAGGTTCAGCGCCTGCAGCAGCGCATTGGCGCTCATATGCTCCGGCAGATTCACCCTTTTTTGCAGGGCACGCCGCTTTCGGCTGCTGTCGGCCCCACCGGAGAGGCCCAGCTCGCAGAAATCCTGCTTCGTAATTTCCCCGCAATTTATGGCCGTGTTTTCCTGGAAGGTTGCGCCGGAGGCCCTCAGGGCATCCAGAATCACTTCCCTGGTCATGCCCTCCACTCCCAGCTTGCCTTCCTTCCCCGGGGCAGCCTTCCGCTTCTCCTTCCCCGGAATGTCCGGAATGTAGGCGTGCTTCAAATACTTGGCAGGGATGGCGCTTTTCAAATGATTACGAATCACAAAGCCCGCCCCGTCGGAATCGGTGAAGACGATCAGTCCCCGGAGCTGGGCCACCCGGCGCAGAAGCTCCATCTGCTCCCTGTCCTTAAATATTCCAAAGCCATGGGTCTCGAAAATGGTTGCGTCTACAATTTGACTCAGGGTGTTTTTATCATAGCGCCCCTCCACCACAATGGCCTCCTGAATTTTAACCATGGGACGCCTCCGCTGCCAGTTGGAGAACAAGCATCTCCAAAAGCCGCTGGCTGTCGTCGAAGGAGGTCTTCATCCTGTAATCCGTCTCCAATACCAGCTCTGCAGCCCGGCCGCAGAAGGCTTTGTCCATCCGGCGGGCGGATTCCATAAGTTTTCTTGCGGGATAGTCAGGGATGCTGCAGAGCTTTTGCAGGTCAAAAGCGGATTTCCCCCGCTCCAGCAGGCATTTTCCCACCAGCAGTCGGCGAAAATGGCTGCCCAGGGCCCCCAGAATGGCCAGGGGCTCCTGCTGCATTTTCAGCAGCTGGCTCAGGCTCTGGAAGGCCTTTTCATAGGCCCCCTCGCTGATCCGGTCGGTCATCTGGAACACCACCGCATCCAGCACCGGCTCTGTCACGGCGTCAATATCGGACTTTCTGATCTCCTGCGCACCGGAATAGGCGCAGATTTTCTGAATCTCCCCGCTAAGGGCCGTCATGGTTCCGCCGGTAATGTCGATCAGATAGGTGCACAGATCGTTGGAAATTTTTTTCTGCTGGGCGGCAAAATGCCGGGAAATCCAGGGCACCAGCTCCCTGATGTCCTGCTTGCGGAACTCCACCGCCAGGCCGTGGGAATCGATCTGCTCCCACAGCTTTTTCATCCGCTTGTCCGGCTTCCACTCTATGGTGAGATAGGTAAACACAATCGTGCAGTATTCGGGAATGTCCGAAAAGACGGCGGCAATTTTCTCCCGCTCCGACTCGTTCAGCTTAAACAGATCAATATCATCCACCTGCACCAGGGTGTGCTCCGCCATCATGGGCAGGTTCTCCACCGCCTCCAGGAAGGCGGCCAGGTCAAAATTCTCACTGGTGAAGCGGTGGTAATTAAAAGACTCCGTCAGCGGGTCCAAAAGGAGCTTTCGGATTGTTTCCAGATAATAGGACATGAGGAACGTTTCTTCACCGAAGAAGAAATAGAGTCTGTCCATATTTTTATTCCGAACAGCGGCCTTCAGGCTTTGGAATGCCCCATCGGAAAGAGGTTTCTTCGCCATATTTACCTCCTGACCAAAACCGAACCCATCTCATCCGTCCGGTATACGGTGCAGTTATATTCCGTCAGCCGATCCAGCAGCTCTTGGGCGGGATGGCCGTAGCGGTTATTTTCCCCCGCCGAAATAATCACCGTCTCCGGGCGGACAGCCCGAAGCAGCTCCTCAGTGGTGGAATTTTTGGAGCCATGGTGCCCGGCAATCAAAACATCCACATCCGGCAGGGTGTAGCTGGCCAGCAGACGGCGCTCCCCGCTGCGGCCCCGGTCTCCGGTAATCAGTATAACACACTCTTCTGATTCAAACAAGACGCACATGCAGTTTTCGTTGTTTGAATTCTCTCCACCCGGCTCCAAAAGCACCAGCTTTCCATGGCCCACAGGGATTTCCGTATCCCTGCTGACCAAGGTGCAGAGCGCCCCATCCTCCTGGGAGATTGGGATTTCCCCCTGGTCGGGCAGATAGAAGTGCTCTATCGGTATCCTGGTCAGAAGATTTTCCAGGCCACCCACATGATCCCGGTCATAGTGGGTCAACACAACCCCGTCCAGATGGAACACCCCCTGACTCAAAAGGGTTTGTGCCACCCGATCCGCCGTCCGCTCTTCACTGTCACCGCCGCAGTCGATGAGATAATGTTCTCCCCCGCTTTGAATCAGGACGGACTGTCCTTCCCCCACGTCCAGCACATTCAGCCGCACTTTGTCCATCCGGGGCAGAAGCACCGATGCAGCCACGGCAGCCGCCAGGCAGACTGCCCCCACTGTGAAGGAATACCGCCCCCTCTTCCTCCCCAAAATCAGGAACAGCGCCAGCAGGACATAGCAAAGAATCAGCCAGTACAAAATAAATTTGCTCTCGGTATACACGGCAGCAAAGGGGATTTTGGACAAAAGCCGGGATATAAACAACACATATCGAATGGGCCAGGAAAGGAGCCTGCCCAACCACTGGCAGGCAGAAGGAAAAGCGCCGCCCAGAATGCTCACCGCTCCAATCCCGTAAAACAGGAAGCCAATCACCCAAATGGTCAGCAAGTTTGTCACAATTCCAATCAGGCTGACGGTGCCAAAATAATAGGCGCTCAAAGGTGCGGAAAAAATCAGCGCACTGACAGAGACGGAAACGGAGCCGGCAAACCACCTGGCAAGGCCTCCCCGAATTCCCTTCTTCCTTCCCTTTAGAATCCGTTCCAAGAGCCAGTGACTGGCCGGTGAAGCAAACAGGAGAATGCCCAGCACACTGGCCACGGAAAGCTGGAAGCTGACGGACAGCAGCACAAAGGGATTCAGAAGCAGCATCACAAGGCAGGCAAAGGCCAGGCTGGTCAACGTGTCATACTCCTCAAAAACCGCCTGACTGAGGGCGATGAGGAAATACATCAGGCAGGCACGAGTCACCGAGGGAGAAAAGCCGGTCATTGCGGCGAAAAACAGGAGCAGCGGCGTGGAGACAAGGAGCACCAGCCAGCGATGAGGCCTGAAAAACAGGAACACCAGCGCAAACAGAATCGAGATATGGAGGCCAGACACGGCCGTCACATGGCGAATCCCGCTGAGCTTCAGGGCGGTATCCTGGCTGTAGCTCAAATCCGAGGTGTCCCCCAGCAGCAGCGCCTTGGCAAAGGGAGCCGTATCCGCCGGGAAAAAGCGGGCAATCCGGTTTTTCGCCTCCAACCCAATTCTTGCCGGAAGGAAGAGGAAATCTCCCTTTTCCACGTGGGAAAGAGCTGTCTCTCCCTTCTGAGTCGCCGTCAGAAATACACCGGAGCCCTGATAGTAGGCCGATTCCTTTCGCCCTCCCGGCGTTGTCATCCGAAGAAGGACGTCGCTTTCCAGAACATCCCCCGGCTCCATCCGGGTATCGTCCTTTTGAAAAAGCCGCAAACGGTAGTAGTTTCCCTCCAGCTTTGCAATGCCATCCAGAGAAAAGCCGTAATCGGTCTTCTCGCTGTAGTCCGTGGCAATCACCTGGAGATGGACGATTTGTCCATCCATGGGCTGGGCAGAGCGAATATACCGTCCCCAGAACAGGGAAAACCAGCCCACCGAAAGGCTCAGGCCCAGAAGCAGTACGGCAGGAATCCGGAAAAATTCATTCTTCCCTGCCAGTGCCAAACAGAGCACACTGGACGCCAGCGCATAGATCAGCAGGGGCAGCAGAGGATGCTGCCAGAGGAAGGTAATGCATAGCCCACAGCCGCAGGCAAATCCCACCGTAAACCAAAACAGCTTTCTCACGCCTACCCACCCCTCACTTTTGAAAATGGCGCAGCCGGGTAAGCTGCGCCATTTGTTGGAATTCACAAAATTATCTCAGATTTTAGAGGACACAAATTCCTCCACCTGGGCCAGGGACTCGTCCACCTTGCAAACATCCTTGCCGCCGCCCATGGCGGAATCGGGCTTGCCGCCGCCGGAACCGCCGCAGCAGCAGCAGACCAGCTTCACCAGTTCACCGGCCTTGATGCCCTTCGCCACGGCTTCCTTGCCGCAGACAGCCAGGAAGGAGGGCTTGTCCCCGTTGACGGAGGACAGCACCGCCACCACATTGGAGGCCTTGTCCCGGAGCAGATCGCCCATCTGGCGCAGCCGATTGGCATCCACACCGGTAAGCTTTGCGGTCAGCACCTTCACACCGTCCAGTTCCTTGGCACCGGCCAGCAGACGATCCATCTCACCGGCGGCATCCTTAGCCTGGTACTGCTCAATAATGCGCTTCAGTTCCTTGATCTCGTCCAGATTGCTCTGAATCTTGGTACCAAGCTCACCCGGCTTCACCTTCAGCTTGGAGGCAGCCTCTGCCAGGACGGCCTGCTCTGCCTCCATCTTCTTCAGGCAGGCCTTGCCGGTCACTGCCTCGATCCGGCGGACACCGGAGGCCACACTTCCCTCGCCTTCCAGCTCGAAAGCGCCCACCTTGGCAGTATTGTTCAGGTGGGTGCCGCCGCAGAACTCGATGGAATAGCCGCCCATATTTACCACCCGGACGGTGTCGCCGTACTTTTCGCTGAACAGGGCGGTGGCACCCAGCTTCTTGGCTTCCTCAATGGGCATTTCCCCGGTATCGATGGGATAGCCCTCCAGGATGGAGCTCTGGACAATTTCGTTCACCCTGGCAAGTTCCTCCTGGGTCAGGGCGGAGTAATGGGTGAAGTCGAAGCGCAGATGGTCGGGCTCCACCAGAGAACCCGCCTGGTGCACATGGTCGCCCAGAACGGTGGCCAGGGCCTTTTGCAGCAAATGGGTGGCGGAGTGGGCCCGCATAATGGCCTTGCGGCGCTCCATATCAATGGCAGCCTGCACCACATCGTCCACCTTCAAAGAGCCCTTCAGCATCTTGCCATGGTGCAGATACTTGCCGCCCTTATCCTTCTGGACATCGCTTACCTGGAAGCAGCTCTCCCCCAGGGTGATGACGCCGTGGTCAGCGACCTGGCCGCCCATCTCCGCATAGAAGGGCGTCTGATCCAGCACGACAATGCCGTCCTCGCCGCCGGCGATGGAGCCGGAGACCTCGTCGCCCACGCAGACTGCCAGCACCTTGGCCTGGCACTTGTCCGCTTCATGGCCCAGGAATCTGGTGGGGGTGTTGTCCAGTCCCAGGTCGATACCGGCCCAGGCCAGATCGCCCAGGGCCTTTCTGGCCTCACGGGCACGAACCTTCTGCTCCTGCATCAGCTGGGCAAAGGCCTTCTGATCCAGAGTCATATCCTCATCGGCCACCATTTCCAGGGTCAGGTCAATGGGGAAACCGTAGGTGTCGTAGAGCTTGAAGGCATCGGCCCCAGAGAACTCGGTCTCTCCCTTGGCCTTGTGATCCGCCAGCATTTCGGAGAAAATCTTCATACCGCCGTCAATGGTGCGGGCGAAGTTTTCCTCCTCCACTTTCACAACTTTGGTAATATATGCGGCACGCTCCCGCAGGTAGCCGTAGTGGCCCTCGTTCTCCTGAATAACGGTCTCCACCACCTGGTAGAGGAAGGGATGGTTCACGCCCAGGAGCTTGCCGTGGCGCGCAGCCCGGCGCAGCAGGCGGCGAAGGACATAGCCTCTGCCCTCGTTGCTGGGCAGCACGCCGTCGGCAATCATGAAGGAGGAAGCACGGATATGGTCGGTGATAACCCGCAAGGACACATCCATCTTCACGCTCTGTCCATAGGAGGCGCCGGTGAGCTCCGTGACCTTGTTGGTGATGTTCATCACGGTATCCACGTCGAACAGGCTGTTCACATCCTGGCACACCACCGCCAGACGCTCCAGGCCCATGCCGGTGTCGATGTTCTTCTGGGCCAGCTCCGTATAATTGCCCTGCCCGTCGTTATCAAACTGGGAGAAGACGTTGTTCCAGACCTCCATATAGCGGTCGCAGTCGCAGCCCACGGTGCAGCCGGGCTTGCCGCAGCCGTACTTCTCGCCCCGGTCATAGTAGATTTCGGAGCAGGGACCGCAGGGACCGGAGCCGTGCTCCCAGAAATTGTCCTCCTTGCCGAAGCGGAAAATCCGCTCAGCGGGCACCCCGATTTCCTTGTTCCAGATTTCAAAGGCCTCGTCGTCGTTTTCATAGATGGAAGGGTACAGGCGGTTTTCATCCAGGCCCACCACCTTGGTCAGGAACTCCCAGCTCCAGGCAATGGCCTCGTGCTTGAAATAGTCGCCGAAGGAGAAATTGCCCAGCATCTCAAAGTAGGTGCCATGGCGGGCGGTTTTGCCGATGTTTTCAATGTCGCCGGTGCGGATGCACTTCTGGCAGGTGCACACCCGATGGCGGGGAGGCTCCACCTCGCCGGTGAAGTAGGGCTTCATGGGCGCCATGCCGGAGTTAATCAGCAGCAGTGAAGCGTCATTTTGAGGGATCAGGGAAAAGCTGGGCAGGCGCAGATGGCCCTTGCTCTCGAAAAAGGAGAGGAACATCTCACGCAGCTCGTTGACACCGTAGGGCTTGGTAGCCATAAATTTTTACCTCCAAAATATAGAAAATTCAATTGTTTACACCTTAAACAAGTTCCCGGACAAAGGAATCTCCCTGCCAATGACAGTAAAATTCGTTGACGGAATCGTCCTCGAACACCCGAAGGGTCTCCATAAATTGACCGGACAGGCGGTAATTGGACAGTTCTTCCGGAGCGACCCAAAAAACCGGTCCTTCTTCGGAGCCGTGGAGCTGGCCGGAATACTGATCCGCTTTGAAAAACAGCACCAAATAACGTCCGCCATCCTCCAGCGGGAACTGCTTCAGTCCGCAGAGTCTGGGATTTTCGATGGTAAGCCCCGTCTCCTCCCGGATTTCCCGAATCGCTCCCTGAACCACAGATTCACCCGGTTCCACATGGCCGCCGGGGAAAAACAGGCCGGGCCAATCCGTATTCCGGCGATCCTCCAGCAAGAGCCGCCCACAGGGATCTTTGACCATCACTGCCGTTGTAAGCTCTATTCTTTCTGTTCTGTCCATTTTTCCTCCAAAAAAAGCCGCCCCTATTCATAGGGGCGACGTGAATCGCGGTACCACCCTAATTATCCTGCCGGGGCAGGACATCTTAGCTGCTCTGTAACGGGAGCGCCCGTCCCGGTCATCCCGGGCAACGGCGGAAGCGGCTTGCAGACCGGGCGCACAAAGGGCTTTCACCATCCCCTTCTCGCTTTTGTGACCGACGCCTGCTTAATTCCCGCATTGTCTTTGCATATCTCCGCTATTTTACCACAAAAAGAGGAAATGTCAACTGGTAATCTGCATGGAAATGCGGTCATTGCGCGCCTTCATTTTCATCGCCCGTCCGGCCCCCAGGGGCAGCGGACAATCCCGCTCCGGATTCCAGGGCCGCACCTGGAGCTTGGCGCAGCTGGGAAATTTGGGCAGCTTCTCCCCGGGGAAGCAGATCAGCACCAAATCAAAATCAAATTTTTTTCTCCAGCCAGGCAATCATGTCCTCCCGTCCCTGGTCGGACAGCGGAAAGGTTCTTTCCCCCTCCATTTCGCTTTTCTCATAGCAGTACAGACCATGCCAGAATTCCACATGGATGCTGCTCTTCTCGAAGTCCACCTCCTTGGGGGTGGCCATCACGATCTCCGGGGCGGCGCGAAAGCGGAACAGCCCCAGAGAGCCTGTGAAGATGTTGTTCATCGCAAAGGTGTGCAGGGTGGGAATAAAGATTTTTTCCATATGAATCTCCCGCTTTTCTTTTTTTCCATCATACCACACTTCCTCTCAAAAAGCAAATTCCCCCTTCCCTCTTGCAAAACAGGTTGGAATATGATAAATTACTCCCCGGTGATTTTATGAAAAAACAATTAAGGGGCTCTCTTGCCCTGCTCTGCGGCACCATGATCTGGGGTTCCGCCTTCATTGCCCAAAGCGTGGGAATGGACCTGATCGGCCCATTCACCTTCCAGGCCATTCGATGCGCCCTGGCTGTGATCTTCCTGTTTCTGCTTACGTTGGTTTTTGACTGGAAAATCGGATTTCAAAAATCCCTTGCCAAGTGGAAAAACAAACAGCTGTGGATTTCCGGGGGCGTGTGCGGCGCAGCGCTGTTTGTGGCGGCCAGCCTGCAGCAGGTGGGCCTCATTTACACAGAGCCCGGCAAGGCGGGCTTCCTCACCGCCATGTACATCGTCCTGGTTCCCATCCTGGGGATCTTCCTGCACCGCAGGCCCGGGCTCAACGCCGTGTTCAGCGTGGTGCTGGCGCTGGTGGGACTGTACCTGCTGAGCTTCATGGGGGTTTCCTCCATCAATGTGGGGGATTTGCTGCTGATTGGCTGCGCCCTGGCCTTTGCGGTGCAGATTCTGCTGATCGACAGCTTTGCCCAGAATCTGGACGGGCTTCGCCTGAACTGCGTCCAGGCGCTGGTGGTGGCGGTGCTGTCCCTGCCCTGGATGCTGCTGACCGAGGAGCTGGACATGGGCAATATCCTCGCCTGCTGGCTGCCCCTGGGCTTTGCCGGCATTCTCTCCATGGGCGTGGCCTACAGCCTGCAAATCGTGGGGCAGAAGAATCTGGAGCCCACCACCGCCTCCCTGATTATGAGCCTGGAATCCGTGTTTGCAGCTCTCGGCGGGTGGCTGATTCTCCACAACACCATGACTCCCCGGGAGCTCCTGGGCTGCGCTCTGGTCTTCGGAGGCGTGATTCTCTCCCAGCTTCCCATGAAAAAGAAAGCGGTATAAAATTCTCGCAGCGGTTTCTTTCCGCTGCGAGTCATTTTATCCAAAATGAAATGGAACCGTTAAAATGAAGACAACGCCAAGGATGATGCCCAGGCCTGCCAGAATCCCGGATTCTCTCAGGGTGGGACGCCGGAGCACCCAGACTGCGCAGAGAAACGTCAGCAGCTCCAGCAGGGAACGTGGCTCCACATGAAACCACCACCCCACAAAGCAGCACTGGAACAGCGCCGCCAGCAGCAGCACCGAAAGGACGAAGGAAGCTTTCCCCTTCCCTCCTGCGTACCAGCACGGTAAAGCCAGCAGCGGGGAAACCGCCGTGAAGCCAAACCACACCATGGCATAGCTTCTGGGGAAAAATCCCCCCACATACTTTGAGTACAGGTAATAGCTGGAAACCATCCCCAGGAAGAATAAAAACACATTGACCGCCGCCCTCCCGGGGGACCCACCGGAAATCGCAATCCAAAGGCCCATGAGAATCCAAAAGGCAAACCGCCCCAGGAAATTGCGAACATCCAAATAATCCAGGATGCGGAGTGATTCATTGGAGGGCGTGCAATCCAAGAATTTGGAAAAGGTTCCCAGTGCGACACCCAGCAGCAGAACCAAAAAAGAATACAGCACCTGTTTTCCGATGGGCCCCGGAGCCTTCCGCTGCCGGATTTGGTTCCAGAATGTCACTCAAATTCCCCCTCTGTGTTTTCTCCCAAGTATATCACAAGAAATCGTCCGTTTCAATGTTTTTTGAAACCGATGGCAGCCCAGGCGCATATGCTGATACGTGATTTCTTTTTGGGAAAGGAAGTGCATGATGATGCTTGTATGCTTGACCGCCCTGGCCGTGGGAGGGGCTACCATTCTGGGAACGGTGCTGGGGCTCCCCTGCAAGAAAATTTCCCATCGGTTCAGCGACATTGTTCTGGCCTTTGCGGCGGGGGTGATGCTCTCTGCCGCCATCCTGGGACTGATTCTCCCCGCCATCGAGCGGGAGGACAGCGGTGGTTTGGTTGTTACCCTCTGCGGCATTTTCGCCGGGGCGGGGTGCATCAGTCTGGTGGATCGGCTTGTACCCCACATCCATAAACTCATCGGCTGGGAGGATGACATCCATGCCCACAATCTCCACGCCGATAAGCTTCTGCTGTTTGTGGCAGCCATGGCAATCCATAATTTTCCGGAGGGTCTGGCCGCAGGGGTAAGCCTGGGCTCCGGGGACATAAAAGCAACTATCCTGATTTCCGGCGGCATTGCCCTGCAAAACCTCCCCGAGGGTCTGGTCACGGTCACTCCCATGCTGGCAGCAGGGTTCCGGCCGAGGAAAGCTTTCCTGTGCGGACTGACCACCGGACTTATCGAAATGGTGGGCACCTTCGTCGGTTACTATGCCGTCACCCTGGCCTCCACCGTGCTCCCCTTCTGCCTGGCCTTTGCGGGGGGCACCATGCTCTTTGTCATCAGCGACGAGATGATTCCAGAGACCCACGACCACGGCAACGAGCGGGCCGCCACCTATTCCCTTCTGATTGGCTTCTGCCTGATGCTGATTACGGATGTGCTGCTGGCCTGACAGTTGCACATCAGGAAAAAATATGCTATCATTTCAAAAGAGAGGAGAGATTCCGTGAAAAAAACCATTCTGTTTGATTTGGATGGAACCCTCACCGATTCCGGCGAGGGAATCATCAACTGTGCCCAGATGACCCTGGAGCGCTTTGGCCTTCCCGTGCCGTCCCGGGAGGAAATGCGGGTGTTCGTGGGGCCTCCCCTGGGGGATACTTTCGTCAAATTCGGCATCCCTCCCGAGCGAACCCAGGAGGCCATCGACATTTTTCGCAGCCGCTACGTGCCCATCGGCAAATACGAGAACCACCCCTACCCCGGCATCCGGGAGCTGCTGGAAGCGCTGAGAGAGCAGGGACACAAGCTCTTTGTGGCCACCTCCAAGCCGGAGGTTACAGCCATGGAGGTTTTGGAGCATTTTGATTTGGCGAAATACTTCGATCTGATCTGCGGCGCTTCTTTGGATCAGAGCCGCACCACCAAAAGCGAAGTCATCGCCTTTCTGCTGGAACAGAACGGGCGAATCGACAACGCCGTGATGGTGGGCGACACCGCCTTCGATGTGCTGGGCGCCGCCGAGCACGGGATCCCCACCATCGGCGTTTCCTGGGGCTACGGGAAAGGGTCGGATATGGTAAAAGCCGGAGCAGCCGCCATTGCAGACACTCCGGAAAAACTGCTGGAACTGCTGACTCATTAAAAAGGCATCAGAATATCCGAAAAGCTCGCACCTCCGGCGTCTTCCCGGATGTGCGAGGCTTTTTAACGGTTATTCTTTTACATCAGCAGTGGGGAAAAATACCAGGCTTTGTGTCCTTACTGCAAACGGTAGCCAACACTGACCAGCTCCATAATATGGGGCCAGAATTCCGGCTCGTCTGCGGTATAGCAGGACGCCTCCCCGATCTGCTGGAAGGATACAATGCGATTGGCGGCATCGATCCATGCGCTTTTACGGATTGCGGTATGTAACTCTCTCTGGGTATTCATCATTCTGTTCCTCCTTATTGTAGAGTTGATTATCTGAAAACGGCGGGTGCCGATTCATTTGCCCCTCACCTATATAGACGGATTTTAGAGGGAAAACGTCACAGGATTTCAAAAATTTTTTCTATTTCTTTTTTCTGGCCTTATCCTACCGCCTCTTTGCATCATAGTTGTAACATAACAGCATCGAAATTCAATCATTTTGCCTTCAAGAAAAAGCTCTTGATTTTGAGCAAAAAAAGAATACAATATATCTATCTTCGCTTTTTCGTGAAAGGGTGAACTGCCATGAACAAAATCTATATTCCCGAGCACTACCGCCCCACCCTGGATGCCTATGACACCCAGCGGGCCATTGCCTACATCAAAGCCACCTTCCAGGAGGAGTTTTCCGCCGCACTGAACCTGAAACGTGTCTCCGCTCCCCTGTTCGTCACTGAGGACTCCGGCCTGAACGACAATCTGAACGGCTATGAGCGCCCCGTCTCCTTTGACATTCCCGCCGTGGGCGCCGATGCCCAGGTGGTTCACTCTCTGGCAAAATGGAAGCGGCTGGCCCTGAAACGGTACAATTTCTCCGTGGGCAACGGCCTGTACACCGACATGAACGCCATCCGCCGGGACGAGGAGCTGGACAACATCCACTCCATCTACGTTGACCAGTGGGACTGGGAGAAAATCATCACCCGGGAGAACCGGAATCTGGACTTTTTGAAGCTGATCGTCACCGCCATTGTCCGTGCCATCTGCAACACCAACGACCGGCTCCACGTCCGCTATCCCCAGCTGCACACTGTCCTCAGCCCGGAGGTCAGCTTCATCACCTCCCAGGAGCTGGAGGACCTGCACCCTGACCTGACCCCCTCTCAGCGGGAGAAGGCCTATGTCCAGGAGCACCCCACCGCCTGCATCATGCAGATCGGCAGTGCACTCCGCTCCGGCAAGCCCCACGACGGACGTGCCCCGGACTATGACGATTGGGCGCTGAATTGCGACATCTTTTTCTGGGATGCGGTGCTGGATCGGGCTTTGGAGGTCTCCTCCATGGGCATTCGAGTGGACGCCGAGTCTCTGGATCGCCAGCTGAAGCTGGCCGGCTGTGATGAGCGCCGGGAGCTGCCCTTCCACAAAATGCTCCTGGCAGACCAGCTGCCCCTGACCATCGGCGGCGGCATTGGCCAATCCCGTCTTTCCATGCTCCTGCTGGGCTGCGCCCACATCGGCGAGGTTCAGTCCAGTGTGTGGGATCACGAGACCGTGGCAGCCTGCGAAAAGGCCGGTATCCCCCTGCTGTAACGGAAATCCCCCTGTCCTCAGAAGCCTGAGAACAGGGGGATTATTTTATATGCTTATCGGTTTCACTCAGCTTTGTGCAAGTGCAAAATAGAGGAGGCGGAACTGACTTTCCGTTACCCATAGACCGGGTGCTCCCCGACCCCTGCCGGGGGCCTGACTTTCTTGTCTCGGCAAGAAAGTCAGCAAAGAAACCGACCGGGGAGGCGCTGAGTTGCTTGCTCCCGCAAGCAAAGCCGCCCTCCCCGGACTCCTTCCGGCACGCACTTGGGAACAGAGAGAAAGCTTTTAGCCGGGATTGACCAGATTCCGGGTAAATATGCATAATCTATGCTGAAATTTCCTTTTGCTAAGTTAAACCGATAAGCTCATTATGTTATGTACGCTCAAAGGACAAATACCGGGTTCCCTGGAAGGAAAGCTTCCCATGGTCTCCCTCCGCCAGCATCCCATATTCAGAGCCTTCCATCCTGAATTCCATGCGGTCGCCGCTTTCCACCTGGAAGGTCACATAATAGCGTGTTGAACTGGAATGACTGTATCCCGCTTCCCAGGTATCCCTTGCGTGGGCATGATGGGACACATCCGTCCGCTTTGTCACAACCGCCGCGTCAACCGTCAGCCGGGGGGAACGGTTGTTTCTGCTCCGGGTGAAAACCGACTTCACAATGGTAGCGATAAATACTCCCAGAATCAAAATAAAAACGATCCCAAAAATCACAGGGAAAAGACGGAACATAAAGGCATCAAAAAAACCATATCCAATCATCTGCATATCCTCCTTTTACCTACTCCCACCTCACAAAATCAGCAGGAGCACACCCACAATACAAACCAAGCTGATCACGATGGACAGCGAATTGATGGCGCTGGACAGTCCGCAGTCCCCGCCCAACTCCGCCGTAAAGGCAGGAGCAGCGGAGGCAATGGGGCTGAACGCCAGCAGTGCCAGGGTCTGGCGGGTTTCCAGCGCTGCAGGCAGCAGGAAGAAGCAGCCCAGGGACACCGCCACCGCCGCAGCATACCGTGTGGACAGAATTTTCACAATAGAACGAATCTGGCTTCTGTCACCGGAGACCTTGAAGCCAACGCCCAGCATCAGCATGGCCATGGGGGCGTTGGCGTTGCCAATCAGCCCGGCCAGCTCTGTCACGGGAGCCGGCAGACCCACCCGGAGCAGCGCAAGCACCGTCATAATGATGTACGTCACGAAGGGAACGGATTTGACCAAATCCCTGAGAATTTTTACCAGAGAGAATTTCTCTCCCCGCTGCACCATGGCAGCCATACTGTAGGCCACGCCAAGGCAGATGAAGGCATTGCCGGTGTCAAACAAACTGGTGGTCACTACCCCGGCGGGGCCAAGGAAGCTCTGGGCAAAGGGCATGGTGAAATTTCCAATGTTGTAGCCGGAGATATTCAGCATGGAGAAGGCCTTCTGCTCCTTCCCCTTTCCGGCGGAAATCAGCAGGCCGATTCCAATGTAGCCAATGCCCAGCAGAAAGCCAAACACGCTGAGCAGCAGCATGGATGGATCAATCTGTTTTCCGGCAAAGCTATATATGATGGACGCGGGCAGGGTGATGCGCAGCACAATTTTCGCAAGAACCTGAAAATCCCCTTCTTTGAAGAAGCCAATACGCCGAAGGGCCCAGCCCAGAATGATGATGGCCACAAAGCACCCGGCTTTGGTCAAAATTTCTGCCATAATGACAATCCTCTCTGTCTCCTTTTGTGGCAGACGGACCTCTGCATAAAAAAAGACGACTGCTTTCGCAATCGTCTTTTTTTGGCGGAGAAGGAGGGATTTGAACCCTCGATACCCTTTTGGGGTATACACGATTTCCAATCGTGCGCGCTCGGCCAGCTACGCGACTTCTCCATACGCAACTCACGCTGCCAGCCAGGATATATTACACCATGGGTTCCAATTTGTCAACACTTTTTTTCAAATTGTGGAATTATTTTTTCATACCGCAGGGTATACGCCCGATCATTGACACTGCCATCAATATAGGATGCGCAGTCCAGATACGCTTCAAATCCACAGCAAAAATGGGTTTTGAGAGAGGGCTTATTTCTCTTGTCCACATGGGAATAGAGCAGAACCGTTCCCTGCTGTTCCAGCAGGCGCTGAACGGACTGAATCAGGCGACCGGCGTAACCTCTCCTGCGCTGGTTCGGAACTGTCTCCAAAGCCTCCAGGAGCAGCCCATCCCGGTAAGCTTCCAGGCGAAGGGCGCTGACATACCTTTTATTCTCCTCCCAGATACAATATCGGGCTTCCGGGCGGGAAAAGAAGCAGTCCCGAAGGTAGCAATAAAAGTCCTGCTCTGCCAGGGCAATTCTTCTGGCCTCC
Organism: Oscillospiraceae bacterium; assembly: GCA_021771675.1. The sequence goes on along the minus strand of JAETOP010000006.1, from coordinate 19,961 downwards.
GGCTCTTCCGGGGCCAGGGTCAAGCCACGCTCCCGGTTGGCATCCAGGTAGACCTCCATCAGATCGCTAAAGGAAAGGTCTTTCAGCCGATTGACGACGACAAGCATTTTTGCCTCCAATTTGTAACTTTTTCGCCCGGGCGTAAGAGGAACGGGCTGTGGAAAAGTGTTATGTATACACAGTTTTTCACATTTCTCACAGGCTTTTCCACAGCGCTTCTCGAAAGATTTGTCTGATTTTTGAAGTTTTTATTAAGAATATTGCAAAGTGGTTACTTTTTGATTACAAATCCAAATTATCTCAAAGCGCCTCTCCCAGAATGGACTTGGTGGCGTAGGCGTTTAGGCTCATATCCGCCACGTTTCCGGCCAGGAATTCGTAATAGGCCTGGGAGCCGATCATGGCGCCGTTATCCCCGCACAGGCTCAGGGGCGGGAGAAACACCTGGGCATCCAGCCTCTTTGCCGCCTCCAGAATGTCGTGGCGGATGCGGGAGTTGGCTGCCACGCCCCCGGCCACCGCAATTTTCCGATGGCCGGTCTGCTCCATGGCCATCACCACTCTGGGAACCAGGGTGTCGGAGACTGCGGCGCTGAAGCTGGCGCAGAGGCTGGGAATATCCAGCTCCTCCCCCACCTGCTCGGCGTGGTGAATCAAATTCAATGCGGCGGTTTTCAAGCCAGAGAAGCTCATGTTGTAGGGGTTCTCGCCGGGCTTGCTTCTGGGGAGGAAATATTTCCCCTCCTGCCCCAGCTTTGCCTGCTTGTCCAGGGCTGCGCCGCCGGGATAGGGCATCCCCAGCACCCGGGCCACCTTGTCGAAGCACTCCCCTGCCGCATCGTCCAGGGAGGTTCCCAGGATGTTCATGCAGGTATAGTCCTTCACTTCCACAATCATGGTGTGACCGCCGGAAACTACCAGGCACAAAAAGGGCGGCTCCAATTCCGGATAGGCCAGATAGTTGGCCGCAATGTGGCCCCGGATGTGATGAACCGGAATTAAGGGCTTTCCCATAGAGAAGGCCGCCGCCTTGGCAAAGTTCACCCCCACCAGCACCGCTCCGATCAGCCCGGGGGCGTAGGTCACCGCCACGGCGTCAATGTCTTTTCTCCCCAGTCCGGTCTGGGCCAGTGCCTGATCCGCCAGGCCGGAAATGGCCTCGATGTGCTTCCGGGAGGCAATCTCCGGCACCACGCCGCCATAGAGGCGGTGCAGGTCTACCTGGGAGGCGATGCAGTCCGTCAGGATTTCTCTTCCGTCCCGGACAATGGCCACAGCGGTCTCGTCGCAGGAGGATTCTACCGCCAGAATATTCAAAGCTGCCACTCCTTCCTCAAAATTAGGGCGTCCTCTTTGGGATTTCGGTAGTAATTGGGCCGTCTTCCCACCTGGGCAAAGCCCAGCTTTTCATACAAGGCCCTGGCAGGGGCATTGGAGGAGCGCACTTCCAAGGTCAGGCTGTGGCTGTCCCGTTCTTTCAGCTCCTCCACCAGTTTCAAAATCAGCCTTTTTGCAATTCCCTGTCGTCTCGCCTCGGGCGAGACGGCCAGATTCATCATATCCGTCTCCCCAAGTACCGTCTGCGCACCCACATAGCCCAAAACGGAGCCATTTTCCACGCAGACCAGCCAGCAGGATAGAGGATTGCTCAGCTCCCCCGCCACGCTATTTTCGCTCCAGGGGTCGGAAAAGCAAATTCTCTCCAATGCCGCCACCTGGGGCACATGGCACTGGGTCATGGGAATAATTTCCATCATTTCGCATCGTACCAGCTTTTTCCGAATTTTGCCTCCGCTGTCAGCGGGACACTCAGGGCAGCCACCTGCTCCATTTCCCGGCTCACCAGCTCTGCCACCCGGGGAGCAATTTCCTCGGGGCATTCCACAATCAGCTCGTCGTGGACCTGGAGCAGCAGCTCCGCCTCCGGGAAGTTCCCCTCCAGGGCCTTCTCCACCCGAATCATCGCCAGTTTTATCAGGTCAGCGGCGGTACCCTGGATGGGGGTATTCAGAGCAATCCGCTCCGCTCCCTGCCGCACATTGAAATTGCTGCTTTTCAGCTCCGGAATATAACGCCTGCGGCCATACAGGGTTTCGGTGTAGCCCCGCTCCCGGGCATGGTCAACCACATTTTTCATATAGTCCCGAACCCCGTGATAGGTGGCCAGGTATTGGTCGATATACGCCCGGGCCTCATAGCGGCTGACCCCAATATCCTCCGCCAGGGAAAATTCAGAAATGCCATACACAATACCGAAATTCACTGCCTTGGCATGGCGGCGCTGCAGGGGAGTGACCGCCTCCTTCTCCACTCCAAAAACCTGGGCGGCAGTGGTGGTGTGGATGTCCTCCCCGGAGCAGAAGGCCCGCTGCATGGTTTTGTCATCTGCAATATGGGCCAGCACCCGCAGCTCGATCTGGCTGTAGTCCGCATCCACCAGCACACAGCCCGGCTTGGGCACAAACATCTTCCGGATTTCAGCCCCCAGGTCGGTGCGGACAGGAATATTCTGCAAATTGGGCTCCGTGGAAGACAGCCGCCCGGTGGCTGTTACCAGATTCTGGAAGGTGGTGTGGATTCTCCCGTCCTCCCGGATTTCCTTCATCAGCCCGTCGGCATAGGTGGATTTCAGCTTGGTGAGCATCCGGTAATCCATGATGGCGGGGATGATGGGGTGCTTGCTTTTCAGCTTTTCCAGCACATCCGCATTGGTGGCGTAGCCGGTCTTGGTTTTCTTCACCGGGGGCAGCCCCAGCTTTTCAAACAGGACCTCCCCCAGCTGCTTGGGAGAATTGATGTTGAAGGACTCCCCGGAGAAGGAGAAAATCAGCGCCTCGCAGTCCGTCACCCGCTGGGAGAGCATCCGGCCAAACTGTTCCAGCTGATTCCGGTCAATGGCGATGCCCCGGCGCTCCATCCGGTAGAGCACATCGCACAGGGGCAGCTCCATAGTTTCGTAGAGCCGGGTCTCCCCTGCCTTTTCCAGTTCCGCCTTCAGGGGCTCCCGCAGAAGCCAGACCGCCTCGGCGCACCCGGCGGCGTCACTATCCTCCACGCTCAAGCCCAGGAAGGAGGTTGCCAGCTTGGACACAGGATAGTCGGACTGGGAAGGGTTCAGGTCATATGCCGCCAGAGCGGTGTCGAATTCGGCGCCGGGGCAGGAAATCCCCAGCTCTTCCAGCCGGTGGCGGGTGGTTTTGGAATCGTGGAGGGTCAGCTTGATATTTCCCGGCAGAGAGAATCCGCCCATCTGCACTTCCATTGGAGTCAGCGAGCAGACGCCCTCCCCCCAGGCCACGCCAATGCTCCCGTCGGGAGCGGCATAAAGAGCGCAGCGGGTGAGGCTTTCCGGCACCATTTCCGCTTTTGGAAGGCGCTCCGTCTTTTTCGAAGCAGCGGGCGTCTCCAAATCCGCCCCCCGCAGACCGTATTTGTCGATCAGGCGGATGAATTCCAGCTTTTGAAACAGCTGATACAATTCCGCCCTGTTGTATGGCTTTTTCAGCGCATCCTCCGGCGCAAAATCAATGGGAGCCTCCGGAACAATGGTGGCAAGCTCAAAGGACAGATAGGCGCTTTCCTTTCCCGCCTCCAGCTTTTCCCGAAGCTTGGGCCGGATGGATTCATCCTCCAGATGGGCATACACCCCGTCCAGACTGCCAAATTTGACCAGCAGCTCCTTGGCCGTTTTGGGGCCCACGCCGGCCACACCGGGAATATTGTCCGAGGAATCCCCCATCAGGGCCTTGAGATCAATGAGCTTTTTGGGCTCAAAGCCGTATTCCTCCCGGAACAGCTCCGGGGTGAACAAGGTAGCGCTGGTTTGGCCCGGCTTGGAGATAATCAGCTTCACATTGACATAGTCATCGATCAATTGCAGGCTGTCCCGGTCACCGGTGACGATGACGCACTGCCAGGCATTGTTGGAGCAGATCCGCCCCACAGTACCAATCACGTCGTCCGCCTCCCAGCCCTGACATTCGTAGATGGGGATATTCATGGCCCGGAGGATTTCCTTGGTATAGGGCATCTGCTGGGCCAATTCCTCGGGCATCCCATGGCGGGTAGCCTTGTAGCCATCATAGCGCTGATGGCGGAATGTGGGCCCATGGAGGTCAAAGGCCACTGCCACCGCATCGGGCTGTTCCTCCTTCTCCATCCGTTCCAGAATGTTCAGGAAGCCAAAAATGGCATGGGTATAGAGTCCTTCCCGGGTGGTCAGGGGCTTGACGCCAAAAAAGGCACGGTTAATAACACTGTTGCCGTCTAATATCAGCAGCTTCATACTTTTCTCCACTTGGTTCCCTGGGGCGTATCGGTGATCTCCACCCCCATGGCTTTCAGTTCATCCCGAATCCGGTCTGCCTCCTGGAAGTTTTTAGCCTTTTTGGCGGCAGTGCGGGCGGCAACCAGAGCGTCCACCTCCGGGTCGGCGCTGGCTGCCTTTTCCTCCGCCTGCTTCTTGCGCAGGGCCTGGGCGGCAGAAATCAGGTTCAGGCTCAGAACACGGTCAAAATCCTCCAGCGCCGCCAGTTTGGTGGCATCACTGCACTTCGCTTTCAGCACATCGTACACAGCCGTCACCGCCAGGGAGGTATTCAGGTCGCCATTCAGCGCCCCCAGGAAGCGCTCCTTCAGGCCATCGAAAGCGGCACTGTCCACCGCTCCTTCGGAATTCAGCGTGGCGATTTTGGCAATCAGCTTCTGGTAGGCCGCAGCGGCATTGTCCAGATTCTCCCAGTTGAACACCAGGTTCCGGCGATAGTGGCTTTGCAGGCAGAAGAGCCGATAAGCCATGGGGTCGTAGCCCTTCTCCTCCAGCAGGGAAACAGTCAGAAATTCCCCTTTGGATTTGCTCATCTTGGAAGCGCCATCGCCATAGTCCACGTTCAGGTGGCGGACATGGAACCAGTAATTGCACCACTTGTGGCCCAGATAGCTCTCGGACTGGGCGATCTCATTGGTGTGGTGGGGGAAGGCATTGTCGATGCCGCCGCAGTGAATGTCCAGATCCTCCCCCAGATGCTTGATAGAAATGCAGGAGCACTCGATGTGCCAGCCGGGATAGCCCACGCCCCAGGGAGAATCCCATTTCAGGGCCTGATCCTCAAACTTGGATTTGGTGAACCAGAGGACAAAATCATTTTTGTTCCGCTTGTTGGCATCCTCCTCCACGCCCTCCCGGACACCCACCGCCAGGTCTTCCTCATCGTGGTCATTGAACACATAGTATTTTTCCAGGGTGGAGGTGTCAAAATACACATTGCCCCCCGCCAGGTAGGCGCACCCCTTTTCCAGCAGCACGGACACCATGTGGATGTATTCATCAATGCAGTTGGTGGCAGGCTCCACCACATCGGCTCGTTTGATGTTCAGCTTGTCGCAGTCCGAGAAAAAGGCATCCGTATAGTATTTTGCAATTTCCATCACGGTCTTATGCTCCCGGCGTGCGCCCTTGAGCATTTTGTCCTCGCCGGTGTCCGCATCGGAGGCCAGGTGGCCCACATCCGTGATGTTCATCACCCGCTTCACCGGGTAACCCTCATACCGCAGGGCCTTTTCCAGCACATCCTCCATGATATAGGAGCGCAGATTGCCGATGTGGGCATAGTGATACACCGTTGGGCCGCAGGTGTACATTTTCACGAGGCTGGGGTCATTGGGGGTAAAGAGCTCCTTTTTGTGGGTTGCCGAATTATAAAGATACATGGTCGATCTCCTCCTTGTAAATAAAATTGGTAAAACAAAACGCCTCTTATACAGTCCCGTCCGGCTGTACAAGAGGCGGCGGAAAGCCGCGGTTCCACTCTCATTTCTCACTTTTGAAAGAATCCGCTCCCGGACGCACGTTCACGAAGCCAAATCCATTCGGGCTTTCAGCCGGTGGCCCGAACTCTCTGATGGATGGACAGCGCTACTCTTTCCGTTCACTGCGGTATGAAACTTTTTCTATTCTACCATCTATCTTACGGGGATGTCAAGTGTTTCCTGATGAATATTGAAATTACAGCCTGTTTTTTACCAATTTTTCCATGCACGATTCACAAGAATTCGGGCATCCTAACTCATGAATCAATCATTAAATAATTCTTATCCTATTGACAATCGGCCCCATAATCCGATATAATATGCGTGTGAAAAAATTAGAAAGGGAGGTAACCTTATGAATTACCCCTTCAAAAAGAAGAAGTCTCTTTGCCGCCTATTGAGCCTGAGTCTGGTCCTGCTGCTGACCATGGCCATGCTCAGCGGCTGTTCGCTGCTTCCCGGCGGCAATAATACCGAGCCTTCCGCTGAAGATACGCAGCCCAGCAGTGACATCCCCAATGTTGTGACAACAGAGCCTACCTCCGCTCCCACCACTGCTCCAACAACTGTCCCCACCACTGCGCCCAAGGACAATATTGCTGTGGTAAAGGAACTTACAAATCTCCGCTCCAACCCCAGCAATAGTGCCCGTGTGATTACTGCTCTTGATGCAGGGGAAGAGTTGGAAGTAGCGCGTGTTGAATCTGTTCTCAGCGGCACTTGGGCTTTTGTCAATTACCTGGCAGGGAACGTCCTGGGCTGGGTCAATACTGAGATGCTGGATATGAGCAATGTGACCATCTCTTCCGACGACACCAGCACCCCCGGCAGCACCAATCCCACCACCTCCACCACTCCTACGACAGCCACCAATCCCACTACCCCCACAACCAATCCCACTACCCCCACTGTTGACAACATTACCGGTACCGGCACTCCTGCAGGTTCTAAAAAGGCTGTGGTAACTGCCAGCGAGCTGAACATCCGCCGCACTGCCAGCCAGAGCGCTGACCGGGTGGGCAGCTACACCTATGGCGACCGGATCACCATTCTGGAGAGCAGCAACGGCTGGGGCCGCACAGATAAGGGCTGGGTCAGCCTGTCCTATGTGTATGTGGACGGCGATGTGGGCACCAACTCCGTCTACGGCACCGTCACCGCAACCCAGCTGAACGTCCGCAGCGGCCCGGGCACCACCTATGACAAGGTCAAGTCTCTAAACCAGAATGACCGGGTGCAGATCATGCAGCAGATCAAGGTTGGGGGCACCAACTGGGGCTATACCAGCGGCGGTTGGGTCTCCATGGATTATATCAGTGTGGATGGCAGCACTGGCGGCACCACCGGAGGAACTACCGGCGGAAACAACGGAACGACTTCCGGCCGAACCGGTGTGATTACCGGCAACACTGTGAACATCCGTGCAGGCGCCGGCACCAACTACGATACCGTGGGCAGCAAGTCCTCCGGCGACACCGTTACCATTCTGGAAACCGTCGCCAGCAATGATGGCCGTATCTGGGGCAGAATCGATCTGGGCTGGATTTGCATGGACTACGTGCGACTGAACTGATTTTCCGAAACCGATAGATGATAATTTGGGGTCAGGCGGCATGCCTGACCCCAAATGTTTATCACAGCAGAAAATGAATGGGGCAGCCCTCTTAATGGAGGCTGCCCCGTTACTTACTCTGTCTTCAACTTAACCTGGTCGCCCTCCACATAGGCGTGGATGCTGCTGATTGGCTTCTCAAAGCTGTCAATAATGGCCTCGCTGATGGGGTCTTCCAGGCTGCGCTGGATGGTGCGGCGGAGATTTCTGGCTCCATAGGTGAGGGAGTAAGCCTGCTTCACCAGATAGTCCCGGATGGAAGCATCCCAGGTAAAGGTCAGCCCCCTGCCCGCAAGGCTCTCACGAAGCTCGGAAAGCATGATGTCGGCAATGCTCAGGAAATTCTCCTGGGTCAGGTGGTTGAAGGTGATGATCTCATCTACCCGGTTTAGAAACTCCGGCCGGAGGAAGCCCTGCAGGGCCTTCATGGTCTTTTCCTTCACCTGATCCTGCTGGGTTCTGCCGAAACCCATGCTGCCGCTCATCCCCTCAGAGCCTGCGTTGGAGGTCATGACAATGACGGCATTCTCAAAATTCACCACCCGGCCCTGGGAGTCGGTGATCCGTCCGTCATCCAGAACCTGCAGCAGAATATTCAGCACATCAGGGTGAGCCTTTTCGATTTCGTCAAAAAGCACCACGCTGTAGGGTCGGCGGCGAATCTGCTCAGTGAGCTGCCCGGCCTCGTCATAGCCCACATAGCCCGGAGGAGAGCCGATGAGCTTGGAGACGGTATGCTTCTCCATGTATTCCGACATATCCAGGCGAATCAGGCTGTCCACACTGTCAAACAGGTCGGAAGCCAGACATTTCACCAGCTCGGTCTTTCCCACGCCGGTGGGTCCCACAAAGATAAAGGACACCGGCCGCTTCTTGGGGGAAATCCCCACTCGGTTCCGGCGGATGGCCCGGGCTACGGCGTCCACCGCCTCATCCTGACCCACAATGTGGGAACGCAGGCGGTCCGCCAGCCCCTTCATCTGCTGATACTCCTGGGCTTTGATCTTGGAGGCGGGGATTTTCGTCCAGAGCTCAATAATCCTCGCCAGATTCTCCATGGTCACTGCGGGCAGGGGCTGCTTTTCCAGCTCCTCAATCTCTGCGGCCAGCTGACACAGGCGGCTGCGGATGGTAGCCATGCGCTCAAAATTCTGGTTCTCGGTATCGTCATTGAGCATTCGCAGCTCCAGCTCATAATCGTCCCGCTCTTTGCGCAGCTCTGCCAGTCTGGAAAGCTCCCTGCTTTGCAGGTTTACATCGGAGCAGGCCTCATCCAGCAGATCAATGGCCTTGTCAGGCAGGAACCGGTCGGTGATATAACGCTCCGACAAAATCACGCACTGCCGGGCAATCTCTGGGGAAATGGTGACGCTGTGGTACTGCCCATAGATTTTGGAGATTCCCTGGATGATCTGAATTGCCTGCTCCAGGGTGGGCTCCGCCACGGTGACAGGCTGGAAGCGGCGCTCAAGCGCCGCATCCTTTTCGATATACTTCCGGTATTCCGTATGAGTGGTGGCGCCGATGATCTGGATGTCCCCCCGGGACAGGGGCGGCTTGAGAATGTTGGCAGCGTTCATGCTGCCCTCGGCATCTCCGGCCCCCACCAGGTTGTGAACCTCGTCCACCACTAAGATGATGTTGCCGCACTCCTTGATTTCCGTAATCAAACTCTTCATTCGGCTCTCGAACTGGCCCCGGAACTGGGTTCCCGCCACCAGAGCCGTCAAATCCAGCAGGAAAACCTCTTTGTCCCGAAGCTTATAGGGAACGTCCCCGGCCACAATTCTCTGGGCCAGCCCCTCGGCAATGGCGGTTTTGCCCACCCCGGGCTCGCCTACCAGGCAGGGATTGTTTTTCTGCCGGCGGTTGAGAATCTGGATTACCCGCTCGGTTTCCACCTCCCGGCCAATCACCTGATCCAGCTTCCCCTCCCGGGCTCTGCCGGTCAGGTCCATACAATAGGAATCCAGGAATTTGTGCTTCTTCCCCTTCTTTTTCGGCTCCTGCGGCTGTTCCTTGGCTGGCTCCGGCTTTCTGGCGGGATGGATGGCCCCCGAGCCGAAGAGCTGATTCAGCAACGGAAAGGTAGCTGTTCTTCTCTCCGGGCTGTCCTCTTCGTCCTCAGAATCATTTTGGCCGAACACACTGCTCATTTCGTCACTGAGCATATCCAAATCGTCCTCGGAAATTCCCATCTGCTTAACCACCTGGTCGATCTGAGGAATCCCCAGGCTTCTGGCACATTTCAGGCAATACCCTTCGTTCAGGGTGTTGCCGTTCTCAATTTTGGTTATAAAGACAACCGCTACATTTTTCTTGCATCTTACGCACATTTTAGGCTGCAAATAATCTCACTCCTTTTGTATGGGAGCCTCTGAACAAATCGCCTTCGGCAGCTGATTTCGTCAGAGTCTCCCAAGGATAATCCTTTGGAACGCAGTATAGCATATTCCCAGGCAAAAAGGAAAAACAAATTATGAACTCTTCACTTATCTGCCGCACTGGAACTTTTCGACTCCATCGTCATACCACAAATGGGTCATATACAGTCCCCCCGGCGGAACGGTGGGCCCAGCCGCAGTCCGGTTGCCGGAGTCCAGAATTTCTCCGATCTGCTCCGGGCGGATTTTTCCCTCGGCGCAGTAGACCACCGTCCCCGCCATCGCCCGGGCCATGTTGTAGAGGAAGCCGTTGGCGCAGACCCGAAGGATAATCAAATCCCCCTGCCGCTCCACATTGTAATAGTAGACCGTCCGAACCGTGGACTTCACATCCGTCCCCACGCTGCGGACAGCGGCAAAATCGTGGGTCCCCACAAACTGAGCGGCTGCCTGGGCCATGATGCTTTCATCCAGATGCTTTGGGTAAAACCACGCCCGATTTACATAGAACGGGTCCTTCAGCCGGGAATTATAAATCTGATAGGTATACTCCTTTTTGACACAGGAGCCGATGGCATTGAATCCATCGTGGACCTCAAAGGCCTTTGTCACCACAATGTCACAGGGCAGATGGGTGTTCAGGGCGTAGGGCAGCCGCTCTGTTGGAATGGTGGAACCGGTGCGGAAATTCGCCACATAGCACCGGGCGTGAACCCCCGCGTCGGTTCTGCCGCAGCCGGTCATATGCACCGGATGACCCACCACCATGGCGGCGGCCTTCTCCATGGTTTCGGCAACGGTGGGCAGGTTCTTCTGCACCTGCCAGCCGTGGTATGCTGTTCCAAGATATGTTAAAAACAGGGCGATATTCCGCATACCGCACCTCAAAGGCCGAAGGAAGCCAGGGTAATCACACCGGCCACCAGACAGGCACAGACCAGGAACGCCTGGATGTCCACCCGGGAAAAGCGGAGCAGCTTCATCTTCGTCCGCCCCTCTCCCCCCTGGTAGCAGCGGCACTCCATGGCGGTGGCCAGTTCATCGGCCCGGCGGAAGGCACTGATGAACAGGGGCACCAAAATGGGAACCAGGGCCTTTGCCCGGTCAATGATGCTTCCGGATTCAAAATCCGCCCCTCTTGCCTTCTGGGCGTTCATGATCTTGTCTGTCTCCTCAATAAGGGTGGGGATCATCCGCAGCGCAATGCTCATCATCATGGCCAGCTCATGCACCGGGACCCGGATATTTTTCAGCGGGTTCATCAGCGTCTCCAAGCCGTCGGTCAGGGAGATGGGAGAGGTGGTATAGGTCAGCAGGAAGGTGCCGGAAATCAGCATGAGAATCCGCCAAATCATAAAGAAGGCCCGCTTTAATCCCGCTGTGGTAATGGCAAGGGAGCCAATTCGGACCAGAACCACGCCGCCCTCTGAGTAGAACAGGTTCAGCACCGCGGTAAAAATCAGAATAAAAACCAGAGGCTTCATGCCGCAGACGATGGATTTGGGGGGGATGCCGGAGATTTTGATGCAGGACACCAGGAACACCATCATCAGCAGATAGGAAAACCAGTTGTTTGCCAGAAACAGCGCCACGATATACACAATCGTCAGAATCAGCTTGGTTCTGGGGTCCATCCGGTGGATGGGGGATGTTCCCGGGAAGAATTGGCCCAGGGTAATGTCTTTAAGCATGAACCCGCCCCTCCTTCATCCGGCGCAGCAGACTTACCGCCTGCTCCCTGGTATAGACGTTTTCCACATCCAGGCCCAATTCCCGCAGACATAGGAAAATCTGAGTCACCTGAGGGATGTTCAGGCCCATATCCACCAATTCCTGGGCATGGGCAAAAACCTCAGCAGGAGGGGCATCCATAACAAGGTGGGAGCCGTACAGCACCAGCAGCCGGTCGGTCATTCTGGCCACATCCTCCATAGAGTGGCTGACCATCATGATGGTGGCGTTTTTCGCCTTCCGATAGTTTTCGATATTGCCCAGGATTTCCGCCCGGCCAACGGGGTCCAGTCCGGCGGTTGGCTCGTCCAGAATCAGCACCTCCGGCTCCATGGCAATCACACCGGCAATGGCCACCCGCCGCTTCTGACCGCCGGAAAGGTCGAAGGGTGACGCCTGGAGCTGCCGCTGGGTGATGCCCACGAACCCCGCCGCTTCCAGCACCCGGCGTTGAACCTCCTCCTGGGAAAGGCCCATATTCTGGGGGCCAAAAGCAATGTCCTTGTACACCGTTTCCTCAAAGAGCTGGTACTCCGGGTACTGGAACACCAGGCCCACCCGAAAGCGTGCCTGGCGCGTTGTTTTCTTATCCGTCCAGATGTCCACCCCATCCAGCAGAACCTGGCCGGAGGTGGGCTTCAGCAGCCCATTGAGCTGCTGCATCAGGGTGGATTTTCCGGAGCCGGTGTGGCCGATGACCCCCACAAATTCCCCCCGGTTCAATGTAAAATTCACATTTTCCAGCGCCCTATGCTCAAAAGGGGTTCCGGCGCTGTAAACATAATTTAAGTCTTTCACCTGTAAAATCGGTTCCAAGAAAATTCCTCCTATGGTCAGGCCTTCAACCAATCGTAAAGTACCTGCGCACATTCCTTCGGTTCCAGCATGGTCAGGGGCAGATCATACCCCATCTGATCCATTGCCCAGCAGAGCTCCACACTCTCCGGGGCCGCAAGTCCCATGTCATGGAGCAGCTTCACCTGGGAGAAAACCTCCCTGGGTGTGCCGTCCGCCGCCACGGTTCCTTTGTCCAGCACCACCACCCGGTCAGCCTGGGCCGCCTCGTCCATGTGATGGGTGATGAGCACAACGGTGATTCCCTTTTCCTTGTTCAGTCGCTTGACGGTGTCGATCACGTCCCGCCGACCCTGGGGGTCCAGCATAGCGGTGGGCTCGTCCAGCACAATGCACTTTGGCTCCATGGCGATGACACCGGCAATGGCAATGCGCTGCTTCTGGCCGCCGGAGAGCAGATGGGGGGCGTGCTCCCGGTATTCATACATGCCCACCTGCTTCAGTGCCACATCCACCCTGCGGCGGATTTCCGGGCTGGCAATGCCCAGATTTTCCGGGCCGAAGGCCACGTCCTCCTCCACCACATTGGCGACGATCTGGTTATCCGGATTCTGGAACACCATGCCCACGTTCCGCCGTACCGCCATCAGGCGATCCGGGTCGGAGGTGTCCAGTCCGCAGACATAAACCTTCCCCCCGGTGGGAAGCAGGATGGAATTAAAATGCTTTGCAAGGGTGGACTTCCCGCAGCCGTTGGTACCCAGAACGGCAGTAAAGCTCCCCTCCTCGATGGCAAGGTTCAGATTCTCAAAAACAGTGACATCCGGCGCCCCATCCATTCCCTGGTAGCGAAACGCCAGATGCTCCGCAGAAATGATTTCTTCTTTCATGTACGCCTCCGTCAGGGTGTCCAGCGTCCGGTGGCGCCGCAGGGTAGCGTCAAGCCGGAATCTCTCACGGGAAGTCCCAGCTCTCCGGCGGCGGTTCTGCCGCCGAAGCGGGAAGCAAACACCACATCGGAGGCATAGGCCACAGCGGATGGGGCAAGTCCCGTGGTATAGGAATTGATAATAACAAACAGCGGATTGTCGCTGAGCAGCTTCACGGTTTCCAGCAGGAAGGGATAGAAGCTGGTCTCCATCTTCCAAATCTCCCCGCTGGGTCCCCGCCCGTAGCTGGGCGGGTCCATGATGATGCCGTCATAGCGGCGGCCCCGGCGAATCTCCCGCTGGATGAATTTCCCACAGTCGTCCACAATCCAGTGGATGGGCCGGTCGGAAAGGCCGGAGGCCAGGGCGTTCTCCTTGGCCCAGGCCACCATTCCCTTGGAGGCATCCACATGGTACACCTCCGCCCCGCCGGCTGCCGCCGCCAGGGTGGCGCCGCCGGAATAGGCAAAGAGGTTCAGCACCCGCACGCTCCGGTGGGCGGATGCCACCCGCTGGCGGATAAAGTCCCAGTTGGCCGCCTGCTCCGGGAAAACGCCGGTGTGCTTAAAATTCATGGGCTTGACATTAAAGGTCAGATAGTCCTTATACCTGATCTGCCAACGCTCCGGGAGCTGATGGTCCGACCAGTGCCCGCCGCCGGTATTGGAGCGGATATAGCGGGCATCATAGCGCTTCCATTCCGGGGCATCGTGGGGGGTGCTCCAAATCACCTGGGGATCAGGACGAACCAGGATATATTTTCCCCAGCGCTCCAACCGCTCCCCGTCGGAGGCATCCAGCACCTGGTAGTCCTTCCATTCATCGGAAATCCACATCATTCCGGTTTTCCCTCGTTTCTTTCTTTTCTGAATTCCTAAGGCAATACCGCATAATAGGGCAAGGGTTCTCGGCGAGAGATTTTGTTCCCAATCAAAGTTTGGAAAACGGCGGAATACTTTGTGTATTTCCCGTTTTTCAAACTGAAGAGTGGGGGCAAAAGATCCGCCGAGGCCCGCAGCTCCTATTGTGCGGTGTTGCCCTACCCTAAAAGTTAAAAGAACACATCTCCGTTGCCGGAATAATCGCCGTAGACATTATCGCCGCCGGTAATATCTCCGAAGCCGCCGTTATTTCCTCCGAAGTTATCGCCGAAGCCGCCGTTGTCATCCGGGTAGATGATGTTGCCGCCGCCCCCGTCTCCAAAGCCGAAGTCCGGATTGGTGGGCTGGTAGTTCTGAAGATAATCCTGGGTGTGCAGCGGGCAGGTCAGGTAGGGCATCCCCGTCATACTAATGGAGTAGCCGCCGAAACCGGTCCACACCAGGGGATTGCCATACTCATCCTGATAATACACATAGTTGTCATTTCCGTAAACACCGTCCAGACCGACCTGGAGTGCAGCACGGATGTCGTTCACCTCTGTGGGGGTGAGCTTCACCAGGGAACGGGTCTCAATTACCGCATCCGGGAACATCCGGCAGAATTCCGTAGCCACGCCTCCGCCGGTGACGCAGTAGTCCACCTGGACATGCTTGTCGCATACGCCAGCGGGCACATCCTCGGGGTAGCAATTCACGGAGACCACCCGGCCAATGCCCCGCACGTCAGCGCTGCAAGCGGCGGTGGCAAGCTTTCCGGAATCCAGGCAGACACTCACATTCCGGAAGGAATTGCCGTTGTACAGTCCAACCTGGGGCAATCCATTGTGGATGGGCTGCATGACCCTTTTCCAGAGCCGCGCGGCCGGGTTGGAGTAGTCGCCGGTCAGATAGATCTGCTCCGGCTGGTTGTAGCCGCACCAGACGGCGGCAGTGTAATACTTGGTATAGCCGCAGAACCAGCGGTCACGATTGCTGGAGGTGGTTCCGGTTTTACCGGCAACATTCTGACCGGGGAAAGAGGCTACAGAACCAGTACCCTGGGTAGCCGCATTATACAAGCAGTAGTTGATATAGTTTACCGTTTTCTCGCTGAGAATCTGTCTGCTCTCCTGCTGATTGTCCAGGACGATCTCACCGTCGCTGTTGTAGACCTTGGTGTAGGTTCGGGCCGTGCGGTACACGCCGTCGTTGGCAAAGGTGGCATAGGCAGCGGACATTTCCCGCACTGTGGAGCCCACCGTCAGGGCACCCAGGGCCAGCGGGGAAATGGCAATGTCGGACATGTTCATGCCGCTGGAGGACACGTAGCTGTCCACCAGATAATTCTGGCCGAAATTGTATTTGGCGAAGCTGAAGCTGTAGTCCGTGCCGATCTGGTTCAGGGTATTGGCGGCAACGGCGTTGATGGAGGACACAATGCCCTGGTAGATGGTTTTGGAATAGCCATAGACCCGGCTGTCGTTTTTGGGCCAGGCGCCGCCGTTGTAGGTCAGCGGCATATCCTTGATCACCGTCGCCGGGCTAAAGCCGCCCTTCTCGAAGGCGGGAGCGTAGACGGACAGAGGCTTCTGAGAGGAACCGGTTTGCAGCCTGGCCTGGGTTGCCTTGTTGTAGGCAAAGAAATCGGTCTTCTCCCCCACACCACCGGCCAGAGCCACAATATCTCCCGTGGAATTGTCAATTACAACAATGCCGGACTGGAGCTGCTGAGTGCTTCTGGTGGTGGGGATATTGTTCAAATCGGTATAGATGGAGTCCACCTGATTCTGAACATCCAGATCCAGGGTGGTGTAGATATGGTAGCCGCCCTTCTGGATTCTTTCCAGATAGTAGTTCCGGGCGGCTTGATCCATATCGTCCCACACAAAGCCGTCCTTCAGTGCCAGATCGGAAGCCACGTCCAGAATCACCGTATCCACGAACCAGCTGTAGACATACTGCGAGGCGTTCTGGCTGACAGAGGTTTGGGAGCCGCACCGGGGGCAGAAATACAGGTCGCCCTCCCGGGTAAAGGTGCTCACCGTGCCGCCATAGCCGCAGTGGTCGCACACAGCCCACCGGTCCTCGTTGTCAATCCCGTCCTTGAAAACCAGAGGCTGGTTGTAGGCGGTAATATACTCCTCCTCGGTGAGATAGCCCTGGTTCAGCATCTCATTGAGCACGCTTTCCTGACGATAGCGGTTTCGCCCCGAACCGTCCCGCAGCTCTCCTCTGTACATATAGACACTGGTGGAGTAGGGATTGAACATGGAGGGGTTATTGGTAATGCTGATTAAGCTGGCACATTCCGCCACAGTCAGGCTTTGCAGCTCCTTGCCAAAGTAGGCGGCGGCAGCGGACTTGACGCCGTAGCAGCCCTTGCCCAGATAGATACGGTTCAGGTACTCCTTCATGATGACGTCTTTGTCATATTCCTTTTCCAGCAGCTGTGCCCGGAAAATTTCCATAACCTTCCGCTGAACCGTAATGCTCTTTTCATCAGTGGTATTTTTTACCAGCTGCTGGGTGATGGTGGAGCCGCCGAACTGGGAATCGCCGCCGAAGAACATGTTGGCACAGGCCTTCACCGTGGTGATCCAGTCCACACCCTGGTGCTCATAAAAGCGCTTGTCCTCAATGGCCACCGTGGCATCGATCAGCGCCTTGGGGATTTCTTCCCAGGTGGCAGGCTGCCGGTCGGTGGTGGTGTAAATCTGCTGAAGCAGCTGAATGTTTCCGTCATTATCCACATAGTGGACATAGGACGTCTTTTCAATATCGTAGTCCTCATAGGACCAGTTCTCCGCCTCTCTGAGCACATCATTTTGCAGATACTCCGCCAGCGCACCCACAAAAACGACACCGCTGACCAAAAGAATCAGCGCCACCGTTGCCGCAGCGCCCAAAGCAATTTTTAGGGCCGAAAAAAGAGTGGAACCAAGAGTATACAGCAGTTTGATAACCCAATTGGGATTCCATTCCTGGCGCACCTTTTTCCTGCGCCTGTTGTTTTGATTTTGATTTGCCATAGAAAACCTCCGAAACTCCGGCCAAATTGGCCGGGCGGTAAACTGTCATTTGAAAAAGGCATATTATGGAACATACCTGCATAGGATTATAACATAATGATGCCCAAAACGAAAGACCTAATTTATGAATTATCCTTTAATTTCGGGAAATAATGCGGATATAACCGGGAAGCCAGGGCAGAAGAGGCCGTCATCACCTCAGTTTCAATTTTAAGGGCTCCCCTCCGCTTGTACAGTTTGTGCAATATTGACTATTGATTTCGGGGCTCAGTCAGGTTAAAATACCTGTGACCGACATTGGAGGTGCGTTATGGCTGATGAATACGGCTCCGATTTTATCACAATCACAGACGAAGATGGTACAGAGTATGAGCTTGAAGTGCTCTCCACTGTGGAATATAACGGTGAGACCTATATGGCTGTGATTTCTGCCGAGGCCGAAGGCCTGCTGAATCCGGAGGTCAGCATCCTCAGATCCACTGAAGAGGACGGGGAACCGATGCTCAGCATCATTGAAGATGAAGAAGAGCTGAACGCCGTGTACGGCCTGATTATGGATTCTCTATACGAGGAAGAGAATATCGAATAACAAAATACTTCCTGCTTGGTGCGAGTGCGTCCTTTTGGACCCACATTTTTTGAACGGGATGTTAGACTTCCCGGCTGGATTGCAGACCTCCCGCCTGCGCTTCGACGTTTGGTGGACGCTGGGAGCAGAGAAAGCCGTGAGCGGCAACCCACCTGCCATTTCGTGCAGGTCATAATTGGACGCGCTGCGGCTAAAGCGGGGTATGGCATGGGGGCTTCGGCCCCCATGTTTTTCTTTTCAATATATTTTATCAATTTTTAACAATTTTACTACTTGCAACATAATAAAAAATAGATTATAATATGCAGGTCTGTTTGTATTCTTTTTTACAAACCAAATCGATCAAGGAACAACGAGAGGAAATGATTTCATGAGTGCATCCAATAAGAAAAAGCTTCGCTCTGAAAGCGGCGAAAAGCTGACCGAACGTCAACTCGCCGAGCAAAAGGAAGCAAAGAAAGTCAAGCTCTACAGCATTGCCTTTGTAGTGGTGATGGTGGTACTGATCGCCGTAGCCATTGTGGTGGGCATCAATCGCAGCATTACCGCCAGCGGCGTCCATGAGAAAAACACTGTCGCAGCCACCGTAGGCGATCATCAGCTCAGCAATGCGGAGCTGAGCTACTACTACATGGACTATGTTAACAATTATGTCAATAACTATGGCAGCTATCTGTCCCTGTTCGGCATCGACGCTTCCACCCCTCTGGACAAGCAGATGTACGACGAGGAGAACGGCGTAACCTGGGCGGACAACTTTATCTCCGAGGCCACTGCCTCTGCCCAGTCCATCTATGCCCTGGCCGATGCTGCCGAGGCCGATGGCTTCACCCTGCCCCAGGAGCAGCAGGAGCAGGTGGAGACCATGGCAATCAACCTGGACTCCTACGCCAAGATTTACGGCTATTCCAACACCGATGCTTTCCTGAAGGCTCAGTATGGCAACGGCGCCTCCAAGGACAGCTACATGGCATATTATCAGCGGAATCTGCTGGCCAGCGCCTATCAGGCCCACCATCAGGACAGCCTGACCTATACCGACAATCAGATTCGTGAGGCAGACAGCCAGGATCCCGCCAAATATTCCTCCTACAGCTACGCTCAGTATCACATTCCCGTCTCCAAATTCCTCACCGGCGGCACCACCGATGACAACGGCACCACCACCTACACCACCGAAGAGCGGGAGGCTGCCATTGCCGCAGCAAAGGAAGCCATCGCTCCTCTGACCGACAGCGCTATAACCACCGTGGAGGCGCTGAATGAGGCCATCGCCGCTATGGAGATCAACGCTGACACCGAGGCCGCCTCCTCGGTCTACACCGATCAGGCCACCACCGGCATCAACAGCTATCTGTCCGGCTGGATTACCCAGGAAAACCGCCAGCCCGGCGACATCACCTGCATTGAAATTCCCGGTACCGTGACGAACGAGAACGGCGAAGAGATTGAAACCATCACTGGTTTCTATGTGGTGCTCTTCACCGGCAAAAACGACAACCTGACGAATCTTGTCAATGTCCGGCACATTCTGGTCAGCTTCCAGGGCGACGCCCAGGAGGACGGCACCTACTCCGACGAAGCCAAAGAGGCCGCCCGCACCTCTGCCGAGGAGATTCTGAACCAGTGGAAGTCCGGCGATGCCACAGAGGACAGCTTTGCCGCTCTGGCCAACGAGAAGTCCACTGATGGCGGCTCCAACACCAACGGCGGCCTGTATGAGAATGTCTTCCCCGGCCAGATGGTCGCTGCCTTCAACGACTGGTGCTTTGATTCCGCCCGGAAGAGCGGCGACGCCGGCATCGTGGAAACCAACTACGGCTACCATGTGATGTACTTCGTGGGTACCTCTGAGCAGACCTACCGGGACTATCAGATTGAAAATGACCTGCGCAGCGCTGACATGGAAACCTGGTATCACTCCCTGATTGATAACTACACCGTTACCATGGGAGATACCTCTTACATGCGCAAGGACATCGTGCTGAGCCGGTAATCTTTCTCTTGCAAGTTCAGGCAGCACCGCAGAAGCGGTGCTGCCTGAAAAGACTCGCAGCAGTTCAGGGTTTTAATCCTGCTGCTGCGAGTCTTTGTTATGCTCAGAACTGATACTAATTCTTGATTAAAATCTTTAATATCAGCTTGGTCTATTGACGCAATACGGCGTTATCGTCACTTGCCATACATACAGATAGGCTTGCGTTCCTCTGCCTTGTCTTGCGCC